>NZ_CP116619.1:0-342704 GCF_030409055.1 Trichocoleus desertorum NBK24 | reverse complement strand
AGTGGAGCGGCATTTTCCAGTCATCACAGCCATCTACTTACCCGCTCTGGAATGAATTTGCGATCTACTGAGACTGGGTGCCCGTCGTCCAGATGCGCCCGTTGAGGCACAAATGGCATCACTGCTTAAAGAACTCTCCCGTAATCCACAATTCCGCAAACAGGCTCAGCTTGCTCAAGTGTTTGATCAGCTTGCAGCCCGGATTGAGCGGTTTCGTGATCCGCAGGCAAAAGCGCGGCTGATGTCTGGGCTAGCCCGCTACTACCAACAGATTGGTTTACCCGATCGTGCGACTGCGCTCCTGACTCGCGCCATTCAGTTCACCCTCAAGCAACCTGATGCCCGGTTCCGCGCTGCTGATTTGGGTCTGCTGTTAACCACTGCTTCGGAGCTGAAACAAACGCCAAAGATCGCATCGTTGCTAGACTCGATGGAATCTGCGATCGTGCCGCTCATCCCGCCTGCACCGCCAACCGAAATTGCAACTCAGATCATAACTCCATTAGCTCTGGCACAGGCATATCTCGAAACTCAACAGCCTGCAAAAGCGCTACGGTTGGTTGATCAGGTAGCAAAAGTGGTGCCAATCAATTGGCAGAATCCTGATCTTGCCCGGTTGTATCTCCAGCTTGGTCAGGAAGCTAAAGCGAAACCTTACCTCAATACGATTCTCAAAGGTTATATTCCTGAAGACGATCGACGCTACGCTGTCTTAGTCGCAGCCTATGATGCGGCAAAGCATCCTCTCTCACAACAGCTTTTTAACCAAGCCTGGAATAATGTCCAGTCCCCTTTATATGACAGTCAGGGGGATTTTGTGATGCAGTATTTTGCAGCGGGTGGAAACCCCGATCGTCTGGCTCAGGTGCTGCGATCTAGCTCCCCTCAGATCAGAGTGAATCATCTACTGCTAGCCGCAGGAGCGTATCGCCAACGCAACCAACCTCAAAAATCGTCTCAGATGATCGCACAATTTCTCCAGGCTGTTCAGCAGCTTCAAAACAGGCAAGATGGCACTAACGCGATCGGACAAGCGATTGCACAAGGCTATCTCCCAGAAGCCAACATTGCCTTTCAGCAGTTAGCCGGTCTGAGTGCGATCGCAGTCAATCCTTATAGCACCATTTCTGTGGCACAAGCCGCTGATGCGCTAGGGGCGGTCGAGCCGACGGTACAACGTTTGATCAAAACCGATCCAGCCCTGCGAACTGATCTACTTCAGCAACTGGCGATCGCCTATGCCCAACAGCAGCATCCTAAGCAAGCATTGTTGATTGCGGCACAGATGCCGTTTCAAGATTCTGACCCGACTCGCTCTCCTCAAATTGAAACCCTGGCGCAGATTGCCACTGTTTTGCATCAGGTGGGGCAAACTGCTGCCGCTCAAACAGTTTTTGCTCAAGCGCTCAATGCCACAGCCAGAGTTTCAGCCCTTCACCTTCAAGCAACTGCCTATGGTGCGATCGCGCGTGCTTACACCAAAACTGGGCAGCGGGACGCTGCGGAAACGGCTCGTCAGAATGCCGTGAAAGCAGCAAAAGCGGTGCAAGCTGATCCCAATAATGGATTCACATCAGATTATATGTTGTCTCTGGTGTCCCAACAGTTTCTCAACCACCAGCAAGTTGAGGCAGCCTGGAGGACACTTCGAGAGATTTCTCTGGCTGGTTACAAAGAAACAAACATTGATAATCTGATTGTGACCGCTATCCAGTCGGGTCAGCTAGACATTGCTCGACAGGCATCTGAACTAATCAACACCTATCAAACACCGGATGCCTTTTCTCAGATTGCCCCCACTATTGCTCAAGCTTATCTAAGTCGCAATCGTTCTACCGAGGCGATCGCGTTGCTCGATCGCACCACGCAAATTTGGAACAACCAAAAAGAGCGTTCAGTAAACACGTTGATAGAATTGATTCGGCTGTATGCCCAACTCGGTCGTATCGATACTGCCCGCCATTTGTTGGCAAACTATCCAACTTCAAGTCAAGCCAGTGTATCTCTTCGTCAAGAACTTCAGCAGTATGTGAATTGTTATGCCCAACGTTCTGTGGTCAGAGACAGTAAAGGTAGCAAGAGCCGTGTGACGATGCTGCCATCAAGTGTCGCAGCAGAATTGCGAGATCATCTAGTGGGTGACCAACGGCAGTACCAACGGGGCTTGAGCTGAGGATTTGGTGGTTGCCTGCGATCGCACAGATCCTTCTCCGTTTAGCTGCCGTAGTCTTTTTCTTCTTAGCAACCGCCATTATTGTCGAGTCTTTGCGCTAAAAGTAGGGTTTGAGGTTTCGTGAGCCAAGACTGATGTCTGACCCTTCTATTATTAGTGTGACCATTAAGCTGTTTGCTGCTTATCAAGAAGCTTACGAACTGCCAGAAATTACTTTAGAGATGCCAATCGGGGCGACTGTAGCTGAAGTGCGCGATCGCCTGATCCAAGAGCATCCAGAACTAGAGCAGTGGCGCGACTTAACTCGCTTTGGTGTGAATTTGCAGTTTGTCGAACCCAATACACCACTACAAGCAGGGGATGAGGTGGTGCTAATTCCGCCTGTTAGTGGTGGATGACGAATGGTATTGCGGTTGTTAACAACAAAATGAGCGATCGCTCACAAAAAATTCTCTACTTTGTCACTCAACTTTGAGGGAAGTTTGGGATAAATTTTGACAAAAATAGCCAAAACCCCTTCTCTGTAAATGTTTTACTTAATCCCGACAAAATAAGTCGGCTATGTTTGACGCTGTTTTGAAAGGCGTGTTACTATCTGAACCACTGCCGACGCGACAGAACTTCAAAAGACCGTAATTCTTGATTACAAGAGAGCTGTGACTATGACCCAGGCAACTCACACACCCACCCTATCCACTGCTGCCACCTTTACGGCATTGAAGTGTAAAGAATGCGGCGAAGAGTACGAACTCAAAGCCACGCATGTTTGTGAGTTTTGTTTTGGGCCGTTGGAAGTGGCTTACGACTACAGCGCTATCCAACGGCAAGTCACCCGCGCCAGTATTCAAGCTGGCCCCAACTCCATTTGGCGCTATCGCCCCTTTTTGCCCGTAGCCACCGACAACCCCATTGATGTCGGCACTGGCATGACTCCTCTTCTCCAAGCAAATCGCTTGGCGCGTCGCCTCGGTCTCAAGAAGCTCTATATCAAGAATGATGCCGTCAACATGCCCACCTTGAGTTTCAAGGATCGGGTGGTTTCTGTCGCTCTCACTCGCGCTCGTGAGCTAGGTTTCACCACTGTTTCTTGTGCAAGTACAGGCAACTTGGCGAACTCCACCGCTGCGATCGCGGCTCATGCAGGTCTGGATTGCTGCGTCTTCATTCCCTCTGACTTGGAAGCTGGCAAAGTCTTGGGCACCTTGATCTACGGCCCGACGGTGATGGCAGTGCATGGTAACTACGACCAAGTGAATCGCTTGTGCTCGGAAGTCGCCAATACCCACGGTTGGGGCTTCGTCAACATCAATCTGCGTCCTTACTACTCCGAAGGCTCGAAGACGCTGGCTTACGAAGTGGTTGAGCAACTCGGTTGGGAACTCCCTGATCATATTGTCGCGCCCCTGGCTTCTGGCTCCCTGTTCACCAAGATCTACAAGGGCTTCCAAGAATTTGTCAAAGTTGGTTTAGTCGATGAGAAGCCCGTGCGCTTCAGCGGCGCTCAGGCTGAAGGTTGCTCTCCGATCGCTCAAGCGTTCCGTGAAGGCCGTGACTTCATCTCTCCCGTCAAGCCCAACACGATCGCCAAGTCGATCGCGATCGGCAACCCTGCGGACGGCGTATATGCAGTGGATGTGGCACAGAAAACTAACGGCAATATCGAATCGGTCAACGACACTGAAATTATTGAAGGGATCAAGCTGCTGGCTGAAACTGAAGGCATCTTCACGGAAACCGCAGGTGGCACCACAATCGCCGTTCTGAAAAAGCTGGTAGAAGCAGGCAAAATTGATCCTGAAGAAACCACTGTGGTTTACATCACAGGCAATGGCCTCAAGACCCAAGAAGCGATGCAGGGCTGCATCAATGAACCCTTCACTATCGAACCCAAACTCGACAGCTTTGAGCGAGCCTTAGAGCGTTCCCGCACCCTCGATCGCCTAGAGTGGCAACAAGTTTTAGTTTAATAAAGATATAAATGCGCTAGCGCATTTATATCTTTATTATTTCATCCTTCCTATTTCATCCTTCTAAACTGTCCTATGTCCGTTAAAGTTCTGATTCCGACTCCCCTGCAAAAGCTGACCAATAACCAAGCCACGGTAGAGTGTGCGGGGAACAATATTAGTGAACTCTTGGAGTCTCTGGAGCAAAACTGCCCTGGCATCAAGGCTCGTCTTTGTGATGACCAAGGTGAGTTGCGCCGCTTTGTCAACTTCTACGTAAATAATGAAGACATCCGGTTTTTGGATGGACAAAAGACTCCGCTGAGCGATGGTGACGAAGTGAGTATCATTCCAGCGATCGCGGGTGGTTGAGTTTGAGCGATCGCAGCTTGCCGTCAAGGTAAAATTAGCGGCCTTCCAGCCAGAAATATAGAATGATTTAACCCTTGCAGCCTTACGCTCAAGGGTTTTTTCGTGGACTCTGGGTTTATCACGCTGCTCATACCATTTCATGAAGTTTTAAGTCAGCGAGAGAATCCCCCTGGGACAATGAAGATCAATGCAGATCCGCTGGGTGCCCTCTGAGTATGATTTGTTGCCTGAATCCGAACTGTAAGCAACCCCAAAATCCTGATAGTGCCACGGTTTGCCAAAGCTGTGAGTCGAAGCTGTTTCCTTTACTCAGAGATCGCTACCGAATTTTGCAGCCGATTGGTCAGGGTGGTTTTGGGCGCACTTATTTAGCAATTGATGAAGACCGACTCAAGACCCGCTGTGTGGTGAAGCAATTTTCGCCTCAGGTGCAAAGTGCACGCTCTTTAGACAAAGCCATTCGCTTGTTTGATCAAGAAGCAGTACGTCTGCATGAAATGGGCGAACATCCCCAAATCCCAGCTTTGCTCGCCTATTTTGAGCAAGATCAGCGGTTGTATTTGGTGCAGCAATTTATTGAGGGACTGAATTTAGCTCAAGAACTCCACCAACAAGGCAGGTTTGGCGAGCAAAAAATTCGCGATGTCTTAAATGATTTACTGCCAGTTTTGCGGTTTGTGCATGAGTGCCAAGTCGTTCACCGAGACATTACGCCTTCCAATATTGTGCGGCGCAAGTTAGACCAAAAATTAGTGCTGATTGACTTCGGTGTGGCTAAGTTACTAAGCGATGTTACCTTAGCGCAGCCAGGTACCAAAATTGGCACTGAAGGCTATTCACCGATTGAGCAGCTCCGGAGTGGTAAGGCCTATCCTGCTAGCGACCTGTACAGTCTAGGGGCGACTTGCCTTTATTTGATGACCCAAGTGAAGCCAGAGGAACTTTACGACCCCTTAAAAGGGCGGTGGCTGTGGCAAGAATATTTGGCCCGCAAAGGGGTAAATGTCAGTAGCCAATTGGGGCAAATTCTCGACAAGCTGCTTAAAGATTTGGTGAGCGATCGCTATCAATCTGTAGATGAAGTCCTCCAAGATTTACAGGCAGTTCCTCCTTCCCTACCTGACTCGGCACCAAAACCCACTAACCCACCTTTATCAGGTATTCCTCCCACTTCTCAGCCTCCGCGATCGCGACCTTTAACTTCTCAGCCACCCTCACGGGTTTCTAGTCGTTCTACTTCTAGTTCTACTTCCGGTGCCAATTCGGGTGCCATTTCTGGGCCGAGGTCATCCACGCCAATTTCCCAACCTGTCTCGTCCAAGCCACCCAGTTCTAGTCATGCTTTTTCTGGCCCACCGAAGTCTCAGTTGGCTCTATGGAAATGTGTCGGTACCTTAACCGGGCACTCCTCCTGGGTGATGTCGTTAGCAATCAGTTCTCGCAAACAAATTCTTGTGAGTGGCAGTTTGGATGACACGCTCAAAATCTGGAATTTGCAAACTGGTAACTTAATCCGGACTTTGCCAGGTCACCTCAAAGCCGTTAACTCAGTGGCGATTAGCCCGGATGGGCAATTGCTGGTTAGCGGTAGTGATGATACGACCGTTAAGATTTGGAACCTCCAAACTGGCGACCTGTTGCACAATTTGGTCGGGCACTCCAGAGATGTGAACTCGGTCATGATCACCCCCAATGGTCTGCTGCTGGCTAGTGGCAGTGAAGACAGAACGGTACGGTTGTGGAAAGTGCGAACGGGAGAACTGCTCCGTACCTTATCGGGGACTGCGGGGATGGTGAAGTCGGTGGCGATTAGTTCCAATAGTTTGCTGCTGGCTAGTGGCGGACTGGATAACCAGATTAAGCTCTGGCACCTGGGCAGTGGGGAACTAACTCGCACCCTCTATGGGCACTTCAACTCAGTCAATTCAGTAGCGATCACCCCCGACGGTCAGATTTTAGCCAGTGGCAGCAAAGATAAAACGATTCGGTTGTGGAATCTACAGACAGGAGAATTGATTCGCACGCTCATAGGACATGCAGATATGGTGAACGCGATCGCCATTACCCCCGACGGCAGAATGTTGATCAGTGGCAGTAGCGACAAGACGATTAAGGTCTGGAGCGTGGGGACAGGAGACTTAATTTGTACTTTGAAAGACCACTCTAATCCCATCAACGCGATCGCTATTAGTGCCGGAGGGCAGTTATTTGCTAGTGGCAGTTGGGACAACACGATCAAAATTTGGCAGCTAACTGCTTAGGGAGTCTGCTTAGGGAGCTTGTGCGTTAGGGAGTCGGTGCAGTGGTGGGTGCTACTAAAGCAAATCCTTCAGCCATGCCTAGTACCCGCTGACTAGAAATCTGCAAACTATTTAGAACTGCGGCATCTAGCAACAAATAATGCTGAGCTGCCTGGAGTCGCTGCAAATCGGGTAAACCTGTAGGTAGCACTAGGCGATCGCTGTAGAAATTAAGGCTGGGGCGATGGTTGGGAAATGAGGTGTAGACGGTGGTTCCGGGTGGAGTATGAGCGGCAATCAGCGCAGCCACGGGCTTAACGGGATAGGCTTCGTTTAGCTCCCACAGCCAAAGCGAAGAACTCATGAGTAATCCCAGGCTCAGATAGCAACCTACCAGCAAAACTGTGATGAACTGCCGTTGCTGACGCAGCATCCACCAAGCTGCCCAGGCAAAGCTCACCCCTACAGTTGTGCCAATTGCTAGCAAGATAGGCTCAGAGTCGGCCCAACTGGCATAGGCTCCTCCTGCAAAGCCTGCGATCGCTAGGAACCCCAAGAAACCCGCTGCTACTTTGGCATAAGGGCGATCGCGGTGCCAAAGCTGATCGAGTTGTGCGCCCAAAACCAAAGCGATAAAGGGGTAGAGCGGGATCACGTACCAAGGCAATTTGGTCGTCATTACTGAAACAGTACTCAGGTAAATCCCGATTCCGACTAAGACTAAACGGCTCCAAGTCAGTTGTCGCTTTTGCCACGCCAACGCTAACCCGCTGGGGAGGAAAAGTAACCAAGGCCAAGTATATTTCAGCAGCTCTAGGAGATAGTACCAAACAGGACCAGTATTGCTATTGACGGACTCCCAGACGCGATTTACCGACTGGGCTAAGAAATGGACTTGCAGGAAAACAGAGCCGTAGTGCTGCACTTGTGCGGCATACCAAGCCAGGACTGGTGCAGCCCCCAAACCAATTCCAGACCACAGATAAGGACTCCGAAGTAAAGCGTACTGCCGATCTACGACTAGAAAAACGAACGCGATCGCCCCTAGCAGTACAGCCAAAATGCCTTTGGTCAAGCCCAACAAGCCTAGGGCAATGCCCGCTCCTAAAGCCCAACGGCGATCGTGACGCGCCTTCAGCAAGCATCCCAATAACAGCAGCAAGAATGAGACAGTAATGCCGTCTCGCATCGCCAGTCGCCCATGCCGCACGACAGGGAGGAGGGTGAGATACACCGCTGCGGAAAAAACTGCGGGTAAGCGCTGGTTAAATACCTGTCGCCCTACCCAATACAGCAATGGCACCGCACAAGCACTTAAAAACGCTGCGGGTAAGCGAGTTGTAAAGTCACTGATCCCGAATAGCTTGTAGCTGTTAGCGATCAGCCATTCTAGCAGCGGTGGCTTGTTAAGGTAAGGACTGCCGTTGAGCATGGGGTAGAGCCAGTTCCCAGTGCGGTACATAGCTTTGGCGATCGCGGCATAGTTACCTTCATCCCAATCCCGCAGAGGCACCCCACCCAAGTTGATCCCCCACAAACCGCAAGCAGCGACGAATAACCCTAAGCTCCAAACTAGATCTGAATTGAGTCGCTTAGAATCTTGACTAGCTGGGTTACTCAACGCTCTTACTCCTGGTTCCTCATTCAATGTTGGACTCCTAGCAAGAAGGGACGAGCGATCGCCCATCCCTGGTTCTTCAAACTTATAGAGATGCGCTCTGGCATCAGAATAAAAGAAAATGGCTTCTACCGACGCTTTTGAGCTTTCCAAGTGCCGCCATAGACATAAAACGGATTATCTTGGCTAACTTCAGGCCAGCAGCGATCCCATTGTTCCGACTCATCCAGCTTGACGCGGTAGAGCACAGGCGCAGAATTAGCACAGCGATCGCACAGTTTGACCCTAGTGGCTCGTGTCATTATCTAAGCGACAATTGAAGACTTGGGACGCGCGAAGATCATGCGACCCGCTGAAGTTTGCAACGCCCCAGTGACTACTACTTGGAGTTCATCACCAATTCGGTTACCGCCTTCTTCGACCACTACCATCGTGCCATCGTTCAGATAACCGACTCCTTGGGCAGGTTCTTTGCCTTCTTTGAGGATCTTCAAATCCAGGTAGTCTCCTGGTAAATAAGCGGGTCGTAGTGACTGAGCCAGCTCATTGATGTTTAAAACAGGCACTCGCTGTAAACTCGCCACTTTGTTGAGGTTGTAGTCATTGGTGAACAGCGTGGCATTGATTTCCTGAGCCAAGCGCACAAGTTTAGCGTCCACGGTGGGAACGTCGTCGTAGTCAGCAGAATGAATAACGATTCGTTCGGGATAAGCTTCTTTCATGCGATTGAGGATGTCTAAACCCCGTCGTCCTCGCACCCGTTTTTGGTCGCTAGAAGCATCGGCCACTTGTTGTAGTTCCAGCAACACAAACTGCGGGATCAAAATCTGGCCTTCCAGAAAACCTGTGCTGAGGAGTTCTTCAATGCGTCCGTCGATGATGCAGCTCGTATCCAAAACTTTGGTAGTAGAAGGCTTCAAGGTGCCTTCTGCCAGCAACATAGTTTCGACTGAGTGAGGATTGATCAGCCGTAGTAAGGCTCGACCGTGGGTATCGGCTAGAGACATGCCAGAAAAAGCAAACAGAATACTACCCAGAACGGCTGCCAATGGCTTAATAAAGGCAAACTCCCAGGGGATCGGTAGTAAGAAAATGGGCGCTAGCATCAAGTTGGCGACCAACAGCCCTAAGACTAAACCGACAGAACGGCTGAGCAAGATATCGACTGGCATCTGCCGAACTTGTTTTTCTAGCCGTCGATAGGCAGTCTGAGCGACAAGGCCAAAGGCGACTCCAATTAAGGCTCCGAAGCCAGCCGTCACCAAGCTCAAGCCCTCACGATTGCTGACTTGGGCTAAGGCTGTGTTGGGTAGGAGATCAACGCTGAAGAAGCCGATCCCCGCCCCTGCTAGTATGAATGAGAAGATGATTAGTGCGTCGAGCATATGTATAGCCCATTGGGATAGATGGGATGTATGTTTAGCTCCCTAAAAAAGTTTTGGGGAGACTAGAGGAGAGTTGGATGGTGGCTGAGCGTCGTTTTAAGCCGATTGAATTCACTTTTTGAGATCTAGCAGGGCTTCAGTAGCGACTGGAACGCACTCAGCTATTAAAACTTTACATGGCTCTATTTTATATCCTTCGCTGGCTTAACTTTATGACATTATTTATGCTGAATTTATGTTGAAAACTGGCTTTTATCTAATAATTTCTAGATGGGGTTTATATCAGTAATTATATTTTTAACGAACTGAAGCTAATTGAAATGGGTTGATTTCACTACCTTTCGGGGCAGTAGTCATCTGGATAACCTAATAAGATTTTGTTAAATCAAGGAATTGCCTCATTGCTCTATTAATCACGTTACATTTCCCATTAGCGGTGATTTTAATCAGAATCTCTTTACTAGCTTGAGTCTTATTACAAATTTGGTGCTAGAACCCATAAGTCCTACTCTCCAAGCTCTCATTTGCGATCGTCCCAAAGCAGCCTATCTGCATATCCCCTTTTGCCGGCGGCGGTGTTATTACTGCGACTTTCCGGTGGCGGTGGTGGGGGATCATGCCCGTGGCGAAAACTCTGGGGCGATCGCGCAGTATGTGGAAGTGCTGTGTCAAGAAATTGAGCTGACTGTACCGGATACAGCATCAGATACAGCCATTTCTACCCAGCCTTTAGAAACCATCTTTTTTGGGGGTGGTACTCCATCTCTGCTCTCCGCAGCGCAACTCGATCGCATTTTGCAAACCTTGGCGCGTCAGTTTGGCATTGCTGCTGATGCTGAAATCTCGATTGAGATTGATCCCGGCACGTTTGATCTCCCTCAAATCCAAGGCTATCGAGCAGCGGGGGTCAATCGGGTCAGCCTAGGCGTGCAGGCATTTCAATCAGAATTGTTGACGCTTTGTGGCCGCACTCACTCAGTCACCGATATTTATGCTGCCGTGGAACTGATCCATCAAGCAGGGATGCTTAACTTTAGTTTAGATTTGATTTCAGGATTACCGCATCAAACCCTAGACCAATGGCAAGCCTCTTTGGAAGCGGCGATCGCGATCGCTCCTAAGCACCTCTCTAGCTACGATCTGATTGTGGAGCCTGTCACCGCTTTTGGGCGGCAATATCAACCCGGAGATCGGCCATTGCCCTCCGACACTGCTGCGGCTGAGATGTACCGTTTAGCTCAACAACTGCTCACTGCTGCGGGATACGACCACTACGAAGTTTCTAACTACGCCCAACCAGGGTTCCAGTGTCGTCACAATCGCGTCTACTGGAAAAACCAACCTTTTTATGGCTTTGGCATGGGAGCCGCTAGTTACCTCCAAGGCGATCGCTTCACCCGCCCCCGCAAAACCCGAGAGTACTACGAATGGGTCGCCACCCAGAAATCAGACCTTGCATCTCCTCAGTTCACGTTTGATACAACTCAAATCAGTACCGCAAAAATTCCTGACCCCACCCTACCGGAACACCTTCAGCAAAAACCCCTCACTCCTCACTCCTCACTCCTCACTCCTCACTTCTCCCCAGACCTGCTTCTTGACACCCTAATGCTGGGCTTTCGCCTTGCCGAAGGTTTGAGTTTAGTAGAGTTAGCCAAGCAGTTTGGTAAACCTAGCTTGGACAAAATCTGTCACTGTTTGCAGCCACATCATGAACAAAGTTGGGTAGAAGTGACAGGAGTGGAATGGGAAGCGATCGCCACCCTGACCCCTGAAACTCTGCCATCCGAGGCTCGAATCAAGCTCAGTGATCCTGAGGGATTTTTGTTTTCTAACCAAGTTTTAGCTGACCTATTTGCAGAGCTGGAGTAGGCTAGTTAAAACCTTGAGCCTGCTCTAGCCATGATTCCTCTTGGTGACAACTTACCCCAGCGTTCTCGTCCGATGGTCACCTACGGCTTGATTGGGCTGAGTATTGGTTTGTTTTTGTGGGAGTCACAGCTAGAAGCGCCAGCTTTAGGCGATGTTCTGCAAACTTGGGGAGTGGTTCCTGTCCGGATGTTCGCACTCAGTCAAGATGCGATCGCTGGAGAGTGGTTAGCGCTACCGTTTCTTTTAGCCGCTCTGCTAGTAAGCTTGTTTTTGCATCAAGGCTGGGCGCACTTACTAGGAAATCTGTTTTTTTTAAGAGTTTTTGGGGCGGGAGCTGAGGCGACTCTGGGGCACGGAGTGTTTTTAGTTTTTTTTGTGCTGACTGGGATACTCACCAGCGGTTTACAAGTGTTGCTCGATCCCACTTTGCAAACCCCGCTGATTGGTGCCAATGGAGCGATCGCCGCAGTCTTGGGAGCTTACTTAGTGAGTTTCCCAAAAGCTAAAATTGACTCCATCTTGCCTCTATTGGTAATCTTTGTGCCCCTTGAGCTACCTGCCTGGTTTTACTTGTTTTGGTGGTTTGGGCAGCAGGCAATTTACGGGTTAGGAAGTCTAAACATACCAAGTGGCATGAATCCCTCTGGTTGGAGTTATTGGACTCATGCGGTGGGGCTACTGTTAGGCGCGGCTTGGATCAAGTTCAAGCTACTCACTCAGTAGACGAATTCAATGATTTCAGCCTGATTTAAGGAAGATGGTTCGCATACACGCAATCAATGAGTGGCATGCTGCGGTTATGAGCAATTAACTGGGCACTTTCGTAAGCGGATTCATAGGATTTGTGGGTACAAATCAAGCGCGCTTCTGCGGATGAATCGTCACATCCGGGCCGTAGCTCAATACCAGCCTGAGTTTGGTAAATTGTAAAAAAAGATGGTTCCACTTTAATAAGCCAGTATTAAACAACAATTTTATACACTTCCAGCAGTTCCGTAAGTGTTTCCAAGGAACTTATTCCCAATTTTACTGGGAAATCGTCAGAGCTGGATTGGTTAGAGTGTCGGTAAATGTCTGTCCTTAGTGGGATTTGTACAATCAAGACCCAGTAAGGCTTGAGCGATCGCTGGATTTTCTAGCTAAGACTTGATAGATACCATAGACTCAGCCCTTAAAGCTAAGTTGATTCATTAAACTAAGACTAACTAGATAAACCTCAGTTTAATATACGTAAGCCTATTCAAGTGGTAGTTAAAAATAGCACTCAATAAAGAGTCAGCAATAATTGCTTGCGGTATTCTTTCGTCAGAGGGTGCTCATCGCCCAACAAATCGAAAATAGTCAGCATGGCTTTTCTAGCACCATCGGCTCGATATTTGCGATCGCGACTGACTAACTCTAAAAATAGCGGCAAGGCAGCTTCGTAATCTGCTACCAAAGTCAACCGAATGGCTTTTAGAAATAATTCATCCAACTCATTTTCAATGACAGATTCTGCGGCAATCTGCTGAAACTGAATTAGCGATTTCATGGCTTGCGCTTTGGCGAAATATTCCTTGTCATCGGCTTGAATCGCACTCAATAGCTTGGTGGCCGACTCTAATTTATTTTGATTGATCAGAAACTTGGCACCCGCCAAAATTAAGCGGCGATCCTCAGGATATTCTTCACTGAGCGTTTGTAGCAGTTGCTTAGCTGTGGCTACGTCGCCCTGTTGGATTGCTGTTTGTAGCGTTTCTAGCCCTTGCTCTATTTCAGACTTCAAGCTCAACTCTGACAGCAGCGATCGCAGCTTGGGTTCTGGTAAAACACCTACAAAGCCATCTCGCATCTCACCTTTCATCCAGATTTTGACATCTGGCACCCCTTCCACGCCGTAGGTGTTGGCTAAATCTGGGCTTCGGTCAATGTCAACCTTGGCTAAGACGAAATCGTACTCCTGCACCAACTTCTCTAAGATGGGCTTGAGCATCTGGCAGGGGCCGCACCACTGAGCAAAAAAATCGACTACGACTGGCTTTTCGTAGGACTTTTGCACGACCTCTACTGCAAAGTTTTCGCCATTAACCTCAATAGACATGCCCATGACCACTACTTCCCTACCTGACTTGCTCGTTGTCCAATTTTAGGACAAATCTCTCAGAGTCACGCTTGGCGCTACACACATGGCGCTACACACATGGCGCTAGACACATTGCTTGGCGGACAGGGGGCTTAGGGTCGGCTGTTTATCAGGCGATCGCGGCTGGAGCTGCACTGGCTCAGCCAGAGGTAGGCTGGATCTCAGAGCCGCCGAGCTAGGAATTTTGATCACAAATTCTGTGCCTTGACCCGGAATGGAGTGGCACTTTAAGCTGCCTCCATGCTTCTCCACCACAATTTGATAGCTAATGGATAAACCCAATCCCACCCCACGCCCGACAGGTTTTGTGGTGAAAAAGGGATCAAACAGCCGCCGCTGTACCGTTTCACTCATACCTGGGCCATTGTCGGCAATGCGAACGACGACCCAGTGATCAGCTTGCACAGTCGTACAAATATGAATTACACCCGGTTGCTCAGGAAACTGATTTTGGGAGTCCTCCAAAACATCGATCGCGTTACTCAAAATATTCATGAATACTTGGTTGAGCTGTCCGGCGTAGCACTCCACGAGGGGTAGGTCGCCATATTCCCGCAGCACCGTAATTCCAGGATGACTCGCATGAGCTTTGAGCCGATTTTTCAGAATCAGCAGTGTATTGTCGAGACCTTCATGAATGTCTACTGCTTTCATTTCTGCCTCGTCTAAACGCGAAAAGTTCCGTAGAGACAAGACAATTTCGCGAATCCGTTCTGCTCCAACTTTCATCGATTGCAGCAGTTTTTGCAGGTCTGTGGCTAGAAACTCTAAGTCGATCCCCACTAGTGCTGCTTTCAGCTCATCCACCGGATCGGGGCATTGCTGTTGGTAGAGCGTCAGTAAATGCAGCACCGTCTGAATATACTCATCGGCATACTTAACGTTGCCGTAAATAAAGCTAACTGGATTATTGATCTCGTGCGCCACCCCTGCGACCAACTGACCTAAGCTGGACATTTTCTCCGATTGAACCAGTTGGGATTGGGTGCGCTGTAGCTCATATAGGGTGGACTCTAGCTGTTGCGCTTGCTGCTTCAGTTGGGCTTCTGACTGCCTGAGTGCCGCTTCGACTTGCTCCCGCTCGGCAATTTCTTGCTTGAGCATGAAGTTCGCTTGAGATAGCTCACTCGTCCGCTCGTGAACCCGCTTTTCGAGTTGATCAAAGGCTCGTTGCAGAATTGCTTCTGTTTGCTTGCGCTCCGTAATGTCTCGCGTTACTTTCGCAAAGCCTTGGAGTTGCCCTTTGCTATCTCGCAGCGCGATCATCAGCGCATTTACCCAAAATCTAGAACCATCTCGGCGAACCCGCTCACCTTCTACTTCGCACTGACCCAAGGTAGCGGCTTGCTGTAGCTCCCACGCAGGTTTGCCTTCTTGGACTTGTTCGGGCGGATAAAAACAAGAGAAATGCCGACCAATCACTTCTTCTGCACTATAGCCTTTGATCCGCTCTGCACCTGTATTCCAACTAATGACTACCCCATCTGAGTCGAGCATATAGATGGCATAGTCTTTGACGCTTTCTACCAGGAGTTGAAATCTTTCCTCACTGGAGCGCAGTTGTTTCGCTGATCGCCTGCGTTCGGTAATGTCGTGGGCTGTGGCATAAATCAGTTTTTGCTCTGGCAGCGCTTGGGCTTTCCAAGATAACCAACGATAGGAACCGTCTTCGCACAAGCAGCGATTCTCAAAACAAATGGGTTCGGCACTCAGGAGTAGTTGCTGAATGTAAGCTTTGGTTAGAGCGCGATCGCCAGGGTGGACAAATCGCATTGCAGGGGTGTTGAGCAACTCAGCAGCAGTAAAACCCAGGGTTTTTTCGCAAACTGGATTCCAGCGTTTAAAGTAGCCGTCGAAACCTACTACACAAAGCAAATCCAGAGATAGCGTAAAAAAAGGGTCTAATAATGGTTCATCAAGTAATGGTTTAACAAAACTTGCTGTTGCTTGAGTTACTGCTGCCATTTGGTTTTCTATGTGCACTATTTCACTCCTGCCAACCAATAAGTTGTTCCAGGCACTGACTCTCCCGGAAACTTCGTGGCCTCTGGAAGACGGTGGTACAGAAACAACTGGACACGGAGATGCACCCGACTCATCGGCGTTTGTGCCCTTTCTCTGCTGCTTCTCTCGCGGAAGTAGAGTCTCCTCCAGCAATGAAGGGCTTTAACGTTAGTCCTATCTTAAAATGAACTTTCCTTAATTTATTCAAATATTTTAGAAATTAACTATTAATAAATCTAATTGTGAAGATTGGGTTTTAGGCAACTCTCTGCTCTTGCCTGATCTTGAGAATTGTTGATCCCGATTTCTTGGGGTTGAGGGGTAGAGAAACTCATGTTGATTACAACAGAAGTGCGTTGGTTTCATCTCGGTACGATTCCAGATGCGATCGCCCAGTGGTTTCAGCAGGCAGAATTGGGCCAATACTTAGCGCCACCCATGGAGCGGCAAGATACTTATCTCTTGGTTCCAAGGCATGAATACCTGGGTTTGAAGCTACGGCAGGGCAACCTAGAAGTGAAGCTGCGCCAAGCGGAGTTAGGCGTGCAAAACTTTGATTCTGGTTGGCAAGGCAAGGTGGAGCAATGGGTGAAGTGGTCGGGCGATAGTTCCTGTCAATCTCTGGCAGGAGGTGAACAGTCACTAGCGCAAGGAACTTGGATTAACGTTCAAAAAGTGCGATCGCAGCGGCAGTATGAGGTGTTACCGAACCGAACCTGTGTCGCCGTTCCTCTGGGTCAATCAATGCCAACAGGCTGCACGATGGAGCTAACCCAACTCACAATTAACAATACGGCTTGGTGGAGCTTGGCTTTTGAAGCGACAGGCGATCGCCAAATAGAAAGTTTAAACAGTGTCGTGGATTGGGTGAGCAGCACTCACTACCCAGGCACACTAACCGCAAACTGTTCCTACGCCTACCCCCGTTGGCTGATGGCATCGACAGACTCAGCGATCGCTAACCTCCCTGAAGGCTCGAAAGAATAGTACAGTGGAGAGCTACAATCCCGATTGCTTGTTGGTACCCCTTGACTGTTATTCATCCAGTGAGTTTAGACGCCTTGTTAAACATCATTGTCAGGCTGAGTCTAGCTTTGTTCGTCGGTGGCGTGATTGGCTTCGAGCGAGAAATCCACCATAAATCCGCTGGCCTTAGAACGCACATGCTCGTCAGTTTTGGCTCGGCTCTTTTAGTCCTAATCCCCATCCAATTGGGGCAAACTGACGCCAGTGCCGATGCCCTCAGCCGCGTCATTCAAGGCATAGCCGCCGGAATTGGCTTCTTGGGAGCAGGAGAAATCCTCCAGCAGGCCAAGCACAGATCTGAGCAAGTGCGTATCCGAGGATTGACCTCTGCTGCGGCAATCTGGGTTTCAGCAGCGTTAGGCATTGCCGCAGGTTGCGGTTTGTTAGCCCTCAGCTTAATTGCTGCGCTTATGGTGCTTTTTGTGCTGACTGTAGTGAAACGGTTTGAACCGCGTGGTTAGCCCCGAAAAAACAATTCATACAGGGTTAGCAGAATCTCAACCACGATTAGAATGACAATGTACCACTCTACTCGCTGGCTACTATTGCGTTGCAGCAAATCCAGCACAGTTTCAGCAGTCCGAGAGATCAACTCCAGCTTGCGTTGTAAAGCCGCGTGCCGCTCGCTGATTTCATATTCATCTTCCATGCGAAGGTAGAGCCGCTCTAGCTCTGGACGCTCCCAGAGGGTTTCTGGCTTTTCGCCCAAGGCTACCAGTCCTACCATCTTGTGTTGAATTAATAGCGTGCCGCCGATG
This sequence comes from Trichocoleus desertorum NBK24, assembly GCF_030409055.1. Classification (GTDB taxonomy): domain Bacteria; phylum Cyanobacteriota; class Cyanobacteriia; order FACHB-46; family FACHB-46; genus Trichocoleus; species Trichocoleus desertorum_B. The sequence goes on along the minus strand of NZ_CP116619.1, from coordinate 325,188 downwards.
TGACGCAGCAACTCTCTATCTTGGCGTTTGCCTCGACCTTGATATTGCAAATCAGCCGCTAAAGGCTCAATGCGATCGAAGAAATTAGCAATGCTGGCTTCGTAATGGGACAGAACTACGCTTTTAGCCAAAACGTCAGCGACGAGTTGCAATCGCTCTACTGTAAACTCGCTCAGGAGAATAATGCCGTCTTTGACCTTAGAGGCATCAGCAGGGTTGAGCTGGATCTGGTCAGATTCCGTTTCTGGCTTTTCAAAAGGCTCGATCACAGAGGGCTTGAGACTCGTTAGAAAAGCATCGGTGTCTTCTGGAGTTAAGTTAAAGAGCACGACGGCTCCATAACGAAATATCACTGCACAGCCTTGCTCTCCCGCTGTCACCACTAAAGGTAAAACTGCTAAACGATCGCCTTTTTCTAAGACTTTGATGTCAATCCGCTCACCTAAAAATAGCGCCTGCACGCTAATCGTGGTTCTACTCGCAAATAAAGTAGCAGGTTCGGGAGCTGTGAAAATTTTCTGCATATTAACTGAGAGGTGAGCTGCTCATTTTAATCAACGGAGTCTCAAGGTAGACACAACTGTATCGCTAACTGAGTTAGGCAAGCCAGCCGTAAAGACTCGTTCTTCTCCAGCCTAAAGGGACAGCTAGCAGAATGACCACCTTTCTTCTGGGTTTTAGAACTACCCTGCTAACCAAGGGAATCATAATTTTTCGGATGCCAAAGCCGTTGCTGACTGGTTTCACGATCGCTTATTCAGTTTTCTAAATCAGGCATCACCACAGAGAGCTCGTTTGACGTGGGTATTAAAAGATTTCAAAGTGGCGTTGCATAGCACTACTGGGAATCCTGACAAAGATAACTTGATAATTAAGTCAATGGAGTCATCGCAATTATGAGACAGGCATGGCATCATGTTCATACATTTAATGGTGACTCTAGCTGGTTTGGCGGTGTTCGCTCAACCAGTTTCAATCCAGGCCGTCAGTTACTCGCCTGTGGCAGTGATGACAATACTATTAAGCTCTGGAATCTGAATGATGGCAACCCACTGGAGCTTTCATTCAGGCACTCTAAAGGTGTTCGTTCCGTTGTCTTCACTCCCAAGGGCAATGGCATTATTAGCGGCAGTGATGATGGCACTATCAAGATCTGGGATTTAAGAACATCCAGAGAGGTTTTGACCCTAAGCAATCACTCAAAATCGGTGACATCGGTTGCTGTTATTCCACTTTACGACCTTATTGTTAGCGGCAGTGACGAAAACAAAATCAAGGTCTTCAATTTGAAGGATGGCAAAGAAGTTCAAGCAATTCAGGGGCATTCAAATTACATTCAGTCTATCGCTGTAAGCCCTGATAGTAGTTTGGTGGCAAGTGGTAGTTGTGACTGCACAATTAAGCTGTGGCGGACTAATACCTGGGAAGAGATTTTCAATCTGTCTGCCCACACTAAAGATGTTCGTATAGTTACATTCAGCCCTGATGGAAAAACGCTGGCAAGCGCTGGAGATGAGGGTGATATTCTTCTATGGGATGTACAGTCTGGATTATCTAAAGGAACAATACAAGGTTATTCCAGTAGTGTGCGTGGCTTGAGCTTTAGTTCTGACGGTCAATTTCTTGTGAGCGGTGGAGATGATGGATACATCAAGGTTTGGGATCTTGCCAAAGGTGTCTTAAATTCATCTTTTCATGCTCACTCAGCAGGAGTTAGCTCAGTAAGCTTCTGTCTTAATGATCAGGTAATTATTAGTAGCAGCTGGGACAAAACAGTCAAGCTTTGGATTCTTGAGACGGCAATCCCTAAACCACAAAAAACGCAAAAAGTCGGTTTCTTTGAGGGATTTTTTGGAAAGAAACAACCTACAGCTGAACCTGTACCTAATCTTTCTTTGCCACCCTTCGTTATTCAAAAACTTCAAGAAAACACGAAGCAATGGGCTCAGGCTTCTAATATTTCAACTGCTAGCAATCTGGAAAGTGAGATTTATAGCTTCACACGGGAAAGTTCTACGCCTCCTGTGAGGGATCTTCAAATATCGTCAGAAGACTGGCAACGTCTGATCAAAAAATGGAGACGGGAAGAAGAGGAGCGTAAGAAAGAGAAACGAGCAAAGGAAAGATTACGCCTTCGTGAAGAACGGTTGAAATTGGACAAACAGCGTGAAGAACGGCTTAAAAGGGAACAGCAGCTTCGAGAGGAAAAACTAATACAAGAACAACAAGCACAGATAGAGAAGGCTAGACAATCAAATCAACAAAAAGCTACGAATAGTTGGGGTGGTTCCAGTCCATCTAGCTTGTGGAGAAGTAGTTCTTCAAGCAACTCAGGTGGTAAAACCTATGTAAAAAGCTATCGTCGTCAGGATGGAACTTCTGTTAAAGGGCATTATCGCAAGAAGTAAGCGAGGGGAATTTAATCGCAATTTAGAAATTTGCAAAGTGTTGCACATTAGCATAGAAGTAACTTAGAACAGCCTTCTCTATGACTGAGCTACCAGAAATCGAAGCAGCTATCAAACAATTGCCAGAAAACGATATTCGTCAGCTTGCAATTTGGCTTCAGGATTATTTAGATGAGATGTGGGATCAACAAATTGAAGCTGATTTCACATCTGGGAAACTCGATCGCCTAATTGCCCAAGCAGAGTCAGAAGTTGCAGCAAACCAAGTGAGAGATCTAGATGAAGTCCTTCGCGACGGCTGACTTCTGGAAAGCTTATGCAAAGCTGACTCCAGAAGCGAAGGAACAAGCTCAAAAGGCTACCAATTTAAACAGCGTTCAAGGCAGATAGAGCCTCCAAGATAAAGGGATAACCTGTGATGGAAGCAATCACTTCAGGCCTTAACTCAGCCAAGAGTTGATCGACTTTGGTTTGGAGTTGAGCCAACGTCTTGAACGAGGCCCATTTGAGATCTGCCTTGAGATGTTCCCACAATCGCTCCACCGGATTTAGCTCTGGACAGTAAGGCGGTTGAAACAACAGAATGATGTTCTCTGGCACCACTAGACCCTGGCCCTTGTGGAACCGTCCGTTATCGACTTGAACAATATTGAGGCTATCGGGATAAGCCTGAGAAAACTCATCCAAGAAGCGCTGATAGCACTCGGTATCGACATGGGAAAATTGCAGAAAAAAGGATTCTCCGGTTGCAGGTTCGACCGCTCCATAGAGCCAGAAGGCTTTGAACAACCACTGCCACTGTCCAATCGGCTTGACTCCACAAGCTGTAATCAAGCGTCCAATGAGCGTGTGCAGTCCAAAGCGGCTCTCATCTTGAGCAAAGTAGCGAATCGGGCGCTTGCCCTCCTGCCCTGGGTCAGCGTACTGACTCAGCAGGCTGAGGTCGTCTGCAAGGTTTGCTTAAACGCCTCTCGCTGCTGAGGGTCTTGCCGACAATTTTGAGGACGGGCCACTTTCAGTTTGGCTTGAAGTCGATAGCGAGTCATTTGATAGACCGCGTGATACTGCGCCTCTATCCCCAGCGTCTGAGCCAACCACTGCTGCACTGCTCCGTAACTTTGAAATCCATGATTAGGTTCTTGTAGGCGTTTGGCTAGGGCCGCTTCCGCCCATTGCGGAATCACCCGCGCCCTTCCAGATGATTTCTTCACGTCCAGCATCGCTGCGAGTCCCCCTTCTCGGTACATCGATAACCAGGTTTGTACCGTATTTCGATGCTTTCCCACCGCTTGAGCGATCGTGCTGATACTCGGTGCCTGCTCTTGTTTGAGCCAGTAGAGCACTTGCAAGCGTTCTTTGGCAGTTGGCGTCGCCGCTTGGCGCAACTGTTCTACGAGCTCATCCAAACTTTCCTTCACGTCGATTGAGGTGACACCAGCCATCAGCAGAGCAGACGAAACAACTCCTCTCAGCCTAGCTTATCTCCCCTCTGCCTAATTTAAATTGGTAGGCGTATCAACTTTGGCAAGAAAATTCGCTGCATCCTTCTTTACATTTCAAAAAGGTAGGTAAGAATCTTTGGTCTGCGCGTATAAGTGCAGGTTATCGGGCATTAGCTTTGAAAAAAGGTGAGGACTATTATTGGTTCTGGATTGGCACTCACGGTGAATACGAAACTCTGCTGAAGTGATGGTACTTGATCAAAGCTAACCGAGAGCGATCGCCCTCTCTCACTTAGCAATAGTAGACCTTGAGCGTTCTGCTTCTTGAGTTCGCATTGCGGCTCGGTGTCGCCAGATTTCGATGCTGAGGATGCAGGTTAGTAACCAGACCAAACCCGCTGCGTAGCCCGCCAAAACATCTGTAGGCCAGTGAACACCCAGATAGAGCCGACTCAACCCGATCGCGGCAATTATAACCACCGTTGCAACTAAAATGCCGATGCGCCAGCGTCTAAAGTGAGTAGCTAGCAAATAGCCCAGCAGACCATAGACCACCACCGACAACATGGCATGACCACTGGGGAAGCTGTAATATCGCACATCCACAATCCGCTGCCACAAAGCAGGACGGGCACGAGCAAATACATCCTTCAGTAATATATTCAGCCCCGCTGCCCCTGCTGCCGCGATCGCCAATGTAGTCGCTTCAGAGCGTTGGCCTCGCCACACCAGCCAAGCACCCAAAGCCAAACTCAGAATAGTTAGTTCTGTTGGCTCTCCAAGAAACGTAATCGCGATCATGAGGCGATCGAGCAGGGGGTTATGTAGCTCCCGCAGGCTCAGCAAAATGGTCGTGTCGAATGCTTGTGTTTCTTTTTCTAAAACTTCATCGGCTATTTCGGCAAAGCCCCAGAGAGCCAAACCTGCCAGCACTAATCCACCCAGTCGCACTGTAGACAGCAGCGGCAACAGCTTGGGGCCTACATGCTCGCGCCAAGCTCGAATAATTTGGGCACTTAGGTCTTGCATGAATCGCTTGTTCGCTTTAGCGCTCTTAAACGTAATGAATGCAGAACTGTTTCTAGAACTATGGTAGGCTTTCCCAGGCTTGAGCCACGATGTCGCTGAGCCAGCGCCGTTGAGCTGCATCTAGCAGGCTGTCATCTTTGAGCACTTCTGTTGTTAAATCTGCTAAGGAGCGGCCTTCAGAACGTGTAATCAAGACTACACCCGCGATCGCGGCAGCTACCAGTTCTTCGTCAACTTGTTCTTGGCGAAGCGCAACAATTTCTTCAGGATTCACAGGGATGGGATAATTCATGGCTAGTTAATCAAGGCGATCGCCGCCTGAAAGCTATATGAGAATGTTGTAAAGTTTCTTAAGTAATTTAGTATTCGGAAGTTTAACGTAATTTTGGGTTCTGTCAACCCTGCCTTACTACGTAATTTGCTGGAGTAAATCCCCCATAAAATCCTCGTGATGAAAGAAATTCTTTACATTGAAGTTCCTACCCCAGATACAGAGGGTGTGTGTCGATGGTTACAGCAAGACTTTCACCCAGAGTTGGGCGAGAAGATTGTAACGCCAAACGGCTTCCGCCTCAGTTGTTGCAGGACTACAACAGCATCTAAGACGATTTCAGACCCAACGAGTGCCCTAGACTCAGAGCTGTCGGTTTTTGTCTGGTCTTTACAGCGAACGACGTATTTAAAGATTTTTCGGTGGGCAGAAACAGCAATTCCAGGAGAGCAAAAATTCCTCCAGCACCTCACGACCGCAATTAGGCAGCAGTTTCCCAATCAGTACCCAGTGCCGCCTGCGATCGACTTGACGCAGCAATCGATCTTTGAGGCTCTTGCTTCTCGCTACCCGCAGACGGTGAAGTTCTTCCAGAAAATGCCGAATGGGGAATATGACCTAACCCGTGTCTACTGGTGGGAGCAACGCTGGCGTGAGGGCGTGCGTAATCCTCAGCAACCAAAACAAGTAATTTTTCGCTCAGAAGCTAGCACTGAAGGCTTAGGCACGAGCAATTCAGAGTCGCAAAAACCCAACGCCTTTGATTACGACTTGATCTACATTGGTGGCGCTTTGGGGGTGATTCATGCTGCGGTGATGGCTCGGCTGGGCTACCGGGTGCTGTTGGTGGAGCGCTTGCCCTTTGGTCGCATGAACCGAGAATGGAATATTTCTCGCGATGAATTCCAAAGCTTGATTGATTTGGGGCTGTTTACGCCCGCTGACTTTGAATCTGTAATTGCTAGGGAATATATCGACGGGTTTCATAAGTTTTTTGATGCTAATAACCCGCCCCAAGCCAAGGCTCCAATTCTGCACACGCCGACGGTGCTCAATGTCGGGATTGATGCCGAGAAGCTGTTGCGAGTTTGTGGCGACAAATTCCGGGCGGCAGGGGGCGAAATTTGGGACGAAACTGAGTTTGTCCGGGCTGATGTCAGTACTGAACAGGTAACGGTGACGTTGACTCACTTACCGACGCGATCGCCCAAACAGGTTACAGGACGCTTGTTGGTTGATGCGATGGGAACCGCCTCCCCGATCGCTTGGCAACTCAACGGTGGTCGAGCCTTTGACAGTGTTTGCCCGACCGTAGGAGCCGCGATCGCGAGTGGTTTTGAGCCAGAGGTCTGGGATGCGAAGTATGGGGATGTCCTCAACAGCCATGGGGACATTTCCAAGGGGCGACAATTGATTTGGGAGCTGTTCCCGGCTCAGGGTGAGGAAATCACGATTTATCTGTTCCACTACCATCAGGTACATCCCGACAATCCTGGCTCGTTGCTGGAGATGTACGAGGACTTTTTTACGATTCTGCCAGAGTATCGCCGCTGCGATATGGATCAGCTAGTGTGGCGTAAACCGACGTTTGGTTATATTCCGGGTCACTTCACGGTGGGCAGTCGCGATCGCCAGGTGGCTTTCGATCGGTTGGTGGCGATCGGGGATGCGGCTTCATTGCAGTCTCCCTTAGTTTTCACTGGATTTGGCTCACTGGTGCGGAATTTAGGCCGTTTAACTCATCTGCTGGACACGGCTTTGCAGCACGATCTGCTCAAGGCTAAGCACCTCAACCAAATTCATACGTTTCAAAGTAATGTCTCTGTGACTTGGCTGTTCTCTAAAGGCATGATGGTGCCGACTCACCGCTTCCTGCCGCCAGAGAGGATTAACGCTATGCTCAATACCTTCTTTGGCATTCTGGCAGGGGAATCTCCAGCCGTAGCAGATGCGTTCATCAAAGACCGGGCTGATTGGCTGTCGTTTAACCGCATGGCTATCCGAGCCGCATGGCAAAACCCCGCCTTGCTCGTTTGGATTTGGCAACTGGCTGGCCCGAAAGACTTTTTCCGTTGGATTGGCAGCTATGTGAGCTTTACCGTTGCTGCGTTGATGAGCGGTTTGGTGGGTAGTTGGCTGCCTCAACTCACTCGTTGGAGCCAACCTTGGTTAGAGGCGCACTATCCTGGCTTCTGGTTGTGGTTGCTGAGCTGGAACTATGCGTTAACCGCTGGCTTGGGCCGTCCCCAAGTCGAATTTAGGCGATCGCTACCCAACTCATTCACATCGCAGCCTAATATCACCTCAAGTGCCCCGGTTGGCCCTACTAGCCCTAGCAGTCCTTTGGCAGGCAAAAAAGGTTAATCAGCATAAGTTCTTGAAATCTTGCTCCCCTTCCCTGTAGGGAAGGGGCTGGGGGTTAGGTTCCAATCCAACTAGGAGCGGCGCTGGGGAAAGCTGGGTAACTCTACTGCCGCCATTGAAGAACGCTTTTTGTGAGAGCGTAGTGGATGCAGCGTGGGAGATGGCCAACTGGAGGAAAAGGTGAAAGAACTTGGATTAGTTGACTCTTCCGAGTCTGCGATCGCTTCAGATTCAGCGCTATATGGAGCTGTGGTTTCTACCTGAGTCTGCGAACCAGAACCAGATGCCGCTTCTGAGACATCGATTAGCTTGGCTAAGTCGTGCCAAAGTTCTTCTTCCTCATGAACATCCGCTCCAGTCAAGGCGGTGATGGAGGCTTCCACGTCGTCTACAGGGGCCGTGACAGAGCTAGTGGGTTCTGGCAGTGCGGGTACCAATTCCTCTGGCAAATCTTCTTCCCAATCGAGTGCATAGGATGGCGCGATCGCCTCTAGCTCAGGGCTAGGGTCAGATTCCAGCAGGACGGTAGGCTCGGTAAATTCAGGCTCTTCAGTTCTTTCAGCCGCAGGAATTTCTTCTTGTGTTTCAGGCGATGGGTTTACAGTTGGGCTCTCCGCTGCTTCTGCTTCTGCTTCTGCTGCCTCTGCTTTTTTCTTGAGGTTGTAGCTGATGGATAGCTGATCTTGAGAATCAATGGCTGCTTGATTCCAGAGGGGGTGATTGGCGTTAAGAGCCTCTGCTTCTGCCGCTTCTGCTGCCTCCGCCGTAGGGGATGCCAACAGATCTTGAAAAATGGGCGCGATCGAGGGAGGTAATTCTAGTAGAGAGTCAGCCGTAGATTCAGAGTCTAAGCCTGACCAATCCGAGAATGTGGTGTCTGGTGTCCCATGTAGCGGGGACTCGGATGCGCTAAAGGCTTCTGCCGCTTCTGGATCGGTATCCATCAGCCAGGGTTGAGCAGACCAAGGTTGAATTGAGTCTACTTTGGGCAGAAACGCGGGGTCTGATGCAGCTGTAGTTTTTGTGGCTGCGGGAGCTTTGGTGGCGTTGGGTGTGGTGCTGGCAGCGGCTAAGTCAGGATGCGCTTCATGACAAGGCGAGCTAACATCTAAGCACTTTTCTAGAGCTGCTTTAAATTGCAGGGTGTAGCGTTGCTGGCGGTGTAGGCGCGATCGCAAGTCTCGGCAAATATTTTCTGCTTGCATCAGCGCATGAGTTTGCTCGTTATAGCGCTGTTGCGTCAGAGCACATTCACGTTCTAGTTGGGCGACCCGCTCTTGGCTATTTTCCAGTTGGGCCGTAATGGTTTCTACCAAAATCTGTTGCCGCTGGGCAGCCTGGTGCGAGCATTCTAGTTCGTGCATCAAGCGAGCAATATGCTCATCTGCTGAGGTTAGTTCTTCGCTTTGTTGCGCCAGAATGCTTTCTTGCTCTTGAGTGCGGCTAGCCTGGGCTTCGAGGGTAACTTGGCACTCGTTTAACACAACTTCTAACTGCGTTACCCGGTTCAGCAAGTAGCCATTGCGCTGTTGCAGCTCTTGCATAATGGTGACAATCTCGTTCACCTCTGGCAGAGAGAGGGAAACCAGTGACTCTGTAAGTTCCGACGATTCAGGCTGCGCGGTGCTGACTTCTACTTCAGGAACCGGGTGGGCGATCGCATCAATGCTAATCGCGTTCGGAAAATTGACGGTTTGCCAGTCTTCTTCTAGCAACTCTGACGGCCGCAGGGGCAAATCCATGGGAGCGGCACTGAAGTCCGCAGATGCAGAATCAGCAACGTTAACATCGTTTGGTTCAGGCAGCTCTTGGCCATTCGTCGGGGTGTCAGCTTCACTCATCACTCTCATCCAAAAGGTAAGGAATCCTCAGTCCAGATTGAGCACTGCCTTCTCACAAATCACAGGCAGTAGCCACACAACTCTCCTTAATCAGGATACGTTTAGATCTCGATCCACGTTGTTTACCCAGAGAAACTGAAGTTTTAACTCAGTCTTGGCAACATGTCTTAAGTCTTTGGTTAATTCTGTAGGCTAGCACCCAAAAATAAGGGCGGCTGTATTACTCAAGAAGTCATTAGAAATTTGAGAATTACGCCGCAATTTAGAGATCGAGACGGATCATCAGCTCAGGGTTAAGGACTTTTTCAACAGAGAGAGCACACCGGACATTAAAAAATCTAGCGGAATCAAAGACTCAGGTCTAGCCTTAAATCAAAAAAACCGGGACTTATTATTAATTTTCCTCAAACTAAATTAATTGCATCAGTCAAAGAATCAATCAAAGTAGCTTCTTCGGCGGGCTAGCCACATTATCTTACCAAGGGCTACCGATCATCGTGAAAGCGGACCAATAGTAAGGATGAGCCAAATCCTTAGTTCCTACCTTCGCCAATTCGGGTGGCAGCGGCATACTGTCATCAGAACTTCTCAGCTTACCCTGGTCTACCTGTACTTGGCCACGAATCATGGCTAATTGGGCTTGTCGTAACGCTTCTGTCTTGATGGGAGCCGTCTTCAATTGTTGATAAAACCCGCTCATCAGCGCCAGGGTGCCTTCGTCATCTACTGCCCACAAGCTGGCTAGCACCGATTTCACTCCTGCCTGGTACGCGACTCCCGCAAACCCCAACTCCGCTTCGCGATCGCCCAAAGCGGTACGACAAGAACTCAGCACCAACAACTGAACGGGTGGGTCATTCCAACCCAAATCCGGTAAATCAGTGAGGCGTAGCTTCTTATCCCAGAGCTGAATATAGGAATTGTCAGGGCTACCTGACTTAAATTCCGCGTGAGTTGCTAGGTGGATAATTTCAAACGGCTGTTGTTGCCGTTGTGCCTCCAAATTTCTGAGGGTGAAGGCTTCGTTTAAGAAAGTCTGCCCAGCCCAACCTGCTTGGATGGCCGACAATTCCACAGGAACCGCTGGCAATGGTTGTTGATCCCGAAACTCAGAAGCTCCCATCGCCAGCACTTCTGACTGTTTCAGACCTTGGTAAAGCGTTTCCGTCAAGCTCAAGCTGGGCATGATCCCCAAGCTGTATTTCTCTACCAAGAACTGCTGTCCACTATGCAGCGCTGCAATGGGGAGCGATCGCAGTCCCGTATCCATGATGAAGGCAATATTTTCGACTTTTCTAGCTTTTAGCTCCGCTTCCATAGGGGCAACGAGCCATTGATACAACTGCTGCGCCGCTGGCAAGTAACTTGTCGTGTCGCGGTTGGCAGGGTCTGTTAGGTCATCCCGAAACTGCTGTGCCATCTGCAACACAGTTTTTCTGGATGCGCCTGGAATCCGTTGGCGAATCGGATTGCCCTTCGCAGTGATCAGAATTATTTCTAATTGGTCATCATCGCGTGGTTCAGGCTGGCTGGGGCTAGCTGCTAAAGCCTGACCTGGGAGCAATGCCGCTGGCACAAACGTGGCATAGAGGATGGCGGGTTTAACTCCGGTAGCTCGCTCTACTAAGTCCAAATGCTCACAAATATCCGTCAAGTTGTTGTTAGGGCCGCGCCTAGGTTTGCCGAGATAAGTCTCAAATTCTTGGCTCAACCGCTCATCCAAGCCGTAAACATCCAAATCTAGTGAGTTGCACGGTAAACTAGCCAACTCCATCGGCAACCGTCGTGGTGGACCTTCCAGAGGAGCGGCTAGGGCGGGCTGAACAGCGGGAGTAGGAGTTGGTGGAGGAAGAGGGGAGGGTGGTACGGGTGGCGGCAGAGGCGCAGGGGGTTCAGGAGGTGGCGGCAGAGGCGGGGATGGCGGTGGAAGAGGAGGCAGAGGTGGAGGAGGAAGCGGGGGGGGTGGCGGGGGTGGACTGCCAATGGTAATCGCGATCGCCGTAGGAGTGGAGAGCGACACCGCATCACCAGCCGCGAGGGTAAAGGCAGTAGTAGGCCCAGTGGCACCCGCAGCAGGGGTGTAAACCAAGGCATCACCAGGCGTTAGCGTGGTTGTTCCCGGTACGACAGGCACTCCATTCACCGTCAAAGTTCCAGCCGGAACAGAGCTGATGACCAGCGTCATATTGTCTAGGTCAACATCAGCCAGGGTCGGAGCTAAGTCGGCATAGGTGAAGGTAATCGGGGTTTCAAATTCGGTGCTAGGCAAGGTAGGAGCAGATCCTAGGGCAGGTGGGGTGTTGACTGAACTGATGCTGATCCCACTGGGTGTGCCACTGGCTAAGCCGCCTGTCGCCAAAATAGGGAAAGCACCTGTAGTTAATGGGGCAGTCCCTCCGCTGATCGTCCCGGTAAGGCCATTGAGCGGCGTGCCTGAGTTGACCGTGAACGGGAGATTATCAGGACCACCTGCGGTTTGGATGGACACCGAAGCATTGTCACTTGACCCAGCGGTATCGATGGTGGCTCCATTGGCCAGCACTGCCAGTCCGCTCACCGTGCCTCTGGTCGTTGCGATCGCGACATCTCCACCTGTGCCCGCTCCAGTGCCTAAGTTGATGCCTCGGCTGTCAATGCTGTCGAAGCGGATGTCACTGAGGGCAGTGAGGTTGACTGATCCGCCGAGGGGTGCCGTGAACCCAGTTGCAGACGTGTTGATGGCTCCCACCGTCAGGGTGTTGAGAGCCGATAGGTTAACCGCTCCGCCCGTTGTGGTGCTGCTGGTGTCAATATTGCCCAGGTTTAGTTCAGCCCCAGAGATCGTGAGCGATCGCCCACTTGTCCGAATGGTATTAGTAGCTGGCATGGAAAAAGAGCCACCGCCCACACCATCCACATCAGCGGTAAAGGTAATCGAACCCACGCCAATCGCAAAGCTCAGATTGGTGTCCGAGAGCGGGTTGAGCAAAATATCATTGCTAGCTTGCAAGACCACATTGGTATTTCCTGCCAAGCTCTCCAAGGCGGCTTCCGAAATGGTGAAGGAACTGGCCCCGCCATCTTCTGCCAAAATTTGCCCGTCGGCTAACTGGAGATCATCTGGGCCACCCGCCCCTGCTACCACTGTAATATTGACCGGATCGAGCAAGAGTGTGCCTGTCTGACCCTGGGGCGCACTTAGATCAACTTCCCCGCGAAACAGTAGAGTTTGCTTACCCGATACTTCCGCCGATCCGCCTTGACCCGTAGCCGCACCACGGGCATTGATTTTGCCGGAGAATCCTGTGGTGTCATCCGCCCAAACTACTACTTGGCCTCCATCACCGCTTTGGTTGGCGTTGGCATTGAAGACTGTACCAGGGCTGATGTAGGTGCGCGAAGCATTGGGTAAAGGGCCTTTCCCCTGATAATTGCCTCCTACTAAAATGTTGCCGCCTTGCGTCATACCCGATGCTTCTAGCGTTGCACCGACTACCCCAATGCGATCGCCCAACACTCTGACTGTGCCGCCTACCGCGCCAGAAACGTCTAGCTTCCCAGCTACCAACGCGGTTCCCGGATGGAGCTCCAAACGCGCTCCAGAGCCGCTCAGCATTACCTGCCCCTGAGCGTTAACAGCAATATTGGTGGCATTGCGACTGTCGCCACCTGTGAGCAATGCTGGCAAAGCAGGAATTGGCAACGTCCAAGCAGTCGAGTTGGCAGGGTTGAGTGGCTGTACTTGCAAGCTCAGTAAGCTGCCAGCCTGACTCAGTTGCACCGAACTCTGCCCTGGTACGGCAGCCACCGTGATCTCGCCTGCTGGTGCTGTTAGATTTCCGCCATTAACGACTGTGCCCCCAATCAAGCTCAGATGCTGGCCTGAACCAACTGCTAGATTGCCACTGTTTGCGATCGCCCCTGGTTGCGCCATGGTAAAGGCCAAACTGGTTGGGCTGCCACCCAAGGCTGCATAGTTGTTACTGCCAGCAGCGTTGAACCATTGGTCGCCAAAACCGACGGCATTTGCGGTGGTTGCCGTAAAAGCAGCAGGTAAATTGAGGCTAGCGTTCGTCCCAAAAATAATTCCCGCTGGGTTGAGTAGGTACAAGTTGGCATTGCTGCCGCTGACCTGGATTAAGCCTTGAATCCAAGAAGCTTCACCTCCCACGACTCGCGCCAAAATATTCTGAATGTCAGGAGTTGCGAGGAAATTAGCAATTTGCCCCTGGCTAAGCCCAAACTGACTAAAGCTATGAAAGAGATTGCTGCCGTCTCCCGATCGCTGACCTCCCGTGATGTCGTAGCGATCGCCGCTGGGTGTGACTGTTGTGCCGACCCCATCCCCGGCGGGAACAATAGCCTGCGCCAACAGCCGTAGGCTCTCATGTGTGTTCTGGGTACTAGTTAGGGCTGTTGGAGTTGTTGTAGGCTGAGGCGCAAAGGCTTCTGGGGCGCTAGGGCTGGCTAGCGTGCTGGCAGGATTCAGGAGTGACACTGCGATCGCCAAGGCTTGACCCGGAAGAGTCAGCGCGATCGCTTTTGGCAGCAGCTTGGCGGTATGAGCTAGCGGGAGTGTAGGCAGCAGAATCGGGTGGAGCATACTTTTCCAGTCTCTAGGATACGTGTCTAGGACACGCCAGAACCTTGCTTCGGTTGGGATTCAGCTTACTGAATATAGATACAGTATCAGCCTCATTGATCAGGAGTGAACGGTTCATTGAGTATAGGAAATCACAGATTTCTGAGCTAGAAGACAATTAAGACTGGAAAACTGTCAATTTTGATGGTTTCTCTGTAGATTAGATAGTCTAAGGTATGAATGCTAACTCTTTTGAGCTAACGCTGCTAGTGGTTTCACTGGCCCAGCCAAACTGTTGAAACTACGCATAGCCTAGCGGTTTTGGGTGAGTTAGATTCGAGCAGGCTGCGAGCAAAGAACGCAAATAGCTTGAGTCGTGACTTGGCAACGGTCAGCGCTGATTCGGATCGGTTCATTAAATTCGCTTTCAAACCTTTGCTATGTGGAAAGCTTTTAAGCAAACAGGGATCAGTAACGGGTTGAAATCGAGCTGGCGGCAACAGGTAGGCCAAACTAGCACCCTCATCCGATCGCAGCTACCTTCTGGATTGCCAGCGATCGCGATCGCCAGTCTCCTGGTAACGGGGGGCTTGTCTGGGCTGAAGCAGTTGGGTTGGATGCAGCCTGTGGAACTGCTTGCCTTTGATCAAATGGTGCGATTGCAGCCAGACCGAGGCCCTGATCCCCGACTATTGGTGGTTGCGATCACGGAAGCCGACATTCGCGATCGCCGTCAGTGGCCTATTTCGGATCAAGTCATTGCTCAAGCTTTAGCCAATCTCCAGAAACATCAACCCAGCGCCATCGGGTTAGATATTTTTCGTGATATCCCGACTGCGCCCGGTGAGCAGGCTCTGGCAACACAGCTCCAACAGCCGAACGTGTTTGGGATTACTTACCTGGGCAATCACCCTAGTGAGCGCATCTTACCGCCCGCTACCCTGCCAGAAGACCAAATTGGCTTTAATGATTTGGTCACTGATCCGGATGGTGTGGTGCGTCGTAGTTTGATGTTTGCCTCCAGTGAGGGCATGCCTTTTACCTCGCTATCATTGCAACTTGCTGTTGCCCATCTCAAGCACAGTCTTAAGCAGAGTTGTGGACTCACTCAAGTTCCATCTCAGCCACTGCCATCGGCTGCGTCACCTACAGTTACTTGCACTGATCCGATCGAACGTCTGACTAAGGCAGGAGAGTATCAGTTAGGGAAAGCAGTTTTTTCGCAATTACAATCTGATTCTGGAGCTTATCAAACGATTGATGATCGGGGCTATCAGTTTTTACTGCGCTATCGTTCGCTCAAGCATCCAGCTCGGCAAGTCAGCTTACAACAAGTTCTTCAGCAGCAACTAGACCCCAATTGGGTCAAGCATAAAGTTGTTCTAATCGGTACGACAGCCAACAGTATTAAAGATTTGGTTTATACCCCCTATAGCCAAACAGCGATCGGAGAACGCCAAATGCCAGGGGTAGTGGTTCATGCGCAGGTCGTGAGCCAAATTTTGGATGCGGCATCAGGAGAGCGATCGCTGTTTTGGTTTTGGCCCCACTGGGGAGAAACTTTGTGGGTCGGGAGCTGGGCCATTGTTGGTGGCATTTTAGCTCGGCGATTGCGGCACCCCATGACGTTTGGTTTGGCGAGTGCGATCGCGGTAGGAAGCGGCTTTGGGGTTTGCACTTTGATTGTGGCCCAAACAGGTTGGGTGCCTTTCATCACTCCCGCTCTGGCTTTGGTGATCACAGGTGGGGCGATCGTGGCTTATCAAGCTCTTTATGCTAGCCGTTACGATACCCTGACAGGCTTGCCCAATCGGAGCCTGTTCCTACAGCAATTGCAACAAGGCTTGCAACACAGCCAAACCCGCTACGAAATGTTCGGTGCTAAACCCGGAGCCTCTTTAGCAGTTCTGTTTCTGGATTTAGATCGCTTCAAGGTCGTAAACGACAGCATGGGGCACCATATGGGCGATCGCCTCTTAGTCAATGCAGTTCAACGGCTCAAAAGTTGCCTGCGATCGCACGATCTCTTAGCACGGGTAGGAGGGGATGAGTTTGTGGTCTTGCTGCGATCGCTGCGGGATGTCAACGAGGCAACCGCGATCGCTGATCAAATACAGCAGGTAATGACCCCACCGTTTCGGCTGAATGGGCAACCCGTCTTTACCAGCATTAGCATTGGAATTGCCTTGAGCCAAGCCGAATACAACTATCAACCCGAAGAACTGCTACGCGATGCTCACACCGCTCTTTACCGCGCTAAGGATTTGGGCAAGGCTTGCTACGAAGTATTTTCTTCGGAGATGCACTTGCAAGTCGTGCAACGATTTCAGATTGAATCGGATTTGCGGCGGGGTCTAGAGCAACAGGAATTTCAGTTGCACTATCAACCCATCGTGTCTTTATCCACGGGCAAAATTGTAGGCTTCGAGGCATTAGTGCGTTGGCGACATCCCCAAGAAGGTTTGGTCGCTCCTGCTGACTTTATCCCGATCGCCGAAGAAACTGGTTTGATCGTTCCCTTGGGCCAGTGGATTTTGCAAGAGGCTTGTCAGCAGTTACGCCGCTGGCAAGATCAATTCCCCTTCGATCCCCCTCTCATGGTCAGCATCAACTTGTCAGGGCACCAGTTTGCTCAACCCGATTTAGCGAACCGGATCGAAGATATTTTGCACCTCAACGGCCTGGATGGGCACAGCGTCAAATTAGAAATTACTGAAACCGTCGCGATGAAAGATGTGGAATCTACCATCAGACTTTTATTGCAACTTCGAGCTTTGAATTTGCGGCTGAGCATTGATGATTTTGGTACGGGCTACTCATCGCTGAGCTATTTACATCGGTTTCCCATAGATACTTTAAAGGTAGACCGCTCTTTTGTGAGTCGGATGGGCGATACCAGTGAAGATGCCACTATCGTCCAAACTATTACCATGTTGGGACATACGTTAGGGATGGATGTCATTGCGGAAGGGGTAGAAACCACAGTCCAACACGCTAAATTGCAAGCCTTGAACTGTGAGTATGCTCAGGGCTATCTGTTTTCCAAACCGCTAGATAGTGAAGGCGCGACCGCTCTTTTAGCTCTAGAATGGCAACGCCGTGGCACCCGCCACCTCACCCACTAGCTGGCCTACTTGAGATTTGTGAGTATTGCGATCGCCTTTGTGGGGTAGCGTCTCATTCAACCAAGGTCTTTGCTGGTGTGTGTCAGTCAAAGCGAAACTATTTATTTCGGAAGTACGTCTACTGGAGAGTGCCTGAGCGCAGCCTCACAGCCTATACTGACTTTATCTCTTCCTGTTTCTCTATCTGAGATGCGCTGTCTGGGATGGGCTGTCTGAGATAGGTCAGATATACAACCTCAAAGATCCCCTCAGCCTCTCTTTAAGTAGACGATCTCGAAACTGTCCCTTACTGAACAATTTCTTTTAATATTTACTTTAAGATCTGGCTCAGCCTGTCAGCTTGGTTGATCTACTTCAAAAAGCTTGTCTCAGCTCAGTGTCGTTCTATTTTCTACCTAGACTTAGAGGTGCTAGCCTAAGTGAACCGCCTCATTAGCTCCCAAGAGCAAAAGCTCTACAACCACTTGCTACAGTGTGTCGAAGTGGAAAACCCCCAGCAGTTGATTGAGCGCTTTCGGTGCTTGTTTCTGCATGGTCGGGGATATCCGGATGCTGACATTCAAAAGGTAGTAGAGCAGTTAGCCACCTCTGAAGTTGCCGAACAAAACTTCCCTTTTATTCTGAACCGCTGTTGCTATATCTGTATTAACCGTTGGCAGTGGCAACCCCGCACTCAAGCGGCGATCGCAGAATTGATCGCTCTCTTCGATATTCCTCCGAAGCAGCTTTACTGTCGCATTGCTAAGCGATTGCAAGAGTTAGTTCAAGGCTTTGTTCAGACTGATCTCTATGCAGCCTTGCAACTGCTAGCGCGGGTGATGCAGCGACCTCCAGAGCTAAATACTCATGTAGGTGATGCTCCCCTCAAAGACCTGATTCACCGTTATCCCTATCTGTATGATCACTGCTTGCTGACGAGTAGCAGTACTGGAGATCAACAGCAAGTGATTCGGCAACTGAGAACTCAGCGGCAAGCGCAGTTTGACTTGGATATGTCCAAGTATATTATTGGGCAAATTCGCCAGTCTCAAGGCACTGGTAAATTCAACAACAAATTCAACAACGCTGATGGCATCCTTGTCGCTCCCGCTTCAAATCCCACCTTACTCAGCAATTTAGAGCTAGATGCGGCCCTGAAGCAATTTGGTGGGGGTGCTTATCGGAATGCGGCTCAGCAGTTTACGACCTATAGTCGGACGGCTCATTCCTATCACCAATTTAAAGATGATTTTTATGAGTATCTGACTGCGGCGATCGATCCTCGTTATGGCAAACGCTACTTTAATAACCAACTCTATGCACAATTGCAAAATATCCTGCCAGATCAAGATGCTGAGGCGCTGAATCATTCGCTGATTGTCAGCACTTGCCGGAGACTGTTGAATTTTTTGGTAGTTAATAACTCCGAGCGAGTTCAGCACTTTGTTTTAGTGGATCTCATGAGCAACCTGGGAGTCACTTCCACAATTGGGCTGCTGATGAAGATTGTGCTGTTCTGCGGGGGGTCTAAGGCCTATCTCGAAAAGTTGTTTGCCATCCTGTTTCAGCATTACCAGCGACACACTACCAACGGCGTGGATTGGTTGGTCAAGGCATTAGAAAATTTGAATGTGGCTTTTAGTACTCACTTTGGTGGGGCTAGCATGAGTTATTGATTGGAGGTGGGTGAGGAGCTAAAGGCTGCTTTAAAGAAGGTTGATGTACTTGTTTAGTTACGAGAAATTAGGTGCGACAAAACGAACAAGCTGGTGGCACGAATATTAAAAAGCCTTAACAATAGAGAGGCAAACTTTGAAGAAACCGCAGCGTTCACCCTTTTTTATGGCCACTAGCGCAGACGATCGCAAGAAACGGATTATGGAGCACCTCGCTCGTAGCACCGGGAAATTTAGCCAGTCGAGTTCTCCCAATTCTGACCAACGTAGGCAACAAATTCTCGATCACGTCCGTAGAACCAAAGGCTAATCTTTTGGGTTAAGCTAAGCTGATTTGTTTGCGATCGCCCTTGCTGGGTGTAGAGCTGAGCAGGGGCGATCGCAAAGCTTTGAACACCGCTGAACACTGCTAAACAGAAATTGGCTACGCAGAGATTGTTTAGGCAGACGGTTTATGCAGACAGTGGGATAGGTTGAGAGTTGCTGTCTTGAGCCAAGTAACCATCTTCCATATGAACCACGCGATCGGCAATGTCGAGAATTCGGTTGTCGTGCGTGACCATCAAAATCGTGCATCCTTGTTCTTTCGCCAGTCGCTGCATTAAATTCACGACATCCCGACCTGATTTACTATCGAGGGCAGCAGTGGGTTCATCGGCGAGCACAAGTTTGGGATGGTGGGCTAAAGCGCGGGCGATCGCGACCCGTTGTTTTTGACCTCCGGAAAGTTGGGCTGGATAGTAGTTGAGATGTTCTCCCAGCCCTACCGCAGTCAACATGTAGGCTGCTTTAGATTGCATGTCAGCTTCAGAAAGCCCTAGCTGCAACTGTAGCGCCATCTGCACGTTTTGTTGGGCGGTGAGCGACTTGAGCAAATTGTGCGCTTGGAAAATATAGCCAATGCTCCGCCGCACCTGCACCGCTTGATGGTTGCTGGCTCCTGAGAGTTCTTGCCCTAGCACTTGCAAGCTACCTTGTTGAGGCGATCGCAATCCACCAATCAAGGTAAGCAAGCTGGTTTTTCCAGAACCAGAAGGCCCCGTCATCAACACAATCTCTCCAGGCTGAATTTCTAAATTGATGTCAAATAAAACCTGTTTTCGGAGAGAGCCTTCACCAAAGTAATGATTGAGATGCTGAATCGAAATAACCGCTGACTGACTCATGAATTTACTCAGGAAGGATAGATTTCTTAATCAATCTCAATCTCTTTTCATTTTACTCGGTGGGTACAGGTAAGGGTTCTGGCACCACAGAGACTTGTAAAGAGCGATCGCCCCTTTGGAGTTGGATGGGTAAGGGCTGACCGACGCCGCTTTGCTCTACCAAGCTTTGGACTTCCTCTGGTTTGGTAATAGGTTGGTTGTTGATTTGCTGGAGCACATCTCCTGGCTGAATTCCTGCTTTATCGGCTGGGGAATTTGGAACTACTTGTAGAATTAAAATTCCCTGCTGCGCCGGAATTTGGATGTTACGGCTCTCGAGTTTTTCTCGGACTTCTGGGGTTAATGCTGCCAGTTGCACACCGAGGTAAGGATGCAGAACTCTGCCTTGAGTAATCAGAGTTTGCGCGATCTGTTGAGCGGTATCAATGGGAATGGCAAAGCCAATGCCTTGAGCACCCCCAATAATCGCGGTGTTGATGCCAATGACTTGCCCGCGAGCATTAAGTAATGGCCCGCCCGAATTACCTGGATTAATTGCAGCATCAGTTTGGATAAAGCCAATACGCTTATCTGAGACACCAATATCACTTGCAGAGCGATCGGTAGCGCTGACCACCCCTAGGGTCACGGTTTCTTGTAAACCTAAAGGATTGCCGATCGCGATCGCCCACTGTCCAGGTCGCACATTCTGAGAACTGCCTAACTCAACGGTCGGGAGATTGGTTGCAGGGATTTTCACCACTGCAATATCTGTGACTGGGTCAGCGCCTAACACCTTGCCCTCAAAACTTTCACCCCCCGGAAAAGAGACAGTCACAACATCGGCTTTGTTGACCACATGGGCATTAGTCAGGATTTGACCGTCGGCGCTGATGACAAAGCCAGAGCCCGATCCACGAATCACTCGTTCCCTGGGCACCGCTGGCTGTCCACCGAAAAACTCTTGCAGAAACGGATCGTTGAGTCCATTTGGGGCTCGGTTTCTGACTCGTTGGGCAGTGTCGATTTGTACGACCGCAGGTTCTACCCGCTCCACCACCTCCACTACAAAGTTGGTATCTTCGGCAGTGGGCGTAAGCGGACGGTTAGAAGTTATATTGCTAACACTATTTAATCCCTTCTCTGAGCGTTGTTCCGGGCGTTGTTCGGAGCGTTGCGGGGATGATAGAAACCGACCTGCTGGTGTGCAACTACCTAGGAGTACCACGCTCACCCCCACCAGCGGCAGGAAGCGGGAAAGCTTGTTTTTGGAATTTGCTAGGTTGAGGTTGCTCAAAACGTTTAGCAGTGGTTTCTTGTTCATCAAAATTTGGCTGGCGATCGCGACAATAATGCATTGCTAGCATCCCCTAAAACTTAGCTTTTTTGTTGCGATCGCGACTAATTTTTCTCGCTGAACAAGGTCTGCTCCTCTCTAGTTTGAAAAGGTTGGGAAACTAGAAAATTGGATTTTGACCCGGATTGACGGCACAGATGAAATCGCTACCTAGTTCTAGCCAGCCTTGGGGATAAGAAGTCGCTGGTCGTCGATCTGATCCGAGTTGCAAGACGACCTGCAAGAAATCTACTCGCTCATGCTTGCTCAGACCCACCCAAGCAGCTTGCTGAGCAATCGGTAGAACCTCCGAGACGGTCAGGCGATCGCTCTCTTTGCCATGATTGGTGACTAAATAAAAATCCATCCCCACAGTGACTTGAGACCAAAAACTGAGAATCGCGGACTTGACTTGCTTGAGCACAACCACATCGCTAGGAAGGGCCACCAACTGCTCAGCCACTTCTGGAAATTCTAGGGTTTGACCTTGGACGCTCAGTTGTCGCCAGACAATTCCAGAGACTTGATGCTCGATTTGGTAGCGGTGCACAGCGGCTCGAAAATCGCGATAGGCGCTAAATTTTTGGATTGCTTCTGTATTGAGGAAAGGGGCAACGACCGGATTCGCTTCCACACCTGTAGCAGCCAAGTTGAGACGCTGTCCATTGAGACAAGCGTGATACTCTTGCGCCAAAATCCTGAGCAAATCTTCTGTGGTGTAAACCGTTGACATCTACCTACTTTGTTTTCAAAGCCAGTGGTTGAAATGCGTTTAGTTAGTAGTCTTACAGCACTACCTTAGTGTGATTACCAAGGCGTTGTACAGGTTTAAGCGAGCAATCTTCTCGGCATCAAAGCTGCCATTAAGGATCTGCCTCAGGAAAGAATGATTTGGTATTGGCAAAAAGTTAATCTACGGTATAAACGTGCTGCTTGAGAAACTGTTGCCTCAGTTAATAAACTGATATCAGTCTCTTAATTATGAGTGCGATCGCAGGTTTGGGAGAGGATGCCTCCTACCTGAGATGTTTGCTTAGGTGAAATGACTGTGGGGCGATCGCTCAGAGAGGGCGTTGTAGAGAAGGAAAATTTGAGATGGCGCATGTTCTATTAGTAGATGATGAAGAAGCTCTACGAGCTAGTCTCTCCTATGCCTTAATCCGCGAAGGCTATCAAGTCACTACCGCAGGCGATGGGCAGACCGCTTTGAAGCTGTTTCACAAGCAAGTTCCAGACGTGATCATCCTAGATCTGATGCTGCCTGGAATTAGTGGCATGGAACTCTGTTG
Organism: Trichocoleus desertorum NBK24; assembly: GCF_030409055.1. Taxonomy (GTDB): domain Bacteria; phylum Cyanobacteriota; class Cyanobacteriia; order FACHB-46; family FACHB-46; genus Trichocoleus; species Trichocoleus desertorum_B. Next base: position 302,722 of record NZ_CP116619.1, on the reverse strand, counting down.
GCGGATTCGAGCTTTTTCTAACGTCCCCATTGTGATGTTGACCGCCAAAGACCAAGACATTGATAAAGTCTGGGGCTTGGAAGCGGGGGCTGATGACTATGTGACGAAACCGTTTAATACGCGCGAACTTTTAGCCCGAATTAAAGCTGTGATTCGAGGTCGTTCTGTCGGCCAAGCCGCACAATCGTGAAGACTCATCCGAAGCAAGGGCCAATAGATGCAAACTTGGAGTTGCCCTCACGCACCTTCAACTGGCTACCAACCCGGATGCGCTGGAATTCCATTTATCGCAAGCTGTTTGTTACCTATCTAGCGCTAACAGCTCTGGGCACCTCGTTCTTAGCTGCCTACATTCTCTGGTCATTCCACGGCTACTTCATGCGGAGTCGTCAGGCAGACATCAATACTTGGGCAAATGCGTTGAGTGAGAGTGTAGCGGATGCTTTAGGCGAGAATGATTTGCCCCGTGCCGCTCTGACTGTGCAGAGATACGGCCAAGCGGAATCTGTCACCTTACGAATTTTTGATCCTCAAGGCCGCCTGCTAGCGACTTCAGCGCCTACCCAAGACCGACAAGTGGCAAACTGGCTAGAAGTTCCTGGGATTGCGGAAGCTTTAAAACAGCGTCCGACTCAGGGGAGGGCTAAGGGAGTTTTGTCGAACGATGATCGCCTCTACTCCACGGTTCCCATCATCCGCGACGGGAAATTCTTGGGTATTTTGCGAATGTCGATTACGCTGGAGCAGTTTCAGCGGCAGTTTCGTAATGTCGCTCTCACCGTCTTAGGGACGCTAGCCTTAACGGTGATCCTTTGTGCCTTGATCAGTGAATGGTTGGCCCGCAATATGGCTCGTCCAATTCAGGCCATGCGTAACTTTGCGATTCAAATTGGCAGTGGTCACTTAGGCGAGAAATTGAGCATTCAGCAAACAGACGAATTGGGTCAGTTGGCTACAGAACTGAATCGGATGAGTGAGCGCTTGGCGTCTCTCGATAAAGAACGACGGGCCTTTCTTGCCAGTGTTTCTCATGAGCTGCGGACTCCTGTGAGCAATGTTTTGGTGACAGTAGAAGCGCTCAAGAGCGGCGCTAGCGAAGAACCGGAGTTGCGCGATCGCTTTATTCAAACCGTGGAAGATGAGACCAAACGGCTCTCTCGCTTAATCCATGACTTACTAGATTTGGGGCGACTGGAAGCAGGAGTCGCTCCCCTCGAACAGCAGCCAACTAATCTACGGGATTTGCTGCATAGGGCGGGTCGAGCGGTGGAATCTCGGATGCGTTCTAAAGGTGTTTCCATCGAGATAGAGGTGGCAAACATGCAACTCAAAGGAGACCCAGAACGCCTGTTACAAGCCTTTCTCAACATTCTAGACAATGCCATCAAACACTCGATTCCGGATACTAAAGTGTTTGTAACGGGGCGTTTGCAGAATGGCGAGGCTGTCATCACCATCCGTGACGAAGGCCCTGGAATTAGTGAAGCTGCGTTACCTCACATCTTTGAGCAGTTTTATACCGCTGATCCATCTCGTCAAGGTAGTGGTACGGGCTTGGGGTTGGCGATCGCCCGCCGCATTGTCGAAGCTCATTCTGGCAGCATCACAGCAATTAGCCCCCCTGGTAAAGGTGCAACGTTTAAAATAAAACTGCCATGCACTAACTCAGCAGCACTGGCAAAAGCAAATTAGTGGCTTATACAGGCACAACGCAATGCAGGCTGGAAACGTTCTCCAGGGGCGCTATCTACTTCAACAACCGCTGGGGCACAACACCAGCCATCAAAATGCTGCGCGGCAAACTTGGCTAGCCCTAGATCAGGCACCTTGCCATTCTGCCGATCAGCCAACGGCTTCAGCAACTGAGACACCCAAACCAGTCGTGATTAAGCTGCTGGCCTTTAGTCCTCAACTCCAATGGGATGAATGGAAGCTATTTGAGCGAGAAGCCCAAATTTTGCAGCAGCTTGACCATCCAAAGGTACCCCGGTGCCATACTCAGTTTTCGCTGGAGCCTGTGGCAGGGGTGGCCTGGTGTGCTCTAGTCCAAGATTATATTCCTGGTACTTCTTTGCAGCAGTTGCTCAACCAGGGATACCGCTTTAGCGAAACTGAGGTACGACAAATCGCTACGGAAGTACTAGAAATCTTGGTGGATTTGCATGGGCTGTGCCCTCCAGTGCTACACCGCGATCTGAAGCCCAGTAATCTGATTTTGACGCCAGAACAGCAAATTTATGTAGTGGATTTTGGGGCAGGGCAGAACCAAGCGATCGCCCCGGGTGGTAGCTTTACGGTGGTGGGCACCTATGGCTATACGCCAATGGAGCAGTTTGGAGGCCGCACCGTGCCTGCTTCCGACTTATACGCCTTGGGCGCAACTTTGGTGCATTTACTGACGGGCATCGACCCTGCCGATTTACCTCAACGGCAACTGCAACTGCAATGGCACGCTCATGCCCCCAGCAACCTCAGCCCAAGCTTGGCGCGTTGGATTGATACCTTGATTGCTCCTGCGGTTGAGCAACGCTTTTCTAGTGCTGAGCAAGCCTTAGCCGCGATCGCCCATTTTGGGACCGATCCTATGGCTTATCTTGTGGCTGCTCTTATGGATATTGTCGTTGGGGTAGAGTCTAACTCCGTAGATGGTCAAGCCAACGGTCGAGCCAATGGTCGAGCTACTAATCAAGCTAATAATCGAGCGATCGCGCCTCAGCCAGCCCATAGCCAGATCCAAGTCCACCAGTCTCCGGACACGCTTCAGATCAAAATTCCTGCGCCTCAGGGAGCTTGGTCAACTTCAGCCCGCCTGGGGGGTAAACTGCTACTCACTACGGGGATGCTGTCTTTACCTATATGGCTGGCTGTTTTGGCGATCGTTCCCCTCAGTCCTCTGGCGGTCTTCCCAGAATCCATGATGCCCTTGGTCATCTGCACCCCATTTCTATTGTTCTTACACGCATTTTTTCTGGCGGGTCTGGGAGTCTTTTCTGGTTGGGAACAGGAAATAGTTCAGGTATTGCAACTACTACAAGGTCAGCATTCTCTGTCTTTAAATCAGCATTGCGTGGCTATTGAGTCTCGTTTTGGAGGAGTGACTTATCGAGGACAACATGAATTTACCCGCAACATCGAACAAGTGCGGACAGCCTCCTTGGGTAGAATCGCGCTGCAAGCGATCGGCAAAACTCATCTCTTTGGTTGGGGTCTAGCCGCAGCAGAACAAGAATGGCTGGTTCAGGAAATGCAAGCTTGGCTCCAAGCTCATGGCTCAGCGACGATGCTGTCTGCGGAGTCCCAGGAGCAATAACGATTATTCCTTGACCTATTGATCCGCTTGAGTGAAAAGTCAAGGGGAAATAAAGGATGACTGGTTATAATACTACGAACGCTAAGTTTAAGCTAAATCAGTTGAAAAGTTGGCGATCGCTAATCTGAATGTCAGCAGACTATTGTAGATTGTTATAGCCAATGGCGTTAAAATAGCGAATCTAGAACCCGCTTCATTTCCTGTACCATTGTCCGAATTAGTTGCAGCAACTTGCTATGAGTTTAATCTTCAGTTTTTTGCTCAGAAAGTGCATCGAGTGATTTCAAAAATAGGAGAGCATGAAAATTCTTCACTATGAAAACGTCTATGTTGGCAAAATTGAAAGGCTATGTACTTACTGCCAGCAGTTGGCTGTTCAATACCCCTGAAAGATCGCTCGACCAAGCCTATGATGCGGCTCTGATGATCAAGGCAATTGAAGATGAGCATTTTCAAGGCGATCGAATTTCTGCGAAAGCCAATGGGTATAGTAGCAACGTTTCTTCTTACTTTCAGGCGGAACTCAGGAAATATCTCAACACTGCCAAACTAAGGCTAACTGAATTTAAGGCCAGTAGTTTATTTATTGATATTTCTAATCAAACTACGAATGGGTTTAAATCAGCCAATAATTCTTCTGAACAGTTAGTTTTTGAGGCGAGAGACAAAGCAGCCATTATTCTAGAAAAGCTGAGATTTATTGATGAAGTTTTAGCGCGATATACTCCACAACGGCAGGCTCCCCTTCAACCAGTACCGCCGAATAACTCATTGGTTCCCATTCCACCTACTGCTCCTCTAAAACTAGATAACTCAACTAGTCTGGCCCCAAACAATACCAATGATTGGGTGCGTTCCTCTACCGTGCCAAAGCCAGCAACGCAGGTAGATAAAGCCTCTGGGGGACCCAATATTGTTCCTCGCTCGATTCTGAGAACCTTTGTCAGGCTAAGACGAGACTTAGACCCGCAATCTGAAGTAGAAGTGGTGGAAAACTTTCGCAATACCAAAGCGAGAACCATCATCTCAATTCGGTTTATTTTATTGATTATTTTAATTCCTTTACTCACGCAGCAAGTTTCTAAAAACTTTCTCATCGGTCCAATTGTGGATCGTTTTAGAACGGACCAGCCCGTTGATATTTTCCTCAATACTGACTTAGAAGAAGAAGCTTTTATTGAGTTGCAAAGATTTGAGGAAAAATTGAAGTTTAAGAACTTAATTAGTAGCGCTCCCAGCTTAAAAGCAGAGGAGATCGAACTAAGCGTCAAAGAAAAAGCGATCGAGCTAGCCGAGGAATTTAACTATCGCAGCGCTAATGCGATTAAAAATGTCTTTGCAGATCTCCTATCTTTGGTAGCTTTTGCTTGTGTTATTGCGGCCAGTAAGCGAGAAATTGCGATCGTCAAGTCCTTTATGGACGAAGTCATTTATGGCCTCAGTGACAGTGCCAAAGCCTTTATCATTATTTTGTTTACAGATGTTTTCGTGGGGTTCCACTCGCCCCACGGCTGGGAAGTGATTCTGGGTGGCGTTTCGCGACATTTAGGACTACCAGAAAATCACGATTTCATTTTTCTGTTTATCGCGACTTTCCCCGTGATTTTAGACACAGTCTTCAAGTACTGGATCTTCCGCTACCTCAACCGCATTTCTCCCTCAGCAGTTGCGACTTACCGCAACATGAACGAGTAGTTTCTAGTCTTGCGAGTTGATGGGGAGTGGGCCTTGCTCACTCCAATCGCAAAATTATCAGATCATTTGTCTGGGGTGATGAGGCCGACAAGGGGTACCCCAGCAAACTTGTCCCTCCGGTAAGCTGCCAAAGACGCTGCTACGGGCACCTACCACCGCATTAGCGCCCACTTGCACGCCAGGAGCAATGAAGCAATCGGTAGCCACCCAGGCACCATTGCCAATCGTAATGGGGGCAGTGACTAAGCTGAATGCTGGGTCTTGAAAGTTGTGACTGCCAGTGCAGAGATAGCTTTTTTGGGAAATGACGCAGTGACGACCGACTTGAATCTGTTCGAGGCTGTAAAAGACGACATCATCCCCAATCCAGCTAGAGTCTCCGATCGTGACCTTCCAGGGGTAGGTAAACCGAGCCGTAGGCCGAATCACCACTCCTGAGCCAATCTCTGCCCCAAACAGCTTGAGCAAAGTCCGGCGTAACCCATTGGCTGGATGAGGCGTAAGGGGAAAGGCGATCGCCTGCACCAACCACCAAAGCAACACATACCAGCCTGGGCGACCGCGATCGAACCCAGATTGGTCGTAATGCCGCAGATCCACCCACGGTTCGGCCTCTAGGGGTGTAGGTGGAGTGAATGCAGCCGGAGGCTCGGCGAGCGCGTCATTGATCGGGTCATTGAGCGGAGGTTCTAGGCCAGGATTAGGAGTGGAAGTCATAGAGGAGATTGGGTAGGCGCGGCTTCCGGTTGGGGTGCAGGTTGTACAGATTTGGGTGTGCTGCTCGTGTTGAGCTTGCCACCACAATCGCGTAACTCGTATAACTTGACCCCGATCTGGTACTCATACTGGCTCAATAAGCGCCCGTAGATGTAACCCGCTTTGCCATCCAAAAAGCCCAAACGGATGATGTAGAACAAAATAAAGCGTAACAGTGGCTTAAAGGGTAACTGTACCCAAATCCTTTTCAGGAAGCGTTTGCGCTGGACTGAATCACCAAACAAGTTAGCGCCAATCGTGCCATCCTCACCGTTACCCGTGAGCAAGTTGAGGTAAACGCGAGCTTCCCAGTTGGAATAGCGATTGTGGCGCTCTAACCAGTGGAACAAATCGCGAAAGTCCTCGTGCAGCATGTCGTTTTTTAGATAGCCGACTTTGCCTTCTAAAACCACATGTTCGTGAACTTCATTGTCCCCGGTGTTGCGGATCTCCTCGGTGTTGAGGTTCTCGTAGCGTCCCTTAGCATGGCGGAATAGCCGCAGGTTCCAATCGGGATATTTGCCACCGTGACGAATCCACTTGCCTAGGAAAAACACTCGGCGATTGAGGTAGTAGCCGTTGCAGTCGGGTTGCTGAATCGCAGCCGCAATTTCATCCCACAATTCTGGCGTAATTCGCTCGTCACAATCGACGATTAGCACCCACTCGTTGCGGAAGGGTAAATTTTCCAGCGACCAATTTTTCTTTTTGGGCCAGCGACCATTGAAGTGGAATTGCACCACGTTTGCGCCTTGGCTTTCAGAAATCTCGATTGAGCGATCGCTACTTTGAGAATCGACCACAAACACTTCGTCGGCTCTTGCAACACTAGCCAGACAAGCTGGAAGATTTTCTTCTTCGTTTTTAGCAGGAATCAGAACGGAGACTGGAATCTTAGAGAGCGTAGAGGTCATGTTAACAATGCCCAAAGTGAACGAAGGGTGAACGAAACCAGAGTGAACGGAACCAGAGGAGACAAGATCAGAACGAACCGGACTAGAGCGATCGCGGTCTATGGGTGGCGCTTTTGGTGCCAGTGCCAAGCGTGAGACAGAATATCATGCAAGCTGGAATATTGGGGTTGCCAATTGAGTCGGGATCGAGCTTTGTCGCTACTGCCAATTAAGCTAGGGGGATCACCCGGTCGGCGATCGCGCTCAATGGCTGCAATGGATTTTCCTGTCACCTGTTGAGCCACTTCAATCACCTGCCGCACCGAAAAACCATTCCCGTTCCCCAAATTAAACACTTCACTCTTGCCACCTTGCAGCAGATACTCTAACCCCAAAAGATGGGCGGTAGCCAAGTCAGAGACGTGGATATAGTCGCGGATGCAGGTGCCATCTGGTGTTGGGTAATCGGTGCCAAAAATTGACACAGATTCTCGTTGGCCCAGCGCGGTCATGAGGACCAAAGGCAGTAGGTGGGTTTCTGGGTTGTGGTCTTCTCCTAGTAAGCCACCTGGATCAGCGCCCGCCGCGTTGAAGTAGCGAAAACAGACAGACTTGAAGTCGTAGGCGACATCGAAATCCGTCAATATCCGCTCCACCATCAGCTTACTCGCCCCATAGGGATTGATCGGCTGTTGCGGGTGATCCTCCGGAATCGGCACCGTTTTAGGAACGCCGTAAGTGGCACAGGTAGAGGAGAAGACAAACTTTTTGATGGACGCAGCTAACATTGCTTCTAGCAGCGTCAACGTCCCCATCACGTTGTTTTGGTAGTACTTGGCGGGATCTGTTACCGATTCGCCCACATAGGCATAGGCGGCAAAGTGCATGACTGCGGCAATGTCGTGGGTGGCGAATACCTGGTCTAGGAGGGCGCGATCGCTAGTATCACCGACAATTAATTCCGCTTTCAGCACTTGCTCTACCAAGTCTCGGTGTCCGTAGACTAAGTTGTCTAAGACTACGACTCCATAACCCGCTTGTTGCAGTGCTAAGACCGCATGGGAGCCGATATACCCTGCTCCACCTGTGACCAAAATTGTGGGTTTGGCTTGTGCCACGCTTAAGTCCCTTCTTCCAGAATTTTGTTGACTAGTCAGGTTGCTTAGTGCCTGAAGCACTGAGTTCAGGTTGCTTGGGATCTGAAGCCGCTAGCATGCCCTGAATGACCGCCTGTAGATAACCAATTTGGCAGTAAGCGTAGACGAAGTTATCAAAGCGCTCGGCTGGGTCAGCGAAATATTTAACAGATTTGTACAATCCTCTCACTAGGCGTTCTCCCCCCCGTCTAAGTTGACCCGTACCTGCACGGCCTGTGACTTTCTCGCGGTAATGCTCACTAATACCTTGCCACCAGCCTCGATTCAGGAACCAGGCGGGTTTGGTGCGCTCCAAAGAGACATTGTGAGCCACCAACGCATCGGGAATGTAAGCAACTTGCCAGCCCCGCTTTAGGGCTTGCTCGGTGAGGTAGAGTTCCTCGTTGGAGAGTAGATTTTTGCCCACGCGCCCCAAATTGACATCAAAACCGCCAATTTGCTCTAAGAACGACCGACGCACTGAATAATTGAGGCCGCGTGGGGTCAGATTAGGATTTTGGATTTCTACGATCGTATCGCCTAGGTCGTAGTCGCCCAAATTTGCTGCCAATCCTGGAGATAACCAACGGGGAGCCGTGACATTAGGGGGCCAGAGTAGCGTTACTTTGCCTCCCGCGATCGCGAGTTTTTCATTGCTTTGGTACGCTCGGTAAAGCGCACTCAACCATCCCGGACTCGCTTCCGCATCATCGTCTAAATAGGCAATGAGGTCACTCTTCGCTACCTTCGCGCCTGTATTGCGAGCCACTGAGAGACCTGGAACTGACTCATAAATGTATTGCAATCGCGGATCGGATAAACGCGCCTCGATAATCTCACGGGTGCGATCGGTAGAGGCGTTGTCTACCACAATGACTTCAAAGTTAGGAAAATCCTGCTCCAGCAGGCTATCAATTGCTGCGCCCAAATATTGTTCCCGGTTATGGGTACAAATTACGGCAGAAATCTGCGGATCAGGCATATAGTCAAGCTCCTGCAAGTCAGCTCTAAACACTTACTGATACTGAGCGATGCACTTGATTCAGTGACAACTCAGCTACAAAGTGGCTGTCTCAGCTATTTCTATTTACCTCATAAACCCACAATTACTGAGTCAATTTTTGATGAAGATATTTGAACTAGAGCAAAGATCCGACGAGTTAACTGAAGCAAAGTAGGCATGAAAATAGAGTCAAAGCCTTGACCAGTCAGCACTTACTGTTCTTGTAAGTGACTGTGAAGCACAATTAGCGTTTTGGCGAGGCGACCCAGACGCGCTTCTAATTGCCGCTTACGAGCCAGGAGTTGGCGCAGGCGTTGGTGACGGGCGATCGCTAACCCAACACTGGCAACTTGCTCTGGTGGACAAGGCTTGGCCCAAACTTTGCCATCTGCATCCAGACCACAGAGTTGATAACCGGGTTGAGGAGATTCACAAGTCACGTTAGCTTGCGGTAGGTCGCAAAGTTCTGCCACATAGCTCATCAGCGAGTCTACTTCTGCGGGCTGTACTCCTGCGGTTTCCTCAGATTCTGCGCTCGGCTTGCGGGGGTGAGACTCCAGCCAACCGTCCACGATTGGCCCTTCCAGGTAAAGCTCTTGAATTTGTTGCACCACTTGATTGAGCGCTGTATGCCAACCGGAAGCAATCCCTTCAATTTCCTTCAGTAAGTTCAGGGCCAGAGCGGGATTGGCAGAATGGCGATGACTGGTGAAGTTAGGAACCTTGAGCCTGGGCAGGCTGGGAGCCTTTTGGTGGTCAGCAGGAAAGGGTTGTACCGCGATCGCAGTCTGACCTGGAGCCGCATGATGAGGCTTGGAGCCAACCGTAAACGAAAAGGCGCGATTTCCAGAAGAGGCAGGTTGACCCGATGCAGCAGCGGGGCTTTTTAACTGATGAAGGGTCGCTTCAATTCGTTGTAGATCTGGTTTCATAATTTCGTTACATTACTCCTAGAAATCCGCCCTGATGCATAACACTCACTTCTCTGCCGAAATTTCTCTGGTTAGGAGTTGAGTTTATCGTAGCTTTTTGGCTCGGCAAGCGATTTGAGCGATTTAACTGAGATTAACCTTGACGGCATTGTACTTGACGGCAATTGTAACTGTTGGCGATCGCAGAAGCTTAAAATTTTCTCTGAGTTTGAGTAATCTGGTTTTGAGCAATTCCAAAACACTCCTGAAAATCCTTTAAAAATCTCCGTATGACCCACTCACCCCTCTATTCCGAGGCTTGGCGATGAGCTTGCCGCCCGATCCGCCTGATTCTTTGTGCTTGGTGACTGGGCCTGCTCGCTCTGGTAAAAGTGAATGGGCAGAAGCACTAGCTATGCAGTCAGGCAAAGCTGTGATTTATGTCGCTACCGCCCAAACGAATCCTGACGACCTAGAATGGCAAGCCCGGATTGAACGCCATCGCGATCGCCGTCCAGAAACGTGGCAAACGATTCAAGAACCCTTTGACCTAGCCAGAGTGATTCAGCAGGCACCACCTAACGTCTGCTTGCTAGTAGACTCCCTTGGCACTTGGCTTGCCAACTTCCTAGAGCAAGATGAGACAGCTTGGGTGCAAACCCAACAAACTTTGCTGCACAGCTTGCAACAAACCCAGAGTCAAATCATTTTCGTGGCAGAAGAAACAGGTTGGGGCGTGGTGCCTGCTTACCCAGTCGGGCGGACTTTCCGCGATCGCCTCGGAACTCTAGTCCGGCATATTGGTGCGATCGCGAGTGCTGTCTATTTAGTAACGGGCGGCTATGTGCTTAACTTGACCCATTTAGGGACAGCACTGCCTCAAGCGCTGGAGAGTGCTGGAGATAAATCGTAATTAATTCTGAAGATATTAGTAGCTGAGAGCTTAAGCTGAGTTGCGAGAATTATAATCAAACAAAGAAGCGATCGCACAAGTAGATCCCTACTCTGAAAGACTTTTGCGGCTTAAAGCTCAACCTTAAGTGAGAAGTCTAGATGTTAAAACACGTGCCATAAATTTAAGCAAGTTGAATCAATTTATTAAGCAGTATTACCCCTTTAGGACTTGGTAAAACCAAGGGTTGGTTGCACTTATGGCATCGGAACATCAAGTTAGACAGTATTTGGCTTACTGGTTTCAGTTAGGTAAAAAAGTCGCTATTGATAATGGTCAAATTGCTTTACTGCCGCAACCTGTCATTCAAGGCGATCGCTACAGCCAAGAGTTTGAAGATTGCTGGCAACTGGTTCGCGCTCCAGTATCGGGCGACTGCTATTTAGAAGGCACCCACCAAACCATCGCCGAATTGCTTTCCCCTGCTTGGGACGTTATGGGTTGTGCCCGTTGCTCCATGCCAGTGCCCATGCCTACCATTGGCACCCCTGACCTAGAGTGTCCCTGCATCGACCTACCGAGTTGGCCCAACATGGAAGTGCCCATGCCCCGCGCCCCCATCAGTAGCCAATCTCGGTTGATTGAAATTCGCGATCGTCTAATGAAAAGCCAGCGCCATCAGGCAGCAGCCGAAGAAAACGAGTCGAGAGCGAGTTAGGTAACTAAAAGCATCTAAGGAGTCGACACTAGTTCTGTCGCTTGCCGTCGTGGGACTTCATAGGTAAAGAAGTCGTAGGCCATCTGGGTATTAGGGAAAATAGCCCGCGCTTCCTCTTGCAAATCACTCAATTGAATCGCGTTGCCCGGAGCATAACGGGGACTAAAGTGAGTCATAATCAACTGCTTCGCCTGAGCCGCTAGCGCCACTTGAGCCGCCATTGTCGAAGTGGAATGTAAGCGTTGATAAGCCAACTCTGCATCCTGGTGAGCAAACGTAGCCTCATGAATTACCACATCCGCTTCTTGAGCTAGCTCCACTGCCTCCTCACAAAAAATTGTGTCTGTGCAGTAAGCGATCTTTCGACCCGCTTCCGTAGGGCCACAGAGTTCAGCTCCACTAATCTTGCGGCCATCAGGCAGCGTCACCGTCTCGCCCCGCTTCAGCTTGCCATAGAGCGGCCCCGAAGGAATGCCAAGAGCTTTCGCCTTCTCCACATCGAAGCGCCCTACTCTGTCCTTCTCTACCACCCGATAGCCAAAACTCGTCACCCGATGCTTGAGCGGGCCACAACTAACCACAAACTCATCGTCTTCATAGACTACTCCCGGCTGCACCGTATGCACCTTGATCGGATAAGAAAAGTGCGTTTGCGAATACCGACCGCTGGCCCGCAAGTATTCATCCAGTCCTGGGGGGCCGTAAATATCGATTCGAGTTGGACTTCCCGCCAACCCACAACTTGCCAACAACCCCATCAAGCCAAAGATATGATCCCCGTGCATGTGGGTAATAAAAATGCGGCTCAACTGACTGACCTTGAGGTCACTGCGGAGGAACTGATGTTGAGTCCCCTCCCCACAATCGAATAGCCAAACCTCCGCCCGCTGCGGTAAACGAAGGGCCACGCTCGAAACATTGCGCGATCGCGTGGGGACTCCAGAGCTAGTTCCTAAAAACGTTATCTGCAAAGCCGAGTTAACTCCAATGCTTCTAGTTGTGGCGTTTTGGCTGGTGATGGTTTGACGAGTGATGTTTTGACGGGTGACGTATTCACCTCTCGCAACTTGCCAATTGCTTTCCCAACTATAGCCGAGAATCCTGGTGCCACAGCAAAGAGAGCATTTAGAGCAGCGATCGCCGTTTCTCCACCACCGCTTGCCGAAACCCAATCACCACAAAGATATTTGACAAAGTCAAGAAAAACTCCGCCCCCCCATGTAACCAATCAATATCTGCCAAATTCGCCCCATAAGCCACCTTGGCATAAATCCCCGCCGGAATCGTCACCGCCACAAACAGCAACGTCAAATAAAACCCAATCAAAGCCAAGCGAGGCGTTTGCCCAGACCGAGTCAAAAACCAGAGAAACCCCAAATAGGGAAACAGCGAGATCGCGAAGAGAGATTCTTTGGACATGGGAGGAGGTGAGGGGTGAGGAGTGAGGGGTGAGGAGTGAGGGGGTGAGGAATTAGGGAGGAAGGATGAAAGAAGGGCTAGGAGTTGGGGATTAGGAACTTGCCTTGATGTCGAAATACCTACAACTAGATTCGTCTGGAGGGGGTCTGGGGGACGCAGCCGTCCCTCAGCGGGGGTTTGGGGGCAGGTGCCCTCAAAGGTTCGGATTTGGTTCGGGCTTTGGAGTGAAATAACGACTAAAACTATTCTGAATCCAAAGGTGCCGCCACACCACCCTTCCGACTAGACCGCCAAATCCACCAACCCGCAAACAATAGCGTAAAATTCCCCACCACGGTCATCGCCGCCTGAAACGTCACCAACCACTCCAAAGAGGCAAGATTATCAAAAAAGTGCCAAGTGCAAGCACACATCGCACTCACCAACGCAGGCAACATTCCCAACGATAGCGATCGCCAAGCCCGATTTTGGCTCACCTCCGCATAAGTCCAGATTAGCCAAATCGCTGCCATCCACTCCAGCACACTAGAAATGTGAATAATCCAAGTAGGAATTGAAAGTGCGTGCATATTAGCTCCTCCCTCAAATTGCCTGGGCCGACACAAATCAGACACAAACTTGTGCCAATAAGTTTTTATGCTACCGCTTCCAGAACTCCGGTATTGTAAGGTTGACAGTACGGGAGTCAGAGGATGGAATCAGTTCGGGCGGTCTTGTGTGGCTATTATGGCAAAGGCAATGGGGGAGACGAAGCCCTACTGGCCTCGCTGCTGCAAATGCTCCCTAACCATGTGACCCCAATCGTGCTGTCGGGTGACTCTGCCCAAACTCAGGCGGCCTATGGCGTGGAAGCCTGCGATCGCAAAACCCCTCAAGTCTTAGTTCCTGCCCTCAAACAAGCCAACGTATTGATTTGGGGTGGCGGTAGCCTGATGCAAGACGTGACTAGTGCCGCTAGCCCAGTTTATTACGGGGGCTTGATGGGCTTAGCGCAACGATTTGGCCTCAAAACGATTGCTTGGGCGCAGGGAATTGGCCCCTTAAATCGTAGTTTTACCCGCTGGTTGGCTCGTCAAGCTTTTACCAACTGTGATGCGGTGAGCGTACGAGATCAAGGTTCTGCTGCCCTTTTATCTGAGTGGCAAGTGCCCTTTCTACTCGCGCCTGATCCCGTTTGGGCCTTGGAAACCAAACCTGTCGAAGGACTGTGGGATTTGCCAGCACCACGAGTAGCGGTTGCTCTGCGATCACATTCCTCCCTCACTCCCGAAAGGCTAGCCACATTTACTCAGGCTTTAGTTAATTTCCAAAAAGCGACCCAAACTTGTATTTTGCTGGTGCCTTTTCAACCTGCTCAAGATTTGGCGATCGCTGAAACGATTCAACCTCAACTGCCTGGGCCTAGCAAAATTCTCAGCCTCAGCGATCCACAACAACTCAAAGGGGTGTTTCGGGGAGTGGAGATGGCGATTGCCATGCGCTACCACGGTTTAATTATGGCCGCAGCCGAGGGATGCCGCTGCTTTGCCCTCAGCTACGACCCTAAAGTGAGCCAACTGATGAGTGAGCTAGAGATTCCAGGTTGGGATTTGGTCGGTGGTTCGGAGCATTCGGTGATGCCTGATGATGCCCATACCATCAGCCAAACTTGGTTAGAGTGCTATGCCAATGGGGAGCCGCTTTCGGCTAATCAAATTCGCTCCTTAGTCGATCGCGCGTTAATGCATCGCGATCTCTTGCATCAAGCTTTACAAGGCTTGTAACTTAGCGAATCCTAGTGCCAACCCTGTAGCCTCCAATCAGCTTTTAGCATCCCAACCCAAAGGACTTATTCGCCGATCGTAACTTGGCTGGTGTCAACCTCTGTAGCTCCGTTGATGCCACGGGCGATCGCGACCATTGTTTGGAGTTCCGGCTCGTTGGGGGCTTTGCCTTTGAGGACGACGGTGCTGCCTGTTTGGGCGACCCAAAGGGTTTCGATGTCGCCAACGTTGGGGTCGCGATCGAAGGCTTGGGCGACGCGTTTGGCTAAGCCGCTTTGGTCATATTCGCCATTTAAGCCAACTCGTTCGGGTGGAATGGTTTCTGGCGCAGGAGCGGTTGCCTGTGGGGGTGCCTCGGTGGGGGTGGATGGAGTTGCTGCGGGTGCGGTAACGGCTTTCTCTTGGCCGAAGATTCGATCTAACCAACCCATTTTTATTTCCTCAAAATAAACCAAGTGACTCTACAGGTGTTTGAGGAGGAAATCAGGCAAATTAGAGCAAATTAGCGATCGCTTTAGCACCAAAGCTCTAGTTACCGTCGCTGATACCCCACTGGAACTTCATAGCTTCAATCTCTTGAATCAAATCTGAACCTTTGACTGAGCTTTCTTCTGGCGCTAAGTGCTGCATGATTTCCACGGCCTTGTTAAAGTCCTCTGTACCGCTGGGATTGGCGGTGTGGAAAACTAAGCGATCGATTTGGGCTAAATGGGCGGCTAATATTTGTAGCAAGGCCATGAGGATGCGGTTGCCGCCATAGGCTCCACAGCCCCAAAATCCGGTGTGGATGATGACTGGGTAGGTGGGGTCTACATTGAGCTGCGATTCGATGCGGGCTGCGGTAAATCCTGTAAAGGCTGTGCTGAGAATATATTCAATCTCTTTGAGCTTGTAGCTGCCATAACCACCCGCTGGGGCTTCCATTGCCAGGATGTTGGTGAGTGTGGGTGGATTCAGCATTTGGGTTGCTTGTTCAATGGCTGCGGCACTCGCTAAAGCAAAGTTGTTGCCGTAAAGACCGTAGGGGCGATCGCGCTCTGGGTTAGGCTCTGTGGCGATCGCGCAACGTCGCTCGACTCCCATAATCAGCGCAGGTGTAGGTTCACCATTCTCGACAGTGAGAGGTTCTAAGTCAGAATCTAGCAAGGCTTCTCGGAGTGAGCCTAACGCTGGATGCTCTGCGACTTGCATCTCATCTTGAGCAAATAAAGGCCCATCGTAGGCACAAAATAAGTCGTAATGGGCAAAGTTGAGATACCACTCCACCGCAGAACTACCAGGCGGTGATGGTTCATAACCAAAATAGTCTGGCCTTGGCTCATAGACCGTTTGGGGTTCGGCGGGATCTAGGGTTTCAGGCAGGCTGATTTTGCGCCAGCGAGAAAAGATGATTTGGCCTTGATGCACCGTTTCTGGCGGGCAGGCGATCGTGTAGACGAGCTGTTTGTTAGGGTCGTAAAAACGAGGTGGAAATGCGGTGACGAGGGTTTGTGCATCAAAGGTGCGACGAGCAATGAGATGGTCGGCAGCTTGTACCATAACTAGAGGCTCAGAATCAAAATGCTTTGCAGGCTAGCTTAACCGCTCTGCTATCCGTTGCAGTCACCCTTCGTTATGAATCAAGCACTTCAGAAGCAGCTAGCGATCGAGTACCAATTAGCTGAAACCACCTACGCGATCGCTGGCAAACAGTTGACCATCTTCAACGTCGCCAATAACTACGAACTCCTAGACAAAATTGACCCCGACGACTTCCAGAAAGACGAGCGGATGCCCTATTGGGCCGAAATTTGGCCTGCTTCGATCGCTTTGGCTGAGTTTGTCTTGACTCGCCCTCAATTTCGGCAGGCTCGCTGTTTGGAGTTGGGGTCTGGAGTGGGGGTGGTGAGTGTGGCAGGGGCGATCGCGGGGGCACAGATGCTCACTACGGATTACTTTGCTGAAGCGCTAGACTTTTCTCAGCTCAATGCTTCGGCGAATCAAGTCATACCAATTTAAACAGCGTTCAAGGCAGATAGAGCATCCAAGATGAAGGGAT
Source organism: Trichocoleus desertorum NBK24 (assembly GCF_030409055.1). Taxonomy (GTDB): domain Bacteria; phylum Cyanobacteriota; class Cyanobacteriia; order FACHB-46; family FACHB-46; genus Trichocoleus; species Trichocoleus desertorum_B. The sequence goes on along the minus strand of NZ_CP116619.1, from coordinate 286,188 downwards.
AACCTGTGATGGAAGCAACCTCTTCAGGCGTTAACTCAGCCAAGAGTTGATCGACTTTGGTTTGGAGTTGAGCCAACGTCTTGAACGAGGCCCATTTGAGATCTGCCTTGAGATGTTCCCACAATCGCTCCACTGGATTTAACTCTGGGCAGTAAGGCGGTTGAAACAACAGGATGATGTTCTCTGGCACCACGAGACCCTGGCCCTTGTGGAACCGTCCGTTATCGACTTGAACAATATTGAGGCTATCGGGATAAGCCTGAGAGAACTCATCCAAGAAGCGCTGATAGCATTCCGTATCGACATGGGAAAATTGCAGGAAAAAGGATGCCCCCGTTGCAGGTTCGACCGCTCCATAGAGCCAGAAGGCTTTGAACAACCACTGCCACGCTCCAATGGGCTTGACGCCACAAGCTGTAATCAAGCGCCCGATGAGCGTGTGTAGTCCAAAGCGGCTCTCATCGGACGCAAAGTAGCGAATCGGGCGTTTGTCTTCGTGCCCTTGACCAGCGTGCTGACTCAGCAGGCTGAGGTCGTCTGCAAGGTTTGCTTAAACGCCTCTCGCTGCTGAGGGTCTTGTCGGCAATGTTGAGGACGGGCCACTTTCAGTTTGGCTTGGAGTCGGTAACGCGTCATCTGATAGACCGCGTGATACTGCGCCTCGACCCCTAGCGTCTGAGCCAACCACTGCTGCACCGCTCCGTAGCTTTGAAATCCATGATTAGGGTCTTGTAGGCGCTTGGCTAGGGCTTCTTCCGCCCATCGTGGAATCACCCGTACCCTTCCAGATGATTTCTTCACTTCCAGCATCGCTGCGACTCCCCCTTCTCGGTACATCGATAACCAGGTTTGCACCGTGTTGCGATGTTTCCCCACCGCTTGAGCGATCGTGCTGATACTCGGTGCCTGCTCTTGCTTGAGCCAGTAGAGCACTTGCAGTCGTTCTTTGGCAGTTGGCGTAGCTGCTTGGCGCAACTGTTCTACGAGCTCATCTAAACTTTCGTTGACTTCAATCGAGGTGACACCAGCCATCAGCAGAGCAGACGAAACAACTCCTCTCAGCCTAGCTTATCTGCCCTGCACCTGATTTAAATTGGTATCAGTATCAAAACTCAACTGCTGGATTGGCGAGAGATTACCCTGACGCAACAGTTTGACTATATTTTGGCGGCGGATGTGCTGTATGAGCAGCGCAATCATTTGCCCATTTTGCAAGCGATCGCTCAACTGCTAGCTCCTGGTGGCACTGCCTACATTAGTGATCCGCAACGCACGATCGCCAAGAAATTTATCGAGCTTGCCACCGAGCATAATTTCACGCTGGAAACTACTACCCTTCCAGTCGCATGGCGAGAGCTAAACTTATCGATTGACATTCATGCCTTGTCTCAGCTTTAACTAGCAGGCGATCGCAAAAATGGCAAAACCACCTCGGCTACGGCTGCGGGATACTCCTCATGCAGACCCAGAGACCCTGGCATTTGTCTTGACTCCACATTGGGTAGGGCGGCGATCGCCTCCATTTCGGCTTTGGATTTGGGTGGGGCTTGTTCTCCAATTACAACCATGATTGGCGTGGGTAAAGGCTGGAACCAGGCCAAGAAATCAGCGCGATCGCGGACGGGGTCTAAGGCTCCGGTGACGAAGGCGGCAGGGGCGAAGCGGGCACCGGGTTGTTGGGTGGTTTGCCAGCGGCGATCGACGAACTCTGGGGTGACGTTGGCGGGGTCAGCGTAGACGTGACGGCGATACATCAACGCTAGAAAAGACGGGGTGGTGTTGAGTTTGTAGAGCGCTTGACCGAGAAGGGGCGATCGCACCGTTTCTCGAACCACGCCTGCGCCTTTGGGCTGCACCCCCATTGTAGGGAGTGGGCCGCGCCAGGTAGGGGCAATCAGGGCTACTCGCGATAAGACTCCGGGTTGCTGTGCCAGCTTCATTGCGTATCCGGCGGCATGACCTGCTGCCACAATCGCCATGGGTTGCTGAAACACCGTTCGGACGAAATCTTGGAGCAACTGGTAATAGACAGCGGGTTCGTAGTTGATCGGAGGGCGATCGGATGCGCCAAACCCTAGCCAATCGATCGCCGTAACTTGAAACTCAGCCGCCAACCGTTGGGCGATTCCCGCCATTTCTGCTCGGGTGGAAACGGTGCTGAAAGCGGGTAGTAGGAGAACAGGTACGCCTTGGCCTAGCGTTTCATAGGCGATCGCAAATTCCTGGCCTTGGTAAGACCAAAGGTACTGCTGTACAGTGCCACCGATTTCTGTGGTGGTGGCAATTGGGTTTGTTTGTAATTGTTGAGTCATGATTTAAGCCTCAATCAACTGGCGGAACCATTCATCTTCCCAGAGGCGATCGAAGGCGATATCAGTTTTGGCTTCTTCCCGATATTTTGGGTCAAGTTCGATCGCGTGTTTCAAGTTTTGTAGCGCGGGTTCTACCTCACCCTGTAAGGCGTAGCAATTGGCTTTGTTATAAACTGCACTCGCGTAGTCTGGTTGCAGCTTCAAGGCTTTGTCTAGGCTTTCTAGGGCTTCCGGGTCACGGCCTAACTGCACCAGGGCATAACCGCGTTTATCCCAAGCTTTGGGAGATTCTGGTTTCAGCTCAATTACCTTATCGAACGAGGCGATCGCTTCTTCGTACTGTTGCACTTCCAACAGCGCCAAGCCCCGGTTCATCCAAGCCACGGCATCATCCGGTTGGTACTGTACTGCTTTGTCGAAGGACTTGAACGCTTCTTTGGGTTGCTGCAAGGTGCCAAGTGCTACGCCCCGGTTAACCCAGGCTTCGTGGTAGTCAGGCTTTAGTTCCAAGGCATGATCGAAGGAGGCGATCGCGTTTTCGTACCGTTTTAGGCGACCCAAGGTTAAGCCACGGCTCAGCCATGCTTTGTAATTATTGGGTTCTGTTTGCACCACTTTCTCGAAGGTGGCGAAGGCGGCATTGTACTGTTGCAATTCCTTCAGGGCCAAACCACGGTGGTAGAGCGCGTCTGTATGGCTGGGGTTGAGTTCCAAGACTTTGTCAAAGGCGGCGATCGCTTCTTCATACCGCTCGGCTTCAAAGGCGCGATTGCCTTGTTCGACAAATTCATCAGGCCGCAAGAATAGCTCTGGGCGGTTGGTCTGGAGGGTAGTGAGTTGCTCAGCCAGAGTTTGCAACTGGGGTTGGATTTCGGATTGTACCGTCGTAATTTGAGTTGTAATTTGCTCGGCGAAAGCCTGTAATTGTGGCTGAGTCGCAGATTCTAAAGCAGTAATTTGGTCACGAAGGGTCTGTAGTTGCGATTGCGCGGCTGTCACAGTGGCGATCTGTTCGCTCAGGCTTTGCAGCTTTTGTTGCATCTCTGACATGAAACCTTCCGCAATATGCTGCGGTGAGATCTCTGCGAGTTGCTGCAAGATCTGATCTTTTTGAGCCTGTGCCCCAGTTTGCAATTCGGTTAGGTGGGCGGCAAATTCGGACTTTAATTGCTCTAGATTCTGGACGGTAGCGTCTTTATGGTTGCTTGTATCAGTTTGCAGCCGTACCAACTGGGTAGCAAATTCGGTTTCGGCGCGATCCAAGTTGCCCAAAATTTGGACGCTCTTTTGTTGTGCTTGAGTTTGAGCGTCTTGCTGCAACTGAGCCAATCGCGCGGCAAAGTCGGCCCGCACTTGCTCCAAATTGCCCAAGCCTTGATCTTTCTGCTGTTGCACCGCAGTTTGTAACCCTGCCAGTTGATTGGCGAAGTCCTGCTGCGACTTTTGCAATTGCTGGAGTAGCTGCTCTTGCTGCCGTTGGGCATTGGTGTAGAGCAATTCCAGACGAGGGGCGAAATCGATTTTCTGTTGCTCCAGGCTTTGGAATACCGTTTCTTTGTGCTGCTGGGCACTGGCTTGCAGTTGGGCTAACTCAGCAGCAAAGTCGGAGCGAACACGGTCTAGGTCGCCGATGCCTTGATCTTTCTGTTGTTGCACTGCGGCCTGGAGCGCTGCCACTTGCTCGGCAAAGTCCTGTTGCGATCGCTGCAACCCTTGCAATACTTGTTCCTGCTCATGGCGGGTAGCGGCTTCGAGTTCGGACAAGTGAGGCCCAAATCCAGATTTGAGCTGCTCCAGGTCTTGCAGAATCGTGTCTTTGTGTTGTTGTGCCCCAGTTTGCAACTGTGCCAATTGCGCCACAAACTCAGCTCGGACGGTTTCTAAGTCGCCTACGCCTTGATCGCGCTGCTGCTGCAAGCTGACCTGTAGATCGGTGAGCTGCATGGCAAAGTCTTGTTGCCACTGTTGGAGTTTTTGTAAAACTTGCTCTTGTTGTTGTTGGGCGGCTGTCTGCAATTGCGCCAAATATGCGGCAAAGTCAGAGCGTACTGCTTCTAGATTGCCTAAGCCCTGCTCTTTTTGCTGTTGGACTGTGTTTTTCAGATCGGTAAGTTGAGCCGTAAAGCCTTGGGCCGATCGCTGCAAATCCTGAAGGACTTGTTCTTGCTGCCGCTGAGCGACGGTGTGCAATTCGGTCAGTTGTGGCGTTAGCTCAGTTTTGACTGTTTCCAGGTCTTGCAGCGTCACATCGCGGCGTTGTTGAGCGATCGCGACAAACTCGGCCAACTGCCCAACAAAGTGTTGCTCGGATTGGTGGAGTTTTTCTAGCACCTCTGCTTGCTGTCCTACGAAGTGTTGCTCCGACTGGTGCAGTTTTTGTAATACTTCTGCCTGCTGGTGCTGGGCGACCGTATGCAGCTCGGTGACTTGGGGCGTAAATTCGGCTTTGACAGCTTCTAAATCAGCTACGATCGCTTCTTTGTGTTGCTGAGCGATCGCTTGCAGTTGGGTGAGTTGGGCGGCAAAATCCCGTTCTGCGATGGCAAAAGTCTCTAAAGTTCGAGCTTGACGTTCTTGACTACCCGATTGCAACTCGGCAACATGCGTCGTAAAGTCTGACTCAAATTCAGCTAATCGTTGCTTCGCAGTTTGGAGTTGAGTTTGTAGTTCGGTTAATAATTGCGATTTGGTTTCGCTCAAGTCAATGGCAAGATCGGCGAGATTTCCTTTTTCCTGGGCCATGCGTTTTTGCAGACTTTTGGCTTCATGCTCTACTCGCTCAGCGATCGCCTCTGCCGCATCTAAGACTTCTCTGGCATCTTCTGTGGCTTTGGTGACTTGTACTTCCAAGGTGCCCAGTTCTTCAATCTGCTCTTTGGCCCGGATAGCAATTTCGTTAATCACAGCGCGGCGCAGGAACCAGAGTGTGGCGATCGCGGTGCCAAGCAGCACAATCAGCACAGTCAACAAGACATTAAATAAGGTAAGGGCACGTCCCAAGGTGCGGTTAACTTCTGCCTGCACCTGCTCTGCGACGACTTCGTTGGATGGCACCTGCGCCATGAGTTCACCCAGCTCTAGAGCATCCGGTTGTAGGGCATCCAACTGCTGAGCCACCACGCTGGAGTCTAGAGGGAGTAACGTTTTGGAGCGCGTGGGTTGAGCACTGGCAACACCCACAGACAGTAGGAGGATAGAGAGGGCAATACCGCCACGCGGTACCAATGCAAAGATGTCTTGATTCTGGCGCTTCATTGGTCTCGTCCTTGTCTGTGAGTCGGGGTGTGCGATCGCTTATTTTCTCAAGGTTAATCAAAATCAGGCCCAGTGTCCTAGAGCTTACCAGCCCAGCCTGATTTCAACACGCTAGATCTAAGCATCGCAGCAACGCAAGCAATACTACAGCTAATCTAGCCTGGTCTCAAACAGTCGGCCTTGTTACCGAAAATCTTGAGTCAACTTCTCAGAATAAGGTAGGGCTGATCTCCCCCTGCATTTGTCCTACATTTGCAGAGTCGGTAGCACTGATTCAACCATTGAGGCGTAACCTTTCCATGACCGAGCCAACACAAGTGATAGAAGATGGTTCACCCTTATTGGTTGCTAACTCCCCAAGATCTGACTTATCCAGGATTGATCCTGCTCTTGCGGCGATGCTCAAAACGGTTTGTGAAACGATCGGTTGGGAGTATGGCGAAGCTTGGGTCGCGATCGCTGACAAAATGCTCCACATCAGTTCAATCTGGCAAACTCAGGCTCGCTTGAGTCGCGATCGCCAACTTGACTGGGGGCATTTCCACGCTTGTAGTCAAGAGTTTGTGTTGCAGGCTGGGGAGGGACTGCCCGGACGAGTGTGGGCTACTCAAGCTCCAGAGTGGATGGTCGATGTATCTACGGAATCAGAATCTTACTTTCTGAGGCACCAAATTGCCAAAGCCTTTGGCGTGAAAGCGGGCCTGGGTGTGCCCGTGACAATGCACGAGTTGCAAGTTGTTTTGGTTTTCTTTCAGTCGGAGGTTCGCGATGTAGACCCGCAGGGCATTGAGTTAACTGAGGCTATTGTTGCCCAGTTCCAGTCACAACTGCCTCTTGACAGCGAACTCAATGCCGAGTCCTAGCTTGAAGGATGTGTCTAAAGGCCAAGGCTGTTAGTGCACTTTCTAAAAAGCTTAAGCCTCTTTCTCTTGAATTAAATGCTCTGTCCACTGCTCAACATCGGCTTGAGAGAGACTGCTGGGCGGATAAAGACGAGCATCTTTATAGCCCCATTCTTCAATATCAGGCCGATATTGCAAGGGTGCTAGGAGCGTTCCTTGGCATATCTTTTCGGAGTTCGGATCTGAGTTTGGAGCTGCTTGAGTTTCCTGCTGCAACTTCTGGATTAGCTGATTCATCACCCACTCTGGTATGCGCGATCGCTCTCCGGGATAGACAAAGCCAAATAGAACCAAGTGACTGAATAGCACTCGCCAATGATCTCCAAACCGAGATAGCAAGCGTGACCAGTTTAATTCTTTGCCACAGGCTAGCAATAGATGAGCAATATCCGCATCATCAAAGCGATCGCGAGCCATCACGTAGGACTTGGACCAAATTGTCTCTTCAATGGGACAGATTTGCACCGTCATTCCTAACACTTCTTCGGTGATGGCGTGCTCAAACCAAACATCATCGATTGGGGCACAACCATTGGCGGAGCTAAAGATCAGATCCACAAAGTTATCGCCACAAAAGGCTTTGCCTAACCAATGACGGACTGATAGTTCTGTTTCATATCCTGCCGCAGCAAACACATCAAAAGTTCGCTGCACATCTCGCGGATGGATAAATAAATCTAAATCTTTGGTGGGCCGAGCGATGCCCGTATAGCGCTCAAAGGCATAAGCGCCGCCAATTAAGAACGGAACTTTAGCTTGTTGCAAGACCCGGAGCGATCGACAATAAAAGTCACGAATGTGCGGGTCAAGATCAGCTAGGTGTATGGCGTGAGACTGCATTGTGGTTCTCTAAAAATAACTTTAAAAGTTGAGAAAATAGCCACCGCTAATACACTTACTGAGACGGCGATACGGGCGGCTAAAGTGGTATCTTCTACCCTGACGCAACCGTAGAGCGATCGCCTCAATCCAGAGAGCGAACCTGCTCCCTCGCTGCGAATCCTCAGAAGTAAGGAAATATACCTCAAGAAACAGGTAAGCCCGCCTCACTCACGGCATGATCGGGGGCAGAAGCAACCAGCAAACTGGGACGGGAGGTAAAGAATGGCGATCGCAAACGATACTGTCGCAACAGAGGTCGCAAAACAGACTGTGCGAATAGCCGCAGTGGGAGACATTCACTGCACCAAAACCTCTCAGGGAGAGTTAGCACCGCTGTTCTCACAAGCGAGTGAGCAAGCAGATGTTTTGCTGTTATGTGGTGATCTAACCGATTACGGCTTGCCAGAGGAAGCGCATGTTTTAGTGAAAGAATTGACCGCAGCTAGGATTCCAGCGATCGCAGTCTTTGGCAACCATGACTATGAGTCAGGTCAGCAAGACGAGGTGAAGGAGATCCTGGAACAGGCTGGAGTCAAGATTCTGGATGGCGAAGCCTGCGAGATTGCAGGAGTAGGCTTTGCTGGAGTCAAAGGCTTTGGTGGAGGGTTCGGCTCTAAAGCGTTGGGGGCTTGGGGAGAGGCGGGTATCAAGCGATTTGTGCATGAAGCCGTAGATGAAGCATTAAAGCTGGAAGCTGCTTTGGCTCGGCTAGAAACGCCTCATCGAGTTGCTATTCTGCACTATGCCCCAATTCAAGAAACAGTTGAGGGAGAACCATCGGAAATATTTGCCTTTTTAGGTTCTAGCCGTCTGGAAGAACCTCTAAATCGTTACTCAGTGACAGCAGCTTTTCACGGTCACGCTCACAATGGTCAGCTAGCAGGGCATACCAGCAGCAATATCCCGGTTTATAACGTCTCCCTACCTTTACTGAAAAAAGCCAATCCTGACCACCCTCATTTTCACTTGTTAGAAGTGTCACTCAATCCTGAATAATTGCCCCTGAATAATTGCCAGCAGCTAGACTTCTGGCTTGGGGTGGATGCGGGTTTGCGGTTCAGCCTGCTTCTATCTACAGCATCGCTTTAACTCATGAGATGCAGTCGAAAGATAACAATGCTGAACTTACTCCATCGAGTTAGCTTTTCTTTGCTGTTGGGCCTCTTAGCTCCTGTTTCCATCCCTCAATCGTCCCAAGCTGCTGATTTATTAATTCCTACCGCAATACCTACTGTACCTATCGCGCCATCAACGCCAAAATCAGTACCAGCGCCAACCTCACCCTCAATACCAGGAGCCATTCCAGCCAACTCCTCCGTTGAGCAACCCATGCGTTTAGAAATTAGCCGCAGTAAACGGCGAGTCACGCTCTATCAAGGGGATGTTGCTGTTAAGAGTTATGCGATCGCGGTTGGTAAGCCTGGTTGGGAAACGCCTTTAGGAACTTGGCGGGTACAGCAAAAGCTACGAAATCCGCGTTGGATTCATCCCATGACAGGTGAATCAGTGATGGGAGGAGATCCTGAAAATCCTTTAGGTCGCTACTGGATAGGCTTTTGGACTAATGGTAGGAATTGGATAGGCTTCCACGGCACCCCAAACCCGGAATCAGTGGGTCGGGCGGCTTCGCACGGTTGTGTGCGGATGTATGACCGAGATGTGGAGGAGCTTTTTCAAAAAGTGAGTCTGGGTACACCCGTTAAAGTGACTCCATGAACTGGGGGACCCTAGGTCAGGTTTTCTTGATTTTCTGCTAACAATCAACGAGTTCTCAGCCTTTTGTTAGCAAGCTCAGCCTTAAGACAGAGTAACATCCGTCCGAAGGGAGACAACGAGCTGTTGATAGCTATTTACACTTCGTAAATATCGGGTTGCCATAAGCTGCATTGGCGTTAGAAACCCAAAACATCGATTCAAAAGCAATTAAATCCTTTTTTAGGACTAAGGTAGAGGAGATACAAATGAACGGACATAAGTACTTAAGCAAAACTCTGGCGATTCTCACAGGTGTTCTTGGCGCTACCACTTTGGTTGGTTTGCCCGCTGGTGCCCAAGTGAATCCTACTCCTAGTATTTTTAGCGAGGCTCCCTACAACCGTAGTGGTCAGACAGCTCAGTCTACGCCTGCTGTGGGCCAATCGACGGGTGGCTCAACTGGTGGCTCGACAAGGACTCAACAAGCGACTCCTACCGATGAGCCTACGGGTGGTTCAACGATGGAGCAAATGCAGTCACCTGCTGGTTCCACTACAGACACTACAGGTGAATCAGATGCTACAATTCAGCGCTCTACCACTGTAGAGAGCGAAACTCAGCGCTCTACGACGACTCAGCCCACCCAGACCGCTCCTGCTACCACCCAGGGTGATGATCAAGTCAGCCCGACGACTGGTGCAGAAGAAGAACCTACAGGTGCGACAGCGGATGAGGGAGTTCAGGGTCTTTGGTAATCTCTGTTTGAGCTAAATGCCGAGCCTTTGGGGGCACCTGCCCCCAAACCCCCGCTGAGGGACGGCTGCGTCCCCCAGACCCCCTCCAGAAAAATATGTGTAATGGTTTTGAGTGGTGTAGAAAAATCTGCGCCACTTAAGGTTGTTGGTAATTTAAATCTGTCCTTACTTAGGATAAGAAGTTGCCTGATGATCGATAGTGAATACTGCCGAACGATGGCGGCGTATAACCAATGGATGAACCAGAAACTCTACGCTGTCTGTGCTGAAATCTCAGATGCGGAGCGTAAGCAGGATCGAGGCGCTTTCTTTAAGTCGATTCATGGCACGCTAAATCATCTACTTTACGGCGATCGCTCGTGGCTCGGACGATTCACCAATCAACCTTCTGCTACTAAAGTGATAGGCCAAGAACTCTGCTCAGATTTTGCTGAACTGCGACAAGAAAGAGAGAATTGCGATCGCGAGATCATGGCCTGGTCAGAAACTATCTCTCAATCTTGGCTAAAACAATCTTTTGAATATACAAGCAATGTGGACAGCAAAACCCGTGTGTTCCCAACTTGGATTTTGGTGACGCATTTATTTAACCACCAAACTCACCATCGCGGGCAATTAACAACGTTGTTGAGTCAACTGGGATACGACCCTGGCGTAACGGATCTCCCTTGGTTGTTTCAAGGTTAATGTATCCCCATTTAGTTTGGTGTGTTCCAAGACGTACCAAGAACCATGAGGTATAGGGTGTGTTAAGCGAAGCGCAACGCACCGTTCAACAATTGATTCAGGTAGCTCAGACTTGTTGCAGATAGAATTCAAATCGCTCTTGAAGCTTATCTACGGAGAGATGTTGAGTCCAGTATTCAACCAAGGCATGACCAAAGGCCCAAGCATTTCGCTCTGGGGAGACAGGGCTATCTAGTAACAGCGGCCAGAGTGCGAGTAGGTCAAAATTGCGCGTTTTGGTATCTCCTGAACCCAACAGCGAGAATAAATCATAGGCCATTTGCAATTTGCCAATCACCACGGGCAACTGCTCGACTGGGATCTTTTGCATGAGTAATTGAGCGAGGGCAGGAGATCCGGTAGTCATGGTGGAGACAAACTGGAGGACTGGGCTTTTGAGTAAAGCGGTAAGTCCTTGAGTAGTCGCCATCTGGAAGGTGTATTGATCGATGATTTTGGCTGCTGCCACGGTGCGGGCTTCGCGATCGCGCAAAAAACGAGCCAAACGTAGTTGCTTGGCAGGAGCGATCGCTTCTACTAATCCTAATGAAAGGGCATCTATATTCCAGGCAGTTCGGTTGGTTTCGCGATCGTTAGTAACAATCGGGAGGACGCGATCGCAAAACTCGCCTAATAGCTCCGAGCGATATTGTGTTGCTTCTCGGATTGCTTTCTCCTTGGGGCGTTCTCCCCATTGCCAATCGTAGGGAGGAGACCACTCGCGGATAGGGCGTAAGCGATCGACTTGGGAGACAATGACAATCACAGGTAGGTTAGTAATCTCGGTTTTGATCTCCTTCAGGAAATCTACATCCATTTGCAGAGCTGGATCCAGCGCAGGCGTAATCAGCAAAAGGAGATCGGCAGTCGTGGCATAGTCTAGTACCTGCTCTCGCAGCTCAGCTCGGTTAATTTGTTCGTAGCCAGGGGTATCCCATAGCGTCAGGGTTTCGCCTGTTTGGGCTTGCCAATGGTAGTTCTGGATTTGGTCGGTGCTAGGCAAAACATCTACTTCGGCTAGCTCAGCTTGAAATAGTGTATTAATCAAGCTACTCTTGCCAGCGCCTGTACGTCCTACCAGCAAAATATTGACGGGTTTTTGCGCTACCTCTTCTGGCGATTCAGTTTGAGCAAGAATATCTCGGAGTGTTTGGGTTTTGGCTTGGGGGAGAGTTGGGGTGGCTGTAGTTGTAGCAAAGGTTGCGGTGGGCAAAGTGTCACCACTGTAGAGGGCGATCGCTTGCCGACATAGGTTTCGCAGCGCTGCTTCCCGCACCAGTTGGCTCAAATTTACTAGGAGTTCTTGGGTCGCTTGGTTGTTAGAGCGTTGGCTAGCCTGCTTAGCTAAGGCAGCGGCAGGATTCAAAAACCATTGTGCCCAGCCCAAAGCTTTCCATAGCTTGCGAGCTGAAGGCTCCAGTTTGCGGTAAACCTCGTAAGCTTGATAAGCTTGGCCCACTGTTACCTGATTCAACGCTGGCGAGAGCTTTTGCATCCACTGATCGAGGTCATCCACCGTACCCCGGATCAAGCTATAGGCTTGGGGCACGTAGATGTTGAGTAAGGGATATTTGACCCCTGGATAGTAGATGTGGGCGATCGCTGCGACTAACTGCTGACAGCGATTCCAGAAGGTTTGCCAGTCTTCCCAGATTGGGCGATCGCTTTGGGCTGCTTGCAACACTTCTTGGAAAGCGGTTTCTGCTTTACTGGTGGTGTCTTTGCCTTCAGGCGACTTGGTGATGGCATCTGAGGAAGATTCCAGTTCAGCGCTCACTTCTGCCATTACTGCTTCTATCTGGTCGAGGGCAGGCCGAGTCCACCGCACCAATATCCACCGCCAAGCAACTAAGCCCAAGGTAAATACGGCCCAGATCCAGTTGAGATGCCATTCGTGGATCTGGACTCCGGCAGCGATGAGCAGAAACCCAACAATGCTGATGATCGGAAGGGCCAAAACCACCCACTGCCACAACTGTAATCGCACCATGACGCTACCCCGCCTAGACTAGACTGCTGCCTCCAACGGTAACTGTCGATTCTCTCAGCAGTCTACTGTCTGCGGAATGTCTTTAGAGGAATAGTGAACTGTGAGAGATGTGGTTCGCGATCGCACTAATGCCTATCTGATAGTTTTTGATCGCTAATAATGCCTGGTAAAGTCAGAATTGAGGCGAGTTTAGGAGAACATCAGGCCAAGGGCTATGAATCGAGGTTGGGTTTATCGAGAACAAGTGACTCGCGCCAAAGCTGGTTTGACCGTTTTGCAATACTATACACAACACTATCGCCACTCCAGCCAGTCAGAATGGCAAGAAAGAATCACCGCTGGGCAAGTGCTGCTGGATGGCAAACAAGTTGAGGCCGAGACTCAGCTACAACCTGGGCAATCTCTGACCTATCACCGTCCCCCTTGGCAAGAACCAGAGGTGCCGCTAGATTTTGAGGTGCTGTATGAAGATGCAGACTTGCTGATTGTTGCCAAGCCTTCTGGTCTGCCCGTCTTGCCCGGAGGCGGCTTTCTAGAACATACCTTGCTCTGGCAACTGCAACAACGCTATCCCCAAACAGAACCCGTCCCTATTCATCGGTTGGGCCGAGGCACCTCAGGCTTAATGCTAATTGCGCGATCGCCCTTGGCTAGAGCCAATCTGAGCCAGCAAATGCGCGATCGCCAAATTCATAAAGTTTACCGAGCGCTGATTGGGGTTGCTCCAGCGCTGGAGAATCAATTTACAATCACCCAACCTATCGGCAAAATCCCGCATCCAGTTTTAGGCTATATCTACGGTGCCAGTCCAGAAGGGCTATTGGCTCACAGCGAGGGTCGCATCATTCAACGCAGATCCGAAACCACGCTGCTGGAAGTCGCAATTCAGACGGGACGACCTCATCAAATTCGGATTCACCTCGCTTCCATTGGCTACCCACTTGTAGGCGATCCGCTTTATGGAGTTGGAGGTGTACCGTTACTACTGCCCCCAGCTACCACCGAGAAACTACCCGTCCCTGGAGATTGTGGCTATTATCTTCATGCTTATCAGCTAGCCTTTACCCATCCCAGAACCCAAAAACTCATCAGCTTTGTCTGCCCTCCACCCGTGGAGTTAGTAAAGGATGAAGGCGTTTCCGCAGGGTGGTATGAAAAGTAAAGGGGTTGAGCCAGTTTTAGATCTGTCATAAGGCAGATACACCTTCTACCGATTTAGCACGATGATATAAATGTGTGAGGAGAAAGTTAGAAACGAAGAACCCCTGGAGTCGAAACACGGACAGACGCCCAGGGGTTTTTCTATGGGAACCAGCTAAGGGGCCAGTTTGTCAACTGGGACATCTAAACTAAAGGGTTGTTCCATCTGTGCTAAAGCTAGCCTAAAGAGTCATGCCGAGTTATTTTCGCCCCCACATTGAGGCTATGGCGGGGCATCATCCTAGCCCATATCTCCAACCGGGCAGCCCAATCCTCAAGCTCAACAGCAACGAAAATCCCTATCCTCCCTCACCAACTATTCCAACAGTCTTACAAAATCTAGACCTGGAATATCTCCGGCGTTATCCCGACGCTAATGCTGACGAGTTTCGGCAAGCGATCGCCGCAGTCTTACACGTTCCTGTTGATTGGATTATCGTAGGCAACGGTTGTGATGAGCTGCTGCATGTGGTGGTGCGAGCTTGTGCAGCAGGAGAGCGGCAGGTGGTTTATTCCACGCCTACCTACATGCTGTATCCGTTACTGGCGGAGATCCAAGCTACAAGACGAGTTGAAGTTCCTGAGATGTCAGGAGGTTGCTTGCCAGTTGATGAACTAGCCGCCGCCAACGGTGCTGTTACTTTGATTTCTGCTCCCAATAGCCCCTTTGGGCATGGTGTAGCGATCGCGGATCTACAAAATCTCGCAACCCAATTAACCGGAGTTTTGGTGATTGATGAAGCCTATGTAGACTTTGCTGAAGGCACAGCATTGCCCTTAATACAAGAGTTTGAGAACGTGATCATTCTCCGCACGTTGTCCAAGGGTTACTCTCTGGCAGGTTTACGCCTCGGTTTTGGTATTGCTCATCCCAAACTGCTGAGCGGGTTGTTTAAGGTCAAAGATAGCTACAACATTGACGCGATCGCGGCTTTGGTAGGTGCTGCGGCAATGCGAGATCAGACTTATAAAAACGCCTGTGTTGCCAAGGTCAAAGCCTCGCGATCGCGATTAGCCCAGAATTTGCAGCATCTAGGCTTTCGGGTATGGGATTCCCAAACTAATTTTTTGCTAACCCAACCTCCTCAAGGAAATGCTGAGCAAATTCATTTGGCTCTGAAAGACCAAGGCATCTGGGTTCGCCATTTCAATCAACCTGGCTTAGATGATAAGTTACGAATCACAATCGGTACTGAGGAGCAGAATCAGATTTTAGTAGAAGCTTTAACCCGCCTTGAAAGATTGTCAGGATGAAATTCAGCTTGATTTCTAGCCATTTTTCAATCAAGTCTTGCTGAGTAGTTCGAATGTTCTTTAGAATCACTTTAGTACATCGATACCAGTCAGAAGGTATGTCTAAATCAAAAGGTGGTTCGGGTAAAGGACAAGGACGTAAATCACATTGGAACAAAAAACCTGAAAGTAGAATTTCTGTTCCTTATGAACTAGCTGATGATAAACAGAAAAAAGCTCTGGCAGAAATTTGGTCAATTCTAAATCAAGCTGGGCTGGATTTAACAGGTCTTCTTGCTATTCTAAAAAGCTCTAGAGTTAACTTAGCTTTACCAAGTAAAACCTATTTAAATCAACAACCCGAATCTTACCGGATGTATTCTACCCCTGTTGCCGCCAGCTTTGGAGTAATTTCTTCAATAGATGCTGATGCGGGTGGTTATGAAGAAGTTGATCTCAATACTCTATTGATTAAAGCACCAGAGAGAACCATTATTTTGAGAGTTATAGGTGATTCTATGATTGATGATGGAATCCAGCCGAATTCCACTTTAATTGTTGAAACATGCGATACAACTCAGCAATTGTGGCTTCAACCTGAAACTGGTGATATTGTTGTTGCCTTAATCGATGAAACAGATTTTACAGTTAAACGATTTGAAAGGACTGACAAAGGAGTTTTTCTCGTACCTAGAAATCGTGACAGAGGATATCAAGCCCTGGCAATTTCCAATTTCAAGGATGAGGAGTTAGAAGGACATCAGGTAAGAATTATAGGAATTGTGCGAAAAGTAATTCAGGATTTGTAAATAAATTTAGTCAAGATTCATCAAGTAAAAATCTAGTCGTGGATATTTATGAAGTAGTAGATTCGGTTCGTGTTTGACGGCGAGTGAGGAGGCGATCGCGCAATCCATTTGATGAAAACCGACGCTCGTTTTCTTGGCGAACTACTTGAGTACGTTGCTGCTGCTGTTGCAGATAAGTCTCAACTTCACTTTGGTGACGTAAGTAATAGCTGATTACTGCGTATACATCGGCCAGCGTCACTGAAGAATACTGCTCTACAATTCCTTCGGCTGTAGCCCCCTGATTAAATTCCGCAATAATCGTGTCTAGCGGAACTCTCGTCCCACTGACAAGCACAACTCCATCAGAATTAACAACGAGAGGGACTGGTTCCGCAGTGATGACTAAGCTCATAGTTTTTGTGAGGTTGGTGCCTAGAAACTAGTATACTTCTACCTACCTGTGAGGAGCATCTCGCTGTGCTTGTTAAGTTTGTTGCTGACGAAAACTTTAAATCTGCTATTGTTCGTGGTTTACTTCGTCAGCAACCAGAGCTTGATATTGTTCGTTTACAGGACATAGGTTTGAGTGGGATTAATGATTCAACTCTTTTAGAATGGGCAGCACAAGAACGGCGAGTTTTGCTGACTCATGATGTCAGAACAATTACAAAATATGCTTACGAACGGCTAGCGACAGGACTGCTGATGGCTGGTGTTGTTGAGGTTAGACAAGACGCACCCATTGGTCAGGTAATCGATGATGTCCTTTTGCTATCAGAGTTCGAGGATGAATGTCAGGGCAAAATTCTGTATATACCGTTGAAATAGCGATCGCCTTTTAATACCAGTTCTTAGCTCACAACATCTCCAGGGCAACTCTTTTGTTGGGTGCTGGAAAGGCTGTGTCTAATGCCTGTAGATCTTCTGGGGTTAGTTGAAGGTTGAGGGCAGCGTAGTTTTCTTCGACGTGAGCGATACTACTGGATTTGGGAATGACGATGACGTTTTCTTGGTGTAAAAGCCAAGCGATCGCGACTTGAGCAGGGGTGACTCCTCGCTCTTGGGCAATTTTCTGTAAGGTGCGGTGGGTGAGTAAGCGGCCTTGTTCTACGGGTGAGTAGGCCATGATAGGAAGACTGTTTTGGCGGCACCAAGGTAATAGATCCCACTCAATGCCACGACGCATTAAGTTGTAAAGAACTTGGTTGGTGGCGATCGCGTCTCCTCCGGGTAGATTGGTTGCTTTTTGCATGTCAGTTACATCAAAATTGCTGACTCCGTAATCCCGAACTTTGCCCATTTGCTTCAGGGTTTGGAAGGCTTCTAGCGTTTCTGAGAGGGGAACAGAGCCGCGCCAATGCAATAAATACAGATCTAGATAATCGGTTTTGAGTCGCTTTAGACTGCGCTCACAAGCAGCGATCGCGCCTTGTCGGGAAGCATTGTGCGGATACACTTTGCTGACAATAAACGCTGACGATCGCCGACCCTCAATTGCTTCAGCAATCACCGTTTCAGCGCCACCTTCGCCATACATCTCTGCGGTGTCAATCAGAGTTATGCCCAAATTCAGACCATGCTGTAAGGCGGAAACCTCGGCTGAGCGTTGGCTAGCGGCTTCTCCCATGCGCCAAGTGCCCATTCCCAAGACTGGGATTGATTGACCGGATGGTAAGCGGATGGTTTTCATGGCAACTGGTCTTCATAGCAACTTTTAGGGCACTGCGATCGCGCTGTCATCGAAAGATACAACAGCAATTTTGGGCACAATAACGCACTTAATGCCTGGGAACATCTAACTGGAGGGCGATCGCGGTATGCCCAAAAACTATCCAGCCAGTTCTTAGCAATGCCAACTCCCAACCTGAATCGATGCTGTTTAGACTGGAAGGAGGTGTTCACTAATTCTATGAGTCAGAACCCTTCGGACAACTCTCAGAGCGTCGCCGCCGAATTGATTGCGGATTTGAGACAAGAGAGCCAACTAGTTAATCTAATTATTCGAGGCTGTGTTGAGCTGCGTTGGGCGACAGGCCCGGAAGAACGAGACATCGCTACGGCTATCATCTACAATGCGTTTGAAACTTACGCCCTAGAGCGAGGCATGACTCTAGAAGCAGCCGAGAAGTTTTGTGAGCAGCATTTGGAAGACCTTATTCAAAGTGTTTTAGCAGTTTTATGAAAGTGTCTCCACCAGAATCTCAAGCAGGATCGCGGGTTGGCATCGGTTTAGCGATCGCTACCTTTGTCGCCATTATTGCCACGTTGTTGGTGAATGCGCTTTCCAATTTCTTCCCGATCGCCGGGTTAAATATTGGCGAGGTCGCTAATACCATTCTGGGTGGGGTGCAGATTACACCCGCTAACTATGCCTTCGCCATCTGGGGCTTGATCTACATTGGCCTGATCGCTTACGGGGTATATCAGTTCGGCCCTGCCCAGCGCCAAGACCCTACTATTCGGCGGGTGGATACGCTGCTGATCGTCGCTTGCTTAGCGCAGATTGCTTGGGTTTATCTGTTTACGCTGCAACTATTCTGGCCTTCAGTTGTGGCGATGGTAGCCATTTTGCTGTCGTTAATCGGTGCCTACTTGCGCTTAGGGACTGGTAAAGGTCGAGTCTCGCGCAATCGCCAGTGGTTTGCCCAGACCCCGTTTAGCATCTATTTGGGTTGGATTTCAGTCGCCACGATCGTCAATGTGGCCTCAGCTTTGTACAGTTCGGGTTGGGATGGCTGGGGTTTAGGGGCTACCAGTTGGACGGTGGTGATGCTGGTAGTAGGAGCAATCATTGGGTCAATCGTCGCGGTGCAGCGGGCTGATGTGGCTTTTACGTCGGTGTTCATTTGGGCTTTTGTGGCGATCGCCCTGCGTCAAGTTGCTACTTCAGCTATTTTAGTTACCGCTATTGGTGGAGCGATCGCGATGGCGGCGCTGTTGCTGTGGAGTCGCAGCAAACGCAAGGCTTAAAGCGTTAGAGCCTTTAAGGGGAGCTAACTCAGCCTTTAATATGGCAAGTGAATGGCAAGTGATACGGCAAGCAAGATGGCGAGGTCTGACACTAGTACTTCCCTCGAAAGGTAGTTCGTATATTGCCAAATCTAGAGTAGAAGTGGAAGAGGAGTATTCACATCTGCTAGAGAGCAATACGGGTTCAGAATGTATCAAATTGCGATCGTCGATGACAACGAGTCTTGGTGCTTCATCTTGGCAACTAGGCTGCGTCAACACCAGTATGCTGTGTCTACTTTTACAGATACGGATCTTTTTCTGAATCAAGCTGACCAGTTTGATCTAGCTCTGATTGACTTTTCCATGCCGCCACGACGTTACCAAATAGACACAGATGGCCCTGATGTCATTCGTAAGCTCAAGCAGCGTTTGGACAACCCACCTTTGGTCATTTTGATTTCATCTTTTTTTACGGAAGATATCTTGAATGATGTAGCAGAACTCGATTTGCAAGCAGATGCTTATTTGAGTAAAAGCGTGAAATCAGTAGACTTGCTTCAAGAGATGGAGCGCTTATTGGCAACCCGGCGATCGCTGGCTAGGGATACAACTAAGGATGAAATCAACACCAGCTATCCATCTCATAAGAATGAAATCAACACCAGCCATCCGTCTCAGTCCGATCAGTTTCTTGAATCTGATCCTTCAAGCAGGCATCTGTCAAGTTTGAAGAATTTCTCTAGGAGCCACTAGTAGTCTGCAATTTTCGGGAGAGACTGACTAAACTACTAGATGTCTCTACATCTCCTACAACAAGGTTGGCAAAGGTGAGAGTAAAGCAGGTGCTGCTATCAGGCTACAGTGTTGCAGTCTTGTCCACACTGCTCACTCTACTGGTGCGATTTTTGCTCGTACCGCTGCTGAATGATAGTGCTCCTCTCCTAGTTTTCGTGCTACCTGTGATGTTTAGTGCCTGGTATGGGGGGCTAAGGGCAGGTCTCTTAGCTACATTCTTATGCACTCTGGTAGGCACATACTTCTTTTTACAGCCCTATTTCGGCTTTCAAGCCCTTGATGTTGCGAATAGCACGCGAGTCGCCATTTTTGTCTTTGAAGGCATCACGATTAGTTACCTGAATGAAGCCTTGCGTCAAGCTAATCAACGAGCCGAAAAGACGATCGCCACCTTAACAGAAAGCGAAGAGAAATATCGCCTCTTGGTACAGGGTGTTCGGGACTATGCCATCTTCAGTTTAGACCCTCAAGGATATGTGACCAGTTGGAATAGCGGCGCGGAACTGCTCAAGGGATATCGCGCTGCGGAAATTTTGGGACGCCATTTTTCGACTTTTTATACTGAAGCGGATATTGCCGACGGCAAGCCTAATCGGGCGCTAGAGCAAGCGATCGCCACAGGGCACTTTCAAGGCGAAGGTTGGCGCAGACGCAAAGATGGTTCTTTGTTTTGGGCTAGCGTAGTGATTACGGCCCTCCGTGACCAGAATCAGCAGTTGTGCGGTTTTTCTAAGGTTACTCGCGACGTTACAGAACGCAAGCGCAGTGAGCAAGTATTGCAAGAAAGCTATAACTTGTTAGAGCGAGTGATTGAAGGAACCGCAGATTTGGTGTTTATGAAAGATCGCCAGGGGCGATATCAACTCGTCAACTCCGCAACAGAGCGCGTCTTTAATAGGCCGAAGGCAGAAATTTTAGGGAAAGCTGATACAGATTTAATCCCTTTAGAGCAGGCGATCGCGCTGCAAAAAGTCGATCGCTCTGTGATCGAAACGGGGATCTCGCAAACTTTGGAAGAACCTTTATCCGTAGCAGGTGAAACTCGCATATTTCTAACCAGCAAAGATCCTTACCGCGATGCTGACGGAAACATCATTGGGGTGATTGGGGTGGCGCGGGATCTGACAGAGCGAATTCGGGCGGAGTTGACTCAGCGGGATCTGCTCAAAGATTTGTCTGATTTTAAGTTTGCGCTGGATCAAGCGGCAATTTTGGCGACCACGGATAGCCGAGGCGTGATCACAGAGATCAATGATCAGTTCTGTCAAATCTCGCAATTTAGCCA
This sequence comes from Trichocoleus desertorum NBK24, assembly GCF_030409055.1. Lineage (GTDB taxonomy): Bacteria > Cyanobacteriota > Cyanobacteriia > FACHB-46 > FACHB-46 > Trichocoleus > Trichocoleus desertorum_B. The sequence continues at coordinate 265,415 of NZ_CP116619.1, read as the reverse complement.
AAATGAACTCATTGGCCAAACCCATCGTATCATCAACTCTGGCTATCACCCGCCGGAGTTTTTTCGGCAACTTTGGTCAACCATTACTCAAGGAGAAGTTTGGCGTGGAGAGATTAAAAACCGAGCCAAAGATGGGACTTATTACTGGGTTGCTACCACCATTGTTCCTTTCTTAGATGCAGCAGGTAAGCCATTCCAATATCTTGCTATTCGGTTTGACATCACAGCTCGGAAGCAAGCTGAAGCCCAACTGCGGCGATCGGTGCAGCGATTAGAAACTGTGCACCAGATTGACCAGGCAATTCTGAGATTGGAGACTCCAGCCGCGATCGCTCAGGCGGCTCTATCTCACTTGACTAAAGTGTTGCCCTCTGATCAGTCTGCGGTGCTGTTGTTTAACCTGGAAGCGAATCAACTGCAAATTCTGGCGGGAGAAATTGCGGATAATCGGGCTGGAACTGTGATGCCCATCAGCGATCGCTTGCCGATTGAAGTTGCACGTAGCCGCAAGCCATTTTGGTATGTCCCAAACCTGGCAGATTTGCCTGAGCGCTGGGTTGGTTTAGAGCAATTGCTGGCAACTGGATACCATAGCTTTTTAGCCGTAGGTCTTAAAGTTGAGGGCGACCTCTTAGGAGATTTGGTCTTGTTGGCAAAGCCGCGCGATGCCTTTAGCTCAGAAGACCAAGCAATTACTCAGGAAGTTGCCGACCAACTGGCGATCGCTTTGCAACAAGCCCGCTTGCGTGAACAACTGCAAGAGTATGCCAACGAACTAGAGCAACGAGTGGTCGAGCGCACAACGGCTCTACAAGAGGCCATTGATGGCTTGGAAATCTTTACTTATTCCGCCTCACACGATCTCCGCGCCCCTTTGCGGGCAATGCAGGGGTTATCTCAAGCATTGTTAGAGGACTACGGCGATCGCCTAGACGCCACCGGACAAAAGTATGCCCAGCAGATTGCTGCTTCTGCGGAGCAAGCCAACCAACTCGTAAGCGATTTACTAGAATATGGGCGGTTATCCCGCGCTCAGATTACGCTACAACCGCTCAGCCTTAGCGAATTAGTGACCAACCTGTTGGCACAGATGGATAATGAACTGCAAGCCCGACAAGTTCAGGTGAGCGTAGATCACCCCTTGCCAGAGGTCGTGGGTCATCGCCTGACCCTAATCCAGGCGATCGCCAACTTAATGAACAATGCAGTGAAATTTGTTCCCAAGGATAGACAGCCCCACGTTCACCTTTGGGCAGAGTTGCAGGCTGGATGGGTACGCTTATGGATTGAAGACAATGGCATTGGTATTGCTCCAGAACATCAGGAGCAGATTTTTCAAGTCTTTGAGCGGCTGCATACGAGACAGGCTTATCCCGGAACAGGCGTAGGATTGGCGATCGTTCGTAAAGGGGTGGAGCGGATGGGAGGCCACGTGGGCGTAGATTCCGAGTTAGGTCAGGGCAGCCGCTTTTGGTTAGAACTACAGGCCGCCTCAACTGCTTGAACCGAGTTGGTATGGGTTGATACTCAAAAATCTTTGGAGTGAGGGATTTCTCGGCCAAACCGCCTTAAGGCTAATTCCCAGCTTGCCTATTGACCCTGTAACCTGTTCTTATTCTTAGATCAACCTCTCTCCATTCCTGTTCCACCCCCAAAGTCGTCATGCTCCGTGTCCTGCTGATTGATGATAATCAGGGCGATCGCCTGCTCGCCATCCGCGAGTTAAAAAAAACATTTTCTGATGTACAGGTCAAAGAGGTAGGCGAGGCCAATGAGTTTGCTCAAGCTCTGGAGTTGGGGGAGTTTGAGCTAGTGATTACAGACTATCAATTGTGCTGGAGTACTGGCTTAGAGATTCTGCAAGCCGTCAAATTCCGTTATCCTCACTGCCCGGTAATCATGTTTACCAATAGCGGTTCCGAGGAAGTGGCAGTGCAGGGTATGAAGCAGGGGCTGAGTGACTATGTGCTGAAAGGCAAGCCCCTGTATCGTCTGGCGATCGCAGTGCAAGAGAGCCTGGATAAAGCCCAACTCCGCCGCGAGTATGAATCAGCCTTGCAGCAATTGAAACTTTCGGAAGAACGGTTTCGCCAACAAGCTAAAGAACTGGAAGAGGCAAATCAACTCAAAGATGAGTTTTTGGCTGTGCTCTCTCATGAATTGCGATCGCCTCTCAACCCGATTATTGGCTGGGTGCAAATGCTTCGCAGTGGAAAATTAGATGCTGCTAAGGTCAATTATGCTCTAGAGACCATTGAGCGCAACGCTCGGCTTCAGACTCAGTTAATTGAAGATCTCCTCGACATCTCTCGAATTCTGCGCGGCAAACTGCACCTAGAGACCGCTCCGGTAGACTTAGTTCCTACTATTGAGGCAGCCTTAGAGAACATCCAGTTGGCCGCTGAAGCCAAGCAGATACAAATTACTACTCACTTAGAACCTCGTGGCAAATTCATTGCTGGAGATGCGGCCCGTCTCCAACAAATCCTGTGGAATTTGCTCTCCAATGCCATTAAATTCACTCCGATGGGCGGTAGCGTCGAAGTCTGCCTTACCTATGTAGATCTGCAAGCTCAGATTACGGTCAAGGACACAGGCAAAGGGATTAATGCCGAATTTTTGCCCTATGTATTTGAATACTTTCGTCAAGCCGACAGCTCTACCACGCGCAACTTTGGGGGTTTAGGGTTGGGGTTGGCGATCGTACGACACTTAACCGAAATCCACGGGGGAACCGCGCAGGCAGCCAGCCCCGGAGAAGGACAAGGCGCAACTTTTACCGTTACGTTTCCTTTGCTCACGACCACTTCTGAAACTACTGGGGCCATCGTGCCAGTCGATCGCGCCTCGAATTTGCAAGGGATAAAGGTATTGGTCGTAGATGACGAGCCAGACAACCTCGAACTGGCGACCTTTTTGCTAGAAGATGTGGGCGCAACAGTTATGGCAGTGCTTTCAGCGCGAGCCGCCTTAGCGTTGTTGCCAGAATTTCAGCCTGATGTTCTGGTTAGCGATATTGGTTTACCCGAAATGGATGGATATGCCTTGCTGCAAGCGGTCAAAGCTCTTACCTCTGAACTGGGCAAAACTCTCCCAGCCATTGCCCTTACCGCTTATGCCGGAGAAGTGAATCAGCAACAGGCGATCGCCGCTGGGTTTCAGGTACATCTGTCTAAACCAATTGATCCGGTGGAGTTGATTGTCGCGATCGCTAGCCTTGTGCAACCCAATAACAATTAAATTGCAGCTACATACTAGCCTTCTTGCGTGAATACTTATGCGGCCCCCTCCCGTCCCCCAATTCTGGGGGAAGCTCCGTTAAAGTTCCCCCCAGAATTGGGGGGTTAGGGGGGCCAATTTTGATTCGTGCAGGAAGTCTACTGAGTGAACGTTTAGCTTCTACTCTACCTTTGGCATTTGCGGGGAATCTGAATCACAAACTCGGTTCCCTGACCTAGGTGGGAGAAACAGGCTAATTTCCCGCGATGCTTCTCGGTAATAATCTGGTAGCTGATCGACATCCCCATGCCTGTACCCTTGCCGACGGGCTTGGTGGTGAAGAATGGATTGAAAATCTGTCGCTGGATCTCCTTGCTCATTCCGGGGCCGTTGTCTGCGATCGCCACTTCGACCCACTGTTCGTCTATCACTGCTGTCCGGATCGTAATCTGTCTCGGTTGAGATTGCATCTCTTGAGCTGGGTCTGAATATGGGCGCTTAGCGTTGCAGTCTTCTAGCGCGTCAATCGCATTCACCAAGATATTCATAAAGACTTGATTGAGCTGACCTGCATAGCACTCCACCAGGGGTAACTGAGCATATTCTTTGATCACTTCAATTTCGGGCCGTTCGGGGCGGGCTTTGAGACGATGTTGCAGAATCATCAAGGTGCTGTCTAGACCTTCATGCAGGTTGACTGGCTTGATCTCAGATTCATCCATGCGCGAGAAGTTTCGCAACGACAACACAATTTGACGGATGCGATCGCTGCCCACTTTCATCGAAGCGAGCATTTTGGGTAAGTCTTCCTGCATGAACTCTAGATCAATCTCTTCAGCCTCGGCTTGAATATCGGGTTCAGGGTCGGGGTAATGTTCCTGATACAGGTGCACGAACCCTAGTAAGTCCTGGGTATAGTCCTGGACATGAACCAAGTTGCCATGAATAAAGTTGATTGGGTTGTTGATTTCGTGAGCCACCCCTGCCACGAGTTGCCCTAGGCTCGACATCTTTTCACTTTGCACTACTTGGGCTTGGGTGCGTTGCAACTCACTCAAAGTAGTTTTGAGTTCAACAGTACGAACTTCAACTCGGTTCTCCAATTCCTCATTGCTTTGGGCAAGAGCTGTGAAGGATTCGCGCAGTTGGCTCACCATGTAGTTGAAAGAGTTAGCCAGGGTATTCAGTTCTTGAATTTTACTTTCTTCTACGGTCTGGTCTAAGTTGCCTGCCGCCATGCCTTCACTAGCGCTGCTGAGCCGCAGAATGGGACGGGTAATCCAACGAGAGGTGAAAATTCCCAGAACCGAAGCCCCAATCAAAGCGCCCAAGCACAGCCAAATAGTGGTGTGAGTATTGGCATTAATTTGGGCCATGAAGGCATTCTCTGGCACGCTTACCACCACTAGCCAGTCTAGGCCGTACGAGTCACGCCAAGGAGCAACTTGTACATACTGCGTCTCTCCCTGTAAGTTCAGCTTAATTTTCTCAGCGGTTGTAATACTGCGAAAGTTACCAAATTTTTGTTGGAGTTGTTGGGTGATTCCTTGCACTACTGGATTGGGGCTAGCGATCGCCTGGATGCGCTTAATTTCGTCCTTAACGACGGTGAAAGGCTGCTCAGGAGCTGAATTGGCAATCAAGGTGCCGTTGCGGTCTAGAATAAACACCTGACCAGAGCGGCTGACATCCGACTGCCGGAGAAACTCACTTAGCTTCAGCAGATGAATATCAACTGCAACAATTCCTAAAAGGCGATCTTGGGCATCGTAGATGGGTCTCCCTGCTGAAGCCACCACGTAGGGATGGTTGGGATAGTTCCAAGTGTAGATGCGAGACCAAATTGGTTTCTTGGCAGCAATTGGCTCGGTATACCAAGTTTCTTTAAAGTTATTCCAGGTATAAACAGTTGTAACTTTAGTTCGATTACCCTTGTCATCTGTGGCATAGGTAGAAAGATTGTTGGCAGGTTGGGCAGTCCAGTCATCCACTGTGACGGTTTTGCCATCGTAACGGGCTGCCCCTGCTCCCTCGCCTGTAGTCAAGCCAATACCAATGTAGCTGAGGTCGTAAGCTTGCATTTGCCGCCAGAAGAACTTGGCGACCGTTTGGCGATCGCGCACATCAAGCAATCCCATCTGGATCGCATCTGCATTAATTTGAAGCACCTTATGCGGGATAGATAAATAGGCATCCAAATGTTGATCAACGGAACTGCTAGTTCGCTCCATGAGCTGATCAGCTAGCTCGTTGACCGCTTTTTGACCATTCTTAAATGACAGATAACCGACTAAGCCGACTGCCCCAAAAATTTGTAAAACGAAGGGAACAATGAGCACTAGCTGCAAGGGAAGTGCTTGAATATTGGATTTCCGCATCTTCATAGGTGCAATCACGGCTCAGCCTAGTATCGGTTTAAACCCATGATTCCCGCTCAAGATTTATTCCGTCTAAGCCATTTATCGGAAATTTCTTCTTCTGCCGCTTATATCCCCATCTCCAGCAACTGCATTTCTCGTAAACCTGCGATCGGCTCAGTAAAGGAGCAGGAGCCAAAGGAACGGAACATTTGTTTACGGGCAGTGGTTAGTTCTAGCAGGTTGATCTGGTGTTGGTTCCAGCTAATAGCGTGATCTGTGAGTAGAAACTGGTTCGCTGTCTGGTCTCGCAGCAAGCTTAAAGCCTCTTGTGCAGTAATCTTTTGCCAGTAAACTAAGGATGAGACTAGGGCCACGTTTAAGAAACCAGGCATGGCTGCAACCTCACTCTCTGGCTCGTAAGTTAAGGGGTAGGAACCCGGTAAGGGGTGATGCAGACCCGCAGTCGCCTTAAAGGAGACTTGAGCTTGAGCACAGGCAAAGATAAACTCACAGAGCTGGATTGCGCTGGGAAAGGCAGCCGCAGTTACGCCTCCCGTCCGAATTTTGGCAGAGGCTTTTTGGTCGCGTAAGATGGCTAGGTAGGGCGTTAAGTCCTGATCGAGAGGAATTTCAAAGAACGTTTCTATTGGTAGCAGCAGATCGAGAGCGGCAATTTTGTCGGGGGTGAGGGGCGGAAACTCTAGGGCTTGTACAGCGGCCTGATGGTTGGAATTGAGCGATCGCACCTGTTCCAGCGCAGTAGCAGCATCACCAGAAATCAGGAGGCTGAGCGGCCATTCCTGGAGCGAAAAAGTGGGTAACAGGGTTATAAAGTCTTCGAGGCGTGAGATAGGCAAGATAAAGCGACCGAGCATCCAATCGTGAGGAGAAGCTTGGTATTGCACATAGTTCGCCATTGCGGTTTGCAGACTGAGCTGGGCGGGCGGAAAGAGACCTGCATAATCGACGATCGCAGAGAACAGAGCGTTGACGGTAGCCAGCATCTTGACCTTAAAGAGATCCGTACTGAGTTCAATTGAGTGGTTAAAAATTAACCCTTGAGACGTACCAAAAATAAAATCTATAATTCTACTATAGAGTTAGTAGCAGGTAAGCTGCAAACCACAGAACCCCTCTTAGGATAAGTCTGTATTCTGACGCTACGTAGATAGAAAAATATCTCCGACTTTAAGTAGTGAGATTTCTCCGTTAATAAAGGTGGGTGAGGTCGAGCACCTTTACTTATCTGGAGTCATGAGTTTTTGTGTGAGGAGGGGGAACGGTGCGCTGCGGCAAAGGCGGCTGGCCAGGAGGAATACCCCATGCAGGATATTTGCCCGATTCAACGATTTGATCATTTGGAATTATATGTAGGCAATGCCAAGCAGGCAGCGCTCTTTTATGCCAATTGCTTTGGTTTTACTAATACTGCTTATCGCGGATTAAATACCGGAAGCCGTGATGTGACCTCTTATGTGATGGAGCAAGGAGACATTCGCTTAGTTCTGAGTAGCGCTCTCCATCCAGACCATGCGATCGCCCAGAGTGTGCTGAAACACGGAGATAGTGTAGCCGTGATTGCTCTAGAAGTACCCGATGCAGAAAAAGCCTTCTGGGAAGTAACTTCTCGTGGAGCCAGAGAAGCGATCGCGCTAACTGAGGAGCAAGATGAGCAAGGCGTATTTCGCTCCGCCGCTATTCATATCTACGGAGATACGCTGATTAAGTTTGTGGAGCGTAGTCATTACCAAGGGTTTGCCCCTGGTTTTGTTAGGCGTGAGGATGGTAAGCATCAGACTGGCGCAGGACTCGCCACCATTGATCATGTGGTTGCCAACGTCGAATATGGAGCGATGGATCGTTGGGTGCAATTCTTCCAGGAGGCGCTGGGCTTTGAGCTATTGATGCACTTTGATGACCAAGCAATTTCTACAGAATATTCTGCCTTGATGTCGAAAGTGATGCGCGATCGCACAGGCAAAATTAAGCTACCAATCAATGAACCCGCCTACGGCAAACGCAAATCGCAGATTGACGAGTTTCTAGAATATCATCATGGCCCCGGTATTCAGCATATCGCCCTCTCCACGCCCAACATCATTGAGACAGTCACCCAACTCAAGCGTTCTGGAGTTGAGTTTCTACAAACTCCTGCCACCTACTACCAAAACCTAGCGGCTCGTGTCGGCACTTTAGAAGAACCCATTGAGCAACTGGCTCAGCTAGGCATCTTGATCGATCGCGACTCGGAAGGTTATCTCCTCCAAATCTTCACCCAACCTGTCCAAGACCGCCCCACTCTATTTTTTGAAATCATCCAGCGCCACGGAGCCCAAGGTTTTGGGGAAGGCAACTTTAAAGCACTGTTTGAAGCGATCGAACGAGAACAGGCATTGAGGGGAAATCTTTGAGACGTTATGAGCTACTACTACAAACTAGGCACAGTTCCCCACAAACGCCACACGCAGTTCCGTCAACCGGATGGTTCGCTGTATCACGAGGAGTTGATCAGTGTTCAAGGGTTTTCGGGGGTGCAATCTTTGTTGTATCACTTGCGGCCACCCACTCAGGTTTATAAGGTGTTGTCTCATCAAGACACCCAGATTTCCTATGAAGAGTCTAGTGCTTTGCGGCATCGCCACTTACGCACCGCAACGGTTGCCGCAGGAGGAGATGCGATCGCGGCCCGAATTCCTTTGCTGGCAAATGCTGATGTCTGTATCTCGGTGGCTCGACCGACAGAGCCGATGGCTTACTGGTACCGCTTCGCTCATGGAGATGAAGTCATCTTTATTCACCAGGGTACAGGGATATTTGAGAGTCAGTATGGTCTGCTAGCTTATCGACCGGGGGATTATTTAGTGATTCCGACGGGAGTGCTGTGGCGGATTCTGCCAGATGGGGGGAGTGAGCAACGAATGCTAGCGATCGAAGCTCAGGGGCATATTGAGCCACCCCAACGCTATCTCAACCGCTACGGGCAGTTTCTAGAACATGCGCCTTACTGTGAACGGGATATTCGCCCACCGCAGGATTTAGTTGCCCATGATGAAGCAGGTGAGTTTGAAGTCCAGATTAAAGCACATGGTTGTATGACGCATTATCTTTATCACTATCATCCGTTAGATGTGGTGGGCTGGGATGGTCATCTGTATCCCTATGCTTTGAATATTGAAGATTTTGAGCCGATTACGGGACGGGTGCATCAACCGCCACCTGTGCATCAAACCTTTGCAGCCGCAGGATTTGTGATTTGTTCTTTTGTGCCACGCCTGTTTGACTATCATCCACTCGCCATTCCCGCACCCTACAATCACTCCAACGTCGATTCAGATGAGGTGCTTTACTACGCTGCGGGCAACTTTATGTCACGTCGAGGGATTGAGGAAGCGTCTATCACTGTGCATCCCAGCGGCATTCCCCACGGTCCTCACCCAGGGATGTATGAGGGATCGATTGGTAAAGAGCACACCGATGAGCTAGCCGTGATGATTGATACGTTTCGACCCTTGAAGCTCACTGCTCAGGCAACTCATTTAGAAGACCCCAATTATCTCTACAGTTGGAGTGCTTAATTTTTAATTTCTCTCTCTTCAGGAGAACTCCAATCATGACTACGGTTCTCAATTCGTCTACTCATTTTTCTCTCTCTGTTCGGATTCAGGAACGTTTGCAACAGGGCCAACTCACCCAAGAGCAAGTGAACGAGTTCCAAGCCTTTCTAGCAGAAATCGATCGCCACTTTCTCCAACATCGAATTATCGTCCATAATGCCTACACTCACTGGTTTCAGCGAGGTGAAGCGACAGACTCGGAATTACGGCATTTCATTAAGCAATTCTCGGTTTTCTCGAATCAATTTCTCATTGCGGCGTTGCAAAAAGAGATTAATGCTCCGACGCTTCAGCAGTCCCGCGCTAGCCGAGAGATCCTCTTGAATGAATTGGGTGTAATCTACCGTAAACCTGGACAGGCGATCGCAACTCAGCTCTCTTTAACCGAAGCAGAAAAAGACCGAGAAGGCGATCCAGAATTGGTTGGTACCGAGGGGACCGTGGATGGGGGAATTTGCCGCTTTCGTGCGGCTCATTTTGAGTGGTTGGTGAAAGTTGCCTCTAGTCTGGGACTAGATTTTTCTGGTATTGGTAAGCGTAGGCATGGCACAGCAACAACCCTCCATTTTTGTGATGAGTTAATTCGACTGTATGGCAGTGATGATCCCCAAATCGCTGAGGGAGCGAGCTTTGCAGTAGAGCATTGGGCAGCAGCGGGCTTTTGGCAAGAGTTAGAAAATGGTTTGACGCGAATCAAGCAAACTCGACATCCTCAACTACCGCTAGCCTTCTTTACCTGGCATAACCGCGTAGAAGCTCAGCATGCAGGACACACCCTAGAAGAGATTGAAGATGTATACTTCAGCTCTGATTTCGATTCAGTCAAGTTCTTCCAGGGAGGTCGAGAGATTCTGGAGGCGATCGCAGTTTTTTGGGATGGCTTAGAGCGCGATCGCCTCACTAGCGACGGAGCCAACCATTAATTGTAAAGCGGCTATCCGCAAAGGCTTTTGAGGGGCAATGGGTAGGCAACACCTCATGCATATAACGGCTGAGAAAAAATACAATGCTATTGTTACGTGGCTCTACAGTTTGGAAAGAATCAGCTTTTATGTAGCGACTTTGTTCAATGCGGCTGTCATAAATCCGTAACTCTCCACCTGAAAATGGTTGAGGTTGCTGACAAAAGTAGTATACATAGGTTAGTTCTCGTGTGGCTGCATCAGAGCTACCATTATCATTATGTATTTTGTAGTAGTTGCCGTCTCCGTGAGCTGTGAGTTGCGCTTCAATTTGAGTGATCAAAAAGGCTGGTATGTTCAGTTGTTCTAAGACTCTTGGCAACACAGCCTGAACTCGCTCTTTAATCAGTTGAGAAAATTCGGGAAAATCATGCAGAACCAAGGATCGGCGGTAAGCGATCGCGTTTGTTGCAGTACTGGTGGGCACAAACGCTGCTTCTTGTTCTAGAGCGTAGCGTAGCAGTTGGCTGTTCTCCTCTGCTGTGAGAAAGTTCTCAAGCTGAAAAATCTGAGAAACAACGTGAGAATTACTAGCTGTAGAGATCTGGTTGTTTGGCTCAACTGCGTCAAAGTAGGAAGATAGTTGAGCTAGATGATGTAAGCTTTGTAGAGGTTCACTTTCTAGGGGTAAGGGCTTTTCGACTAAGCTGCCTCTAACAGCTTGAGTAGCTACGATCGCATCGATTCCCTCGCGCACCATTGTCTCAACCAAAACATGGTCGGGAACTTGACGCAGTTTATTCTCAACGATCCACTGTTTCCAGGCTTCAGAGAGATGCAGTTGCTCTAAACTGTTGCAGTTGGTTGTTGATGTGTGTGAGTGCGTCTGCTGTTGATCAATCTCCAAAATCTTGAGAGCTAGACTCGCTCGCTCGTGCACAGATAATTGCTCACTGGTTAATAAGGTTCGCAATGTTTCTATGGCTGCTTCTACCAAATTCCGAAAGTTTGGTAATTGAGCGATCGCCGTGGGATTAAGATTGAGTGCTAGCTGCTTTTCTGTAGACATATTGGATGTTCCCGATCAATCTCTAACTCCTAAAAATCAAGCTTAGTAAAGCCTCAGAGATCAGGCGAATAAGTGCGTTAACATAGATGCAGAGGAGTGTTTTAAGCTTCATCATACACGCTCTAAATTTTTATTCCATTTTCTCTCAAATGACTTGAGGCTTCCATCACTCCCGATCGAGCAGCTAGAGTCAAATCTATTTTTGCGAGGGGTGAATTGCGATCGCCAAACCATTATCACTGGTGCAGCTCCTGATCTGTGGCATGGAAAACCACATTGCAACTGAACTTTTGCCTCAGATCAATCAGTTGCTTTCTACTTTGTCCCCCATTGAGTGTTGGCAATATTTCACACAACATCTTCTGAAAACGACACATCCTTGGGCGTTACATCAACTCCTCTACACCCAGACTTTTGCTGACTGGGATACGGCTCAGGGGCCTCCTCCTGCCTGGTTTCCTACACCTGAGCAAATACGATCTACAAATATTGCAGCTTTGATGCGAGAACAGGCGATCGCCACCTATCCAGAACTACACGCTTGGTCATGTCAGCATCGAGATGAATTTTGGCATGTGATGATCCAACGCTTGGGAATTCGCCTACAGCAGAACTATACACAGATTTTGGATCTATCTCAGGGAGTTGAATCACCTCAATGGCTAGTTGATGCTCGGTTCAATATTGTAGAAAGCTGTTTTCGAGCCTCTGATAATGCTATTGCGATCATCTATCAACCAGAGGGAGGTTCACTTGCAAAAGTAACTTATGGAGAACTTCATGCGCTAGCGAATCGAGTTTCTAATGGTTTAGTGGAGCTTGGTTTACAGCCAGGAGATGCGATCGCGGTGGTTTTACCGATGACGGTAGAAGCCGTGGCGATTTATTTGGGAATTGTTCAGGCGGGTTGTGTGGTGGTGTCGATTGCAGATAGCTTTGCTGCACCGGAGATTGCGATTCGGTTAAAGATTACGCAAGCAAAAGTAGTCTTTACACAAGGCAGCATTCTTCGGGCAGGAAAACAATTACCTCTCTATCCCAAAGTTATAGAAGCCCAAACTCCACAGGCGATCGTTTTTGTGGCTTCTAACTTGGCTGCTCCTGATACTCGCTTGCGATCAGGAGATTTGACTTGGCAAGATTTTCTCGGTGATCAAGAGCAGTTTCAGCCTGTTGTTATGGCTCCTTCTGCTCACACCAATATCCTGTTTTCTTCTGGGACCACTGGTAAACCCAAGGCTATTCCTTGGACGCAAACAACACCGATTAAATGTGCAGTAGATGGGCATCTTCATCAGGATATTCATGTTGGAGATGTGGTAGCTTGGCCAACCAGCTTGGGCTGGATGATGGGGCCGTGGCTGATCTATGCCAGTTTGATTAACCAGGCAGCGATCGCGCTGTACTATGGCTCTCCGACAACAAGAGAATTTGGTCAATTTATTCAGGATGCTCGTGTGACTATGCTCGGTGTTGTGCCCAGTTTAGTCACAGCTTGGAAGATCACTGACTGTATGAGAGGACTGGACTGGAGCGTGATTAAAGCTTTTAGCTCTACAGGTGAGTGCTCCAATCCACAAGATATGTTGTTTCTTATGTCTCTAGCAGGTTATAAACCTATCGTGGAGTACTGTGGTGGCACTGAGATTGGTGGAGGATACATCACTGGAACCCTAGTTCAACCTTGTGCTCCTGCTACTTTTACTACCCCTGCCCTCGGTCTTGATATTGCTGTTCTAGATATAGAAGGACAACTCGCAAACAAAGGTGAGGCTTTTATCATCCCTCCATCTATTGGTCTTTCTACTGAGTTACTCAATCGAGATCACCATCAAGTGTATTTTGCTGATACACCTCGTCTAGCTGTGGGTCAGGAACCAAGAGCCAGAATTCAGAAGCCAGTAGCTGATAGCCAAAATAGTTCTCCATTCCACCCTACGGGAACGCTTTCAGCGAACATTTTTCCTCCTTCCTTTCTTCTCCATCTTCGTCGTCATGGCGATCGCCTAGAGCGTCTATCTAATGGCTACTATCGAGCGCAAGGACGAGCCGATGATGCGATGAATCTGGGCGGAATTAAGGTAAGTTCCACAGAAATTGAACAAGTGCTGAATGCCGTTGAGGATGTCTGCGAGACAGCGGCGATCGCGATTTCTCCTTATGAAGGGGGGCCGAGCCAGTTGATTGTTTATGTAGTGCTTTCCCCAAACCGCTCAAAAACCAAAGAGGAGCTGAAAACGGCTCTGCAAACCGCGATCGCCCAGAATCTCAACCCTCTTTTCAAAATCCATGATGTGGTCATGGTGAACACTCTACCACGCACAGCTTCCAACAAGGTGATGCGACGGGTGCTGCGTGATCAATGTCAAGATGTGGCTCCCATTGGGCTTGCCACTCAACAAAACGATTAAAAATGATTTTTTCTCATAAAGTGAGTTGATTATGGCAATATTTGCGGAACGTATGAGCCATCTGGGTACTGAATCTGCCTTTGAGGTACTTGCTAGAGCTAAAAAGCTGGAAGCTGAGGGCAAAAGTGTGATCCATTTGGAGATTGGTCAGCCTGATTTTCCAACTCCTGCCAATATCTGTGAAGCAGCTTGCCGAGCGATGCGAGAAGGATATACAGGCTACGGTCCTGCGGCAGGGTTGCTAGAGTTTCGCAAAGTAATTGCTGAATATATTGCCGCTACTAGAGGCGTTGAGGTTCATCCAGATGAAGTTGTCGTGACTCCTGGAGCTAAACCGATTATCTTTTTCACGATTTTGACGCTGGTGAATGCAGGAGATGAAGTTATTTATCCCAATCCAGGCTTCCCAGTTTATGAATCGGTGATCAACTTTGTTGGAGCTAAAGCTGTACCTTTGCCGTTACGCGAAGAAGTAGACTTTCGCTTTCGGATTGAGGATTTAGCTAATGCCATTTCCGAGCGCACTAAACTATTGATTATTAATTCTCCCCAAAACCCGACTGGGGGGCTATTGACCGCAGAGGATTTGGCTGCGATCGCAGACTTAGCCGATAAACACGATTTCTATGTGCTCTCCGACGAAGTTTATTCCCGGATGGTCTACGAAGAGGAGCATCAAAGTATCTTCAGTTTGCCAGGGATGCAAGCGCGGACTATTTTGCTGGATGGTCACTCTAAAACCTATGCCATGACGGGTTGGCGCTTAGGATATGGGGTCGCTCCCCAGGCGATCGCGGAAAAGATGGTGCAATTGATGATTAATTCTAATTCTTGCACCTGTTCGTTTACCCAAATTGCGGGGATGGAAGCGCTAACCGGCCCACAGGACGCGGTTGAGCAAATGATGGCTGAGTTTAAACAACGGCGAGATGTGATTGTCGAGGGATTGAATGCGATCGTCGGAATCCAATGCCGCCAACCCGCAGGCGCTTTCTACGTGTTCCCCAATGTCAAGCAATTACCGCTTTCTTCTGATGCTCTAGCTGATTATCTTTTGCAGGAAGCAGGCGTTGCCGTCCTCTCAGGAACTGCCTTTGGTCAATATGGAGATGGCTACTTAAGACTTTCCTATGCCAATTCTCTAGAAAATATCCATGAAGCGTTGGAACGAATTAAAATCGCGGTGGGTAAGCTGAAGTAGCTTAACAGTAAAAAGACTGGCTCCCCTTCTCTATTAGGGAAGGAGCTGGGGGTTAGGTTTCTTCCGTGAGACGTAAGGCAGCAATGTTTTGACAGGAGAAGGTGGTTCCGTCTGCACATCGACGTTGAATTAATTCTATGATTTGTCCCGCCGAATTTCTAAAAGGCCACTGGCACAAGCAACCATCATCTTGGGGTGCTACTGATACAGGTACAAAGCCTTTTCTTCGCCATAGTTCTGCTGCTGAGTCTATGTTATTGGTATGCAAAGCCACATGATGAACAGTATTTAAACCTCGTTCTTGCAGAAGGCGATCGAGCTGATCATTAGGTTCGTGGGGAGCAGCCAGAACTAAGATCACACCAGATGGCATCAGGACTGAGAGAAAATACATTGTTAGGTCATCAGGGAAAGGAGCTAGACCTGGACAAAAATCCTGCGGCCATATTCCTGGCCCCTCAATCGCTTGCGCTCCATAGTCAATCAGGCGATCGCTATATTGGTTAAGATCTACAGTATGGCAAAACAATATGACGAGATGATCAACAGTTACCCTTTCACCAAATAACGTCGTCACCAACGAGGCATTTAGAAACTCAGGTTGTTTGCCTTCCTCTTTGTAGGAAAGTAGTCCATTGATTTCCACAAAGGGTGGTTCATGAATCGTTTGAGACTGGGCTGAAGTGCGATCGCTAGTAGAGTATGACATAACTGGTTTACCTAAATCACGCCATGTTTTTTGCCGACTCGTGCAAACGCATCAATGCAACGATCAAGATGTGCTTGAGTATGAGCGGCGGAGAGCTGAACCCGAATGCGGGCTTGGCCTTGAGGCACTACAGGATAACTAAAACCAATCACATAGATGCCTTCGTTCAACAAATCCTGTGCCATAGCCTTGGCTAAGGTGGCTTCATAGAGCATGATGGGCACAATCGGATGGGTACCCGGTTTAATCTCAAATCCGCGATCGCTCATCTGTTGCCGAAAGTAATGGGTGTTCTCCATTAGGCGATCGCGTAACTCGCTGGTTTCGTTGAGCAAATCGAAGACACGGATACTGGCGTAGGTAATGGCAGGAGCTAAGGTATTTGAGAACAGATAAGGTCGCGATCGCTGTCGTAACAAATCCACAATGAGTTTGTGAGCAGCAGTAAAGCCACCAGAGGCTCCTCCTAGCGCCTTTCCTAAAGTGCTGGTGACGATATCTACTCTCCCCATCACACCACAATGTTCGATTGATCCCCGCCCATTCGCTCCTAAGACTCCAGTAGCGTGGCTATCATCCACCATGACCAAGGCATCATACTTCTCAGCTAAGTCACAGATCTGCTCTAGCGTGGCGATCTCTCCATCCATGCTAAACACACCATCTGTGGCAATCAGCCGAATCTTAGCGGTTTGGGCCTGCTGAAGTATTTGCTCTAGCTCCTGCATATCACTGTGCGAATAGCGATATCGCTTGGCTTTGCATAGCCGAATGCCATCAATGATGCTGGCATGGTTCAAGGCATCGCTGATTACCGCAGCGTCAGCATCAAGGATAGTCTCAAATAACCCTCCGTTGGCATCAAAACAAGAGGTATAAAGAATCGTATCCTCCATGTCCAAAAAGTCTGCAATTTTAGCCTCTAGTTCCTTATGGATGCTCTGAGTTCCACAAATAAAGCGTCCAGAGGAGAGACCAAAACCATACTTGGTAACTCCCACTTGCGCCGCTTCTACTACATCGGGATGATTGGCTAATCCCAAGTAGTTGTTAGCGCAGAAGTTCAGTACCTTCCTGCCACCCTGAACAGTAATCTTAGCTCCTTGTGGCGTTGTAAGTACTCGTTCTTCCTTACTCAGACCTGATTGGTGGATCTCATCTAAGAGAGCTTGAAAGATAGCTTTAGAGGTAAACATAATTGAGTTAAAGAGTGTTAATGAAAGTTGGAAGGTTAGCTCCTCACCGCTGGCTTCTGACTCTTGACTTCTATTCTTTGCGAGAGCTTTTCTAACATATCGACCACGATCGCAGATAGGTCATACTGATGTCTCCAGCCCCAATCAGCTCTGGCGCGTGAGTCATCAATTACAGCTGGCCAAGAGTCGGCGATCGCCTGACGGAAATCAGGTGCGTAGCGACAAGTAAAATGAGGGAGATGTTTTTGGATCTCGGCAACTAGTTCTGCGGCAGAAAAACTTACGGCAGTGATGTTGTAGCTAGAGCGGATTTTTATTGAGGATGACTCGGCTGACATTAGCTCTAGAATGGCTCTGATTGCGTCAGGTGCATACATCATGGGTAGCCGAGTTTCTGGCCGCACAAAGCAAGTGTAGGTGCCGTATTGAAGTGCTGCCGCAAAGATCTCTACGGCAAAATCTGTGGTGCCGCCTCCGGGAGGAGCGCTATAGCTGATGATGCCTGGTAGGCGCAAACTCCGAACATCAACTTCAAAGCGATGGGCGTAGTAATGACAGAGCAGTTCGCCAGTAACTTTAGTGATGCCGTAGATCGTCGAGGGATCTTCAACTGTGACTTGGGGTGTATCTAGTTTGGGAGTGTGAGGCCCAAAGACCGCGATCGAGCTAGGAAAAAAGACTTTTAATTGATATGTTTTGGCGGCTTCTAAAATGTTTCTCAAACCGTTGATATTCACATCCCAGCAGCGATCGGGCTGTTGTTCGCCTTTGGCTGAGAGCACTCCAGCAAGATGATAGATCGTTTTAATCTGCTCTTGTTCAACGATCGCTTGTAGTTGCTGATGATCAGTAACATCCAGGACTCGATATAAGAGAGAATTACTTTCAGGATGAGGTGGCGATCGCCCACTCTCCACAACCTGCTCTATCCCATAGATCCGACGCAGAGCTGTCACCAAATCACTGCCTAGTTGCCCTTGCGCCCCAGTTACTAAGATTTTATCCATTCCCGTAACCCTGACTAAAAAATAGAACTTCTGACTCCTAACACCTGGCTCCTGACTTCTGGCTTCTGACTTCTGGCCTCGGCGATCTCCTGCAATGTCTGTAGCAGTCGATTCACCTCATCTATCGTGTTGTAGTGAACCATGCCAATTCTTAGCAAACCACCGCTAGCCGCCAGCCCTAGCCGCTCGATGACGCCCAAAGCATAGAAATGACCATGCCAGGTAAAGATGCCGCGATCGCCCAGTTGCGTTGCGAGTTCGTAAGGTGTGTAGCCGTTGATCCGGATACCGAAAGTGGGAGTTCGTTCAGACAAGCGATTTAGATCAGTGATGCCGTAGACAGTGACACCAGGAATCTCCAATAAACCCCGCAATAAGGCTTGGCTCAGTTCTGCTTCATAAGTGTGAATTGCAGATGTAACAGCAGCTAGCGCCGCTCGACGATTTTGCACAGCTGGATCAACTCGATGTCCTAGTTCAGTTAAGTACCCTAAGGTCGCCAGTAAGCCTGCCATGCCTTCATAGTTTTGGGTTCCAGTTTCCCAACGGGATGGCACCTCATCTGGAGCGGGCAAGACCTTGTAAGGTTGGATCTGTGCCAGATGTTCTCGCTTGGCATAGAGAATCCCCAGGTGCGGCCCAAAGAATTTGTAAGCGGAGCAGACGAGAAAGTCACAATCTAGAGCTTGCACATCGATCGCGCCGTGAGGAGCATAGTGAACCGCATCTACAAATACCCAAGCCCCAACTTGATGAGCGAGTTGCGTGATTTTGGCAATGTCGTTAATCGTGCCGACCGCGTTAGAGGCATAGCCAACTGCAACTAATTTAGTGCGTTCATTCAGCGATCGCGTCAACTCCTGCCAATTCAGGGTGCAATCCTCAGGATGCATATCCACCGTGCGAACCACAATGCCCCGTTCTGCTAAAGCTTCCCAGGCACAAACATTAGCGTAGTGGTCAAGAGTGGTGACAATGATCTCATCTCCGGATTGCAGCACTCGACCGATCGCCCGACTGATAGAGTAGGTGAGAGTCGTCATGTTAGCCCCAAACACGACTTCATCACTGCCACAGTTGAGAAAGTCAGCCACAGCACTCCGAGCGGCGGCAATCAGTGTATCTGTCCGATGGCTCGTAGCAAAAGCACCATGAGCGTTGGCATTGGAGGTGAGTAGGTAGCCACTGATGACATCTACCACTGTCTTTGGCACTTGTGTACCACCGGGTCCGTCGCAGAAGATCGCGGGTTGACCGTTGATTTCTTGAGTCAAGGCTGGAAACTTTGACCGAATCCAGTTGAGGTCAAGGGCAATCATAAAAGTCTCCCAATTAATAAGGTTTATTCCGGTGGCAGCTTTATTCCGGTGGAAAGAGGCCAGGACAGGTGAAGACAAAGACATCCCGCTCTCCGTCTTCAGGGGCGATCGCGCTTACCGAGGAAGTGAAATGGAAGTACTGATCATCTCTGAATACGAGAAACTCACCTGGATTAAGCACCTTTGTAAAAGCTGGGCTACCCTGTTTATCTTTGTAGAGATGGGTTTCTCCGCCTTCAATACGGGCACGATTTACAGAAAAGATACCCACTAAATCAACGCCATCGCGGTGAATGCCTTCTGGGGCTGGATTTCCGACTCGTTGAGAGGTGGCGGTGGTTCTAATTTGGTGGACGGCAACTTCTTTGTGAGGGGTGCAAAGTTGGCAAAACTGGAAAAATTCCCAAATGATTTTTTGAAAGTCTTCTAGCTCAATTAAGCCATCATCCAGCTCCGCGTATTCTCTGGCTACATCACCCAGTAAAGGATTGTAAGCTTTCGACTGAAATAAACGTCGATGAGGGAGTTTAATCAAGCGATCGCCTTCAATTTGGAAATGAGATAAGCGCCTAAAGCGGTAGTTACCAGCTAAATAGGGGTCGGGTGGCAGCGTGTCAAAGAATGGCTTGAGTTGATCGACTCGAACAGCCGTTACCATTTCTAGGATGTAGCTGGCTAAGCAATCAAACTCTTTAGGCTTGGATAAGTTCAGCATGTTACCTAACTTCCTCGCTTAAATTGTTCAGCAGCATCCAGTCCTGCTGGCTTCAATCAAGTCAGAGGGTTAACTCAATAGATGAGTAATGTTGTGTTAAGTTCTGCGGTTTGCAGAAGATCAAAGAGAGAGTAGGGAAGCAAAAAGAGAGGCAAGATGTTGGGTATTCTTGCGCTGTAGCGTCGGGTAAGGTGGATAAACTTAGCCCCTCTCAAATAGCTTAACTAAGGCCTGGTGGAGTGCTGCGCCCTAGACTTAGCAAAGCTATCAGTAAAGCTTTTTACAATCCTTGAGAATAACACCTCATATTGAATGGATGCTGATTTCATTGTAGTAATACTTTTTTAATGTTGTCGATCCCTAGTCCTACTTAGATGGTTTTTTACTCAATCTTTTATCTAGGGAGTCCAACTTGCATCCTCGGCTGCGCTTTCATCAGTTGAAGCTTGTAGCAGTTGCCGACCCAGCCAATGCAGATTTAGAAAGACTAAACTCCCCAGTACCAAAAGCATCACTCCCAAAACTGTGCCGTATCCTTTGGTGTGCCACCAGAGCCGCTTTGCAAGGGCCAAACTCAGTTGTCCTGGTTGTTTTACAGGGGGAAGCTGACTTCGGATCAAACGGTGGGCTTTGTTAGCTACCTGACTCTGCTCTTGATGCTGATGTGCGAGCGCCATACCAATTACTCCTATTAGCCCTAGCTTGGGCCACCAAATTATTCGCTGCCCCTAATCTACGGTAAGACAGTAGATTTATGTGTATTTGGGAGTATGGCACTGCCTACTGAAACAAAACAAGTTCAAATGTTACTTTTTTCGGAATTTGTTTAGAACGAGCGAGTTTATGGCCGAGGTACGAAGTCTAAGCAACCTTCACAAGGGCCGTAGGGATGGACTGCACATCTAATATGGGGCGATCGCGCTGAGTACGCGCACTGAGGATTACCTAAGGGTTTTGGGTACGAGGCGGCAAGTTGAGTCCGAAACTCAGCGTTAAGCTGGGCAAGTCGCACTTTATATTGCTGCCACTGCCACCAAAGATTCACCAAACTCAACGGTAAATAAAGGAGAGAGCTACCAACAACGATTCCCGTAATTAATCCGGGCGAGCCTGCTTGCAAGGCCAAACAGAGATTGGCAAACATGATGCTGAGCAAGCAGTAGTTGTTGTACCGCATTAAGGCGCGAGTTGAGTGTCGAAATAGAGATCGAAAAAATGCCATGATCCTGGCCTTGGTAGAGCTTGGCCCTGATTCAGAATAGCGTCTCATTAGCAGCGATGTGAGTTTTGCTAGCAAGACAAAACCGCAATCATGCCAGCGGTTAGCAGTGCGGGCTATTGTGGAGAATATGAAGTATCGTAACCTTTACACTGGGCTTTACACGGGCTTGCAACGGCGCTTGCAGGGGCTATCCCAATCGCTGAATTTGTTTCAATATGGTGGCCGTGCTGTAGAGCTGGTTTGGTCAACCAATCACCGCTTGACGATCGCCTTGGCTCTTTTTACTCTAATTGCGGGGTTACTCCCTGGCGCGATCGCCTATGTCGGCAAACTCATTATTGATAGTGTGGTTGCAGCGTCGCAATCGAAATTGCTAGACGATCGCTGGAACGCACTAGGATACCTCGGCCTAGAAGCGATCGCGGTCGCTTTGTTAGCGGGTAGTAAGCAAGGACTCACGCTCTGTCAGTCATTGCTGCGGGTGCTGTTGGGGCAGAAAGTGAATGTGCTGATTCTCAAGAAAGCCCTCACTTTGGATATGGCGCATTTTGAGGACTCCGAGTTTTACGACAAAATGACCCGTGCCCGCCGGGAAGCTTCGAGCCGTCCCTTAAGCTTGGTAGGGCGAACCTTTGGGCTGGTGCAAGATAGCTTAGCGCTGATTACCTATGGCGGGTTGCTGCTGAACTTCTCCATTGGAGCCGTCTTTGTGCTGATGTTGGCGGCTGTGCCTGCCTTTATCGCTGAGACTCGCTTTGCAGGGCAAGCTTTCCGGTTGTTTCGTTGGCGTGCCCCAGAAACCAGAGAGCAAACGTACCTGGAAACCTTGATTGCCCGTGAAGACTTTGCGATGGAGGTGAAGCTGTTTCAGTTGGGGCCGTTGCTCTTGACTCGCTATCAAGAGATCTTCCATCGCCTTTATGACGAAGACCGCAGTTTAACCATTCGGCGCGGTCTTTGGGGCTATGTGCTGGGATTGCTCAGTACGGCAGCTTTTTATGCAGCTTATACCTGGATTGTGATTGAGGCGATCGCGGGACGGATCTCTTTGGGCGATTTGACCATGTATTTGGTGGTGTTTCGCCAAGGTCAGACTACCTTTTCCTCGGCCCTAAGTTCCATCGGTGGTATGTTCGAGGACTCTCTTTATCTTTCTAATTTGTATGAGTTTTTAGAACAAGAGATTCCTCAGCCTGCGGGAACTGCTCAGCGGGGGCCAGTCCCCGGAGATGGAATTCGGTTTGAAAATGTCTCTTTTACTTATCCCGGCAATACCCAACCTGCTTTAAACAACGTTTCTTTCCATCTCAAGCCCGGAGAAAAGATGGCGATCGTGGGTGAAAATGGTTCTGGCAAAACCACACTAATCAAGCTACTCACCCGCCTCTACAGCCCTACCTCAGGCCGTATTTTTCTCGATGGTCTAGATTTAGAAGCTTGGGATACAGAAGTGCTCCAACGTCGCATCGGCGTGATCTTTCAGAACTTTGTCCGCTACCAATTTACGGTAGGGGAGAATGTGGGCGTGGGAGATGTGGAACATATCACTGATTCACCGCGCTGGGAAGTTGCCGCCGACAAGAGTATGGCCTTGCCCTTTATTCAAGAAATGGCAGAAGGATTTCAAACTCAGCTAGGTCGGTGGTTTAAAGGGGGCCGGGAGTTGTCGGGTGGACAGTGGCAGAAGATCGCTTTGTCTCGCGCTTTTATGCGGACAGGAGCCGATATTCTGGTTTTAGATGAGCCTACATCAGCGATGGATGCGGAAGCGGAGGTGCAAATCTTCAATCACTTCCGTACCGTGACTGAGCACCAAATGGCAATTTTGATCTCTCACCGTTTCTCGACCGTGCGCATGGCTGATTGGATTGTAGTGCTATCGGCTGGGGAACTGATTGAGCAAGGCAGCCATCAAGACTTGTTACAAGCAGGCGGGCGCTATGCTCATTTGTTCTCTTTGCAAGCAGCGGGTTATCAGTAATGCTATCAGTAATGTTTAAGGGGATTCGCGATCGCCTGAACCACTTCAAAGCTCGAAGAACTGAAGCGCTGCAACCGAAGCGGCTACAAACAGAGCTGTTGGAAGAATCTAAGCTGGGGATCTCCTACTTAATCCTGATTATTGGCTCCTGTGCGATCGCCACCTTAGGATTGCTAGCCAACAGCACTGCTGTAATTATCGGCGCGATGATTATTGCTCCCTTGATGTTACCCATCCGAGGGCTGGCTTTTGGAGCCTTAAAGGGGGATATTCATCTCTTTCAGCAAGGATTGCTTGCCGTTAGCGTAGGCACTTTATTAGCGGCTAGCCTAGCCTGGGTCTTAGCCATGATGGTAGGACTACCCAGCTATGGCAGCGAAATTATCTCTCGCTCAGAACCCACCCTCATCGATCTAGGAATTGCGGTGGCCGCTGGCAGCATTAGTGGCTATGCCAAAGTGCAACCCAAAATTTCCGAAAGTCTAGCAGGAACCGCGATCGCTGTAGCCTTAATGCCGCCTGTTTGTGTGATAGGGCTAGGCTTAGCTCAAGGAAACTGGTCGCTTAGTTGGGGAGCGACCCTACTCTACCTAACCAACCTGTTGGGCATCACGCTCTCTTGTATGCTGACGTTTCTTTTAGCAGGCTATATGCCGTTCCACCAAGCTCGCAAAGCTTTAGGTTGGGCATTTGCATTTACAGCCGCGTTGCTGCTGCCCTTGAGTGTGGGCTTTGCTGAACTGATCAGACAATCCCGTTTGGAAAATAGCCTTCGCACCGCCTTAGTGAACCGAACCGTTACTTTTCAGCGATTAGAATTGTTAAGCATCAACACCAACTGGTTAACGAAGCCACCGCAGGTCCGGGTAACAGTGCGATCGCAAGGCCCAGTGACGGCAAAGCAAGTCCGCCTCTTAGAAGCCTTTATCGAGCGGGAAATGGGACAACCTTTCACATTGATTTTTACGGTGAGCCAGGTCGAAGAAGTGACTCGTGACGAACCCAAGCGATCGCCTGCTCAGCCCTAAGGTAGCCCAAATCTAAAGCGCCAACTTCTTATCAAAATGTGATACGGCTATCAGCCCCATGAGCTAGTGGCTAGGTATAGTAGTAGTAGCATCCTAGCTCCATTTTTATTTGGCGTTGGTGTAGCAGAATTCCATTTTTTATGAACACTGAACTTCTGACCCGAAAGCCTTGGTTCGCCCTCGCTCTGCTCGTTTTAGCCTATGCGGTGTTGGGATGGCATTTATCGGCTCACCACATCTTTTGGCTAGTCGGCACTTTTGTCATTGGGGTTACCTTAGTAACCGCTTGGAAAAGCCATCCAATTCTGGAATCATTGGTTTGGTTTGCGACTCAAAAGTTGCTGGTTGTCGTCGGCCTGAGTATGCTGTTTAGTGTTGCCGTCACTCTGATATTGACGAAACCCGTATTGTTGAACCTAACGCTGCTACCGCTGCTTTCGCTGCTATATGCAGAATTAGAAATGAGGGCCACTGGTTTTAAGCAAATGGACGTGTTCTTTTGCTCAGTCTTGATGGCTGGCCTGGGCTTGTTAGTAGGGGAAGCTGTAGACTTATGGGTGATTCCCAGTATGCGCTACTAAATCTTGCAGGTCTCGCTATCTCTGCAATACGTATATATACATATACAAAATTACATCCTGAGTCGGAGGCAGCTAGCTCGTCCTAACTTCTAGTCTGGTAAATGAAGCGTACATGCAGCCAGCCAGAGAAGTACTTATGTCCCATATTTTGCTGATTGACGATGAAGCTCCTTTGCGGGATAGCCTGACTTATACCTTGCAGAAAGAAGGCTTTCAAGTCACTACTGCTGCGGATGGCCGTGAGGCAATAAAGCAGTTTCACAAGCAGGTGCCAGACCTGCTGCTACTTGATTTGATGTTGCCAGAGGTAGATGGGATGGAAGTCTGTTGGCGATTGCGCGCGTTCTCAGATGTACCCATTGTCATGCTTACTGCCAAAGACGAAGACCTCGATAAAGCCATTGGGCTAGACGCAGGGGCAGATGACTATATTACAAAGCCATTTAGTACTCGTGAGCTAATTGCTCGCATCAAAGCGGTGCTCAGTCGTCGTGGCAAGTAATATGAGTAAGTAGCATGAGGAATCGATCGGCTCATGACTCTGGCAGAAGTTGCGGTATCTACGCCCTTGAATGTTGTCTTGCTCTCAGGTCTGTCAGCGATCGTCCTAGTTGTAGTGCATGTATTCTCTAGTCGGTTACGTTTTCTACAAGTTGCGCCTCGTAGCCGCTGGTTATCGTTTGGTAGTGGCGTGTCAGTTGCCTATGTTTTTGTTCATATTCTACCGGATTTGAGCGTTGCTCAAGAGACTCTACACCAAAGCTGGGGGGATGGATGGACATTTTTAGAACATCACGTCTATTTGCTGTCGTTGGCTGGCTTAGTGGCTTTTTATGGATTAGAGCGAGCTGCAAAAATTTCTCGACAGCGTAACCAAGCAGCAGGCCAAGGAGATGTCACTGAAGTAGAAGTTTTCTGGCTGCACATGATGTCATTTGCGCCCTACAACGCCCTAATTGGCTATCTTCTGCTGCATCGAGAAGAATCTGGAGTCATGAGTTTGCTACTCTTCGCAGTGGCAATGGCCTTACATTTTTTGGTCAATGACTACGGTTTGAGAGAGCATCACAAGAAGCCCTATGACCAGATAGGCCGCTGGATCTTGTCCGCTGCTGTGATGACTGGCTGGGCTATAGGCAGTGGCACGCAAATTTCTCAAGCAGCGATCGCAATTCTGTTTGCCTTTTTAGCGGGTGGCATTGTGCTGAATGTGTTGAAGGAAGAATTACCAGACGAGAGAGATAGCCGCTTTGGAGCCTTCGCCTTTGGTGCTATGGGTTACACAGTGCTTTTAGTAGCTGTGTGACCTTTATGCTTTTTTGGGTGGTTTTGGTTTGGTTAAGATGATAGTAGTTAGTCATCAGCGACACCAAGATAATAATCTGTCACTGATGACAAATAATTAGTCACTGTATAGTACAGAAACCAAGGCTACAATCGCCAGATTGTATGGAGAATAGGGGATTCGAACCCCTGACCTCTGCGGTGCGATCGCAGCACGCTACCAACTGCGCCTTAGAGCCACTAAGGGTTTCTGTTCTAACTCTGGTCACTTTAGGACAGCCTTAGGCCAGATGAGACCGATCAACCCCACAAACAACAATGGCAGCATCCAGCTAAAGTTTAGCTTTTCAGGTAAGCGCTATACCTTCCACCCGATACCCGGAGGGGACTACAGCAGCAAGAGAGACTTAGCTACAGCCAGAGCGATCGCTACCAAGATACAGAATGATATTCTGGCTGGTAACTTTGACCCTACCTTAGACCGCTATAGGTTGGCTCCCAAGATATCTAAAGCTAACTCAGTGGATAGCCCTAAGACCCTATTAGACCTCTGGGATACTTGGGTAGCCACCTTGGATCTTCTACCAGAAACCAAGGCTGATAAATACCGCTGGCTTAGGGTGATGTTGGTTAAGGCCAGCCCTAGCCTCTTAGACACCGACTGGCTAACCAAGGCCAAGATAGCCCCTGCTACCTACCGCGATCGCCTCTGTCTTATCAAGGCTTGCTGTAAATGGGCTGTTAGCCAAGGGCATCTTGAGGCTAACCCCTATGAGAACCTGAAGACCCGACCTATCAAACCACAACCGATCAAGCCTTTTACTGATCAAGAGATCAAGAGTATCCTAGAGGGCTTTGAAAAGCTCTACCCCCACTACCTACCCTTTGTTAGGTTTCTACTGGCTACCGGAGTTAGAACCTCAGAAGCGATCGGGCTTCGATGGGGTCAGGTAGACCTAAGGAGAGGTGAGATTATCATCAGTGAGTCATTGCCTAAGGATAGGAATGGTAATGGGTATCAGAGAGTCAGGAAGTCTACCAAGACAGGCAGTATCAGACACCTGAGCATGAGTTCTACCCTCAAGGCTCTGCTGATGGCACTAAGACCTACCAAGCCTGACCCCGAGGCTCTAGTGTTCACTAGCCCTAATGGATGCCCCATAGATGCAGACAACTGGAGAGAGAGACAGTGGGCTAAGGTGCTAAAGCATTGTCAGATACCTTACAGGAAGCCCTACACTACCCGGCACACTATGGCTAGCCATGCGATCGAGCAAGGGGTACCTATAACCGGGCTAGCCTACCTGATGGGGCATAGTACCCCCAAGATGGTGATGTCTACTTATGGGCATATGATCAATAGACCTGAGCTACCTGACATGCCTATATAGCCACTATGGAGCCTAACTATAATGGGGCTGAAAGGCTTAGGAGGGTGTAGCAGTGGAGTCCAAGGAAGTAGTAGCACTTGCTTTAGAGGCAGTCTCTAGTTGGTTTGGCACAGTCTCTAGCTTGTTTAGTAGCTCCCTTGGTAGTTTTCTCTCAGATGCCCGTATTCAAGGGGTGATCCTAGGCTCTGTCCTTAGCCTAGGTACTACCTCTTTTAGAGACTGGCTCACAGTTAGCCGACAAGCAAAGTCAGCCCGGAAAATGCTTGAGCTTGAAATAGGTTATAACCTGACCCTGCTCAGCAATCTTAAAGATGTGGAGTATTTGCCCAATGACCCTAGGCGCTTTTCTCTCCACTTGATTTCCTGTCCTCCCTGGTATCGCAAGACTTTTGACAGCCAGATGGAAACCCTACCTAGAACATTGAGTGAGAAACAGATAATGGAGGTCTTTAAGTTTTACAGTTCTTTGGACACTCTTACTGGTACTTATGGCAAACTTTTGGCACTAGAACCAATATTTTCTGACTTTGGTCAAACAGAGAAGAAAGAAGATTTTTATAAACAGCAAGAAAAGTTTAGGCAACTTATCCAAGAAATACTAACAGCAGGTAACCCTTTATCCAGCGGATAGGCAAAGTACTACCCTAGCATTCCTGGATTTATTGCCTCTAGCGCAACTACTCCAGATCGCCAAGGCGCTTTAGAGACAGGTGTTTCAGGCTTGCAAGCTCTAGGTCTGGACTAAGCTTGGACTGTTTTGGTCTTTTCTTGGCTATCTTTCTGGCTAACTTCTTGAGCTTTCCAGAGCGATCGCTCGGTATCACTAGGTAGCCAGCCTAGTGAATCAGGGTCTCTCTCGGATGTCCATTTGAGAGCCTTATTCTTTTGCCCAGTAGCCTGTAGAGTCCCCCCAACAGCTAATAAGGTACCCTTAACACTGAATAAGTCTACCTCAGCTTTTTTTGCTAACCTCTCAGCCAGCTTATCGAGCGATAGTGTTAATCTAGGGTCAATAGGCTGGCTAGGTTCTTGGCTACTTATTTGAGTAGGTTCTTGACTAGTCTTTTGAGGCTCCGGGCTAACTTCTTGGATAGGTTGGCTAGGTTCCTGGCTAGTTACTTGAGTAAGTTCCTGAGTAGCATCCTGACCAACTTCCTGACCTATTTCTTGAGCTTCCCGGACTAGATAGATCTTTCCATCTGAGTGAATGAAGCCACCCTCAGGGGTTAGGCTTAGTTCCTGTCCCGGCTTTAGCACCCACTTAACCAGGTACTTAGGCTTCTCAGAGCGGGAAAACTCCTTAAGCATACAGACTACCCCTAAGTCTGGATACCAGCGATACTTTCCCCTTTTAACTACCCATCCTGCTGGTACTTCCTGAGGGATAAACTGACATCTAAGCAGTAGTCCATGCCGCTTGCTAGACTGAGCTGTAATGGTCTCTCCTACCTCAAAAGCTACACACACATTCTTGGATTGGCTACTTTCCTGGCTAAGTTTTTGATTGAGTTGGGTTAGCTGTTCTTGCATTGCCATCAGGGTAGCTTCTAATCGATCAAGCTTGGGTTCCTGGCTAGGTTCTTGGCTACCTTCATAAAATGTGTGTGAAATACTAGACAAAGCTAGATCTCTAAGAAAACTAGAGTTAGATTTACCCGCTGCCTTTGCTTTGGCTTCAATGGTCTCTTTCTCTAAAGCTGTCAACTGTACCCGGATATCGGCATTTCTAGGCATCATACCCCCTGCTGAATGTAGGTGAGAAAAGCTAGATAGTGATCACCTCGACTATCCACTCCTAATACTTGGCTTCCAAGCTGGCTATAACTTACAAATAAATCCTTGATGATTACCTCCCAACTTTCCGGGGTATCGATCGCTAGGTCATAGAGGTTCAGAGTATCGACTGCGGGGGTGTTGTCCATTATGGCTAAGCTCCTGGCTGGGTTGGCAGGGGTACAGCTATTCCCTTACCACTATTATAGCCAATGCTAGCCAGAAAGTTAGCCAACTTCTAAAGAGTGTGTGTGCTGCCAACCCCGGTAGCGATCGCTCCCACCGATAGAGCTAGCCTACTCACTTAAAGCCTTGGCCTCTTGGCGGAACCGGATCAATGCTTTTAGCTGCTGAGGACTTAGCCTCTTCAGTAGCTCTATCTGCTTGTCTTTGTCGGTGGTCTCTAGCGATCGCTCAGCTTGTAGTAGCTCTACCCCCTGCCTAACCAAAGCAGATACCGGGGTGCCTGTCTTGGCTGCCTCAGTCTCTAACCAGTCATAGGTGTTTTGGGGAAACCTAACCCCAACAAACCGCTTAGTCATATCCGCCTCCAATGGGTTCCTACCTCTATCTTGGTTTAACTAAAGAAAACATTTTAAGGATAGAGGCAAGTAGCGATCGCCCAAACCAAAAGCCCCCTGGTAGTTCGAAGCTACCAAGAGGCTATGTAAACCAAGCGCACAAAAGGCACTAGTTATGACTCAATATTTCTCCCACTATCATAGCACTTTCGGTCTCACAGTAGTTATTGATAGACCTACCCTGAGACTGGGTAAGGTTGCTGATGGGAAACCCCGATCGGTTCTCTACAATGATCGGACACACTACCTCACTATCAAGGGTATCGCTGTAGCAGACTACAAGCGCCTACAGCCCGACCTAGTTATCTTCAGGCTGGCTGATGACACCCTTCTAGCAGCACCTAAGACTGCTCATGATGCCATTGATCCGGGTGACTCTCAGACCTTTGGGCAGTCCTACAACATGCCTGTTGGCTACCTACAGCTACTACCTCACCTCCCAGTAGAAATGCCTGAAGAGTTAGCTGCTTAGGACTACCAGACCTCTACCCCCCCCCTTATAGTTTCTCCTAACCTTAGGGAAAGCTAGAGGGGGTAGGAAAAGCAGGTTTACCCTAATGTTAGTAACTTATGAAGGTGAGTACAGAAGCGACTCTTACAGATCCATCGATCTTATCAGCTTTGATGATGGGGTTGATTGGTGGGATCTGAATACTGACTTCTCTAGGGTATGGTGCCCGGATGCTGAGGAGCGCGGTGAAGTGGTCATGCTCCAAGATGGCGATATGGTGTTCTTTGAGAGCGCCTATGAAGACGAGTCTGTCTTCTTTATGATAGTGAACACTAATGAGGATGAGCTAGTCTTCAACCTACAGCAGAGGATCTATCCAACCTAACCCTAGCTTCTTTCAAGGTAACCGCTCAGACAGACCTAGGTCACACAGGTTGACATGCCAGGTTATGAGGTTATTATAAGATAGTTAGTTAAAGAGCACATCAAGGGGAGTTAGATGGAAGTAGTAGTGAATCATATATCTACCAGAGCAAGTGATAGTTCCTCTGAAGCTAAACCTAATGTGATCAGCTACCTCAGCACCCTAAGTAAAAAGCAGATCATGAAAGAGCTAGGCAATGTCTTGCTCTATCCTGAAAGCTACCTGATGGCGATCGCTGAGGATGCTCAGATTGATGACACAGAAGCTAAAGATATGTACACCCTTAGCGAGTGGCTAGCAGACAAAGGCATAGAGCTAGAGAAGTCAGGCTTTCATAAGCTGGCTAACATAGTCTCTAGGAAGTACAGAGCAGTCACAGGAGCAGCCCCAAGGACTATCACAAGACCAGATGATCGCGGTAAGTGGCTGATCAAGGCCAATGGGTTTAAGAAGGATGAACTACATATCTTAGAGGAAGCCTTGATGGAGCTTAAGGATAAGAAGATTCAGAGCTAAACATTGGCAAGTAGAGGGAGGTGTATAAGCCCCCCTATCTACTCAGCAAGGCGATCGCTAGCTAACCTCTCTCAGCCTTGCTAAAGCATCCTCTAGAGCCTTCTGTACTCGCTCTAGCTCAAAGGTAGCCACTAAGCCAGGATCAGCCGATCCTAGTACCCTCAGCCGCCCTTCTGCGATATTCCGCATTAGGAGGCTAACATTAGGGCTCCCGGTAAGCTCTGAAGCAATAGCCTTTAGAGCTTCCAGATGCTCTGGAGATAGGCTAAGGGTAGTTCTTTGTCCTTTAGGCGACATAAGGTATCCACACTACTTTTCTCGATCTCCGCTTGGTAGAGGGCACCCCCTCTAGTGAGCCTAGGTAGGCTTCAGGGTCATTGTCCTTCAACCAAGCCTCTAACTGATTCATGGTGCCATCAAAGGCTAGCCCTGCTTCATACATAGCCTTAGCTGCCTTGTCATAGATAGCGCTAAAGATGGGGGTATAGTATACTGTGGGCATTGGTTTTGGTTCTCTTAGGTGTTTTAGGGTATCTTCACTACCCTATGCATAGAATAGTGCATACTTGATATGCATGTCAAGATGCATATTCATCTTAAGAGCAAATAGGTTTCAAGCTGCCTTAGCTATTAGTCAAGGTAGCTTTTGTCTGTTGTTCAATGCTTGGCATACATAGGGGGGTACCCCCGGTAGAGCCTACCCTCTAGCTAAGGGTGCGATCGCTGCAATACATAGCCTTTCAGGATAGTTAGCTCAAGCCAGCCAGAGGGAAACTTGGGAGGGTACCTGATGGTAATGCGACCCTATGATAGAGCTTCTGACCTCAGCTATTTTCTTCATGAGCCTACCCACAGCACCCAACCGGGATATACCTAGGAATATGCCAGGTGAGCAGAAGGTGTTCAAAGCAGGTACAGGAATAGAGGGTGTAATGTACCGGGGTATGCCCTGTCCTTTGACCATCCCTGACATGGTGACTGTCTATGACCAGGCTTCTGAGTTTTGTTTCTACATCACTCAGGAGCAATATGAGAAACTACCCCAAGAGGATCGAAGCTAGCCCTTGGCAAGCCTTGGAAACTATCCTAAACTTAAGCCAGATTTAAGCCAGTTTAGTACAGAAACCAAGGCTACAATCGCCAGATTGTATGGAGAATAGGGGATTCGAACCCCTGACCTCTGCGGTGCGATCGCAGCACGCTACCAACTGCGCTAATTCCCCAAGAAATATCTCGTCATTATAACAAGAAATAGAAACAGGCTCTAGGGGCTAGTTGTAATAGTCCTTAGCCCTTTTGAGCTACGATGTCAGCTTTATCAGTTCGCTTCTACTCTCATTAATGTAACTCTTGACTTAGCAGAGGTCGTATTGTCACCCCAGAACATCAGATTAGGAATCTTGTAAGGGTTGGGATACCCCGCTGGTGGCGTATAGCCCGTATATTGGCGCATTGGCCCTTGCAAGATAGGAGTCGTAGCATTGTCTACAAACAGTTTGTATTGATTGCCGCTGACTTTGAGATGGTAAGTATGAGCTAGCGATTGCGTGTTATAGGTAGCGGTTTCAGCTCTTGTAAAAGTAGAACTCTGCGCCCAAATGTTGTTGAGCCAAAATCCAAGTTCAACACCATAAGGTTGAGCCTCACCTGATCCTTGTTTACTAATCACGATCACGCTGAAGCCCGCTCGATTGTTGTTCGTCCCGTGGGACTCAGAATTAACCCTTAATTTGAAACTGACTGTGTAGCCCTTAGCGCGATCGAGAATGACTGGAGTTCCGTTGAAGTAGCCTGCATAGTTAGAGCTATTACCCGTATCTAAGACTGTGCCGCTGCTCGTTGCAGTTGCGATCGGAGCAGTCGCGATCGCAGTCGCTTGATATAACCAATTTTGTTGGGCAGGCGTTTGAGCAGGACTAGATGAACCATCGTACAAAACCACAGCCTTAGCTGCCGTTGCACTCAGTGCCAAAGCTAAGCTAGCTGTCACTGTTGGCAAAAAAACTTTCATAACAGTCTCAATTACAACTCCTCAATGTTATGCCCAGAAAAACTCCTAATTGATGAAATCACGGAAAAACAGAATTAAGACTGTGTAAATCTTTACGCTCCAGTTCGCAGCACTGAGAAGTATTACGATGCTTGAGGTACGGGGGATTTGGCATAGACGGCTTGAACGCGATCGAGTTCTAGATCAGAGAGGTAATCCACCGCCCAATTTGCCTGCCGCTGCATCATATGAAACGGATAAGTATTGGCTACCCCAACCACGGGAATTCCAGCCCGTTTTGCTGCCTGAATCCCTGCGGGAGTATCCTCGATCGCGAGGCATTCTGAAGGTTGGAGATTCAGATCTAGAAATTGCTGATTCAGACGCTCGACCGCCAGCAAGTAACCGTCTGGTTCTGGTTTGCTCGTGACAATATCATCGCCCGCCACAATCACCTGAAAATAAGCAGCCAGTTGCGCTTTTTCTAACACCAGTTCAATTCCGCTGCGTAAGGCTCCACTCACCACAGCCAGCTTTAATTGAGCAGCACGCAGATTAAACATTAAATCAGTTAAGCCAAGGTAAATAGGCAGCTTTTCGATTGTGTCTAGCTCACGTTGATAGGCGCGGGCTTTGCGCTGCATCAAGTCCATCAGGTAGTCTTCTGTGGCAACTCGCCCCCGACTCGCTAGCAGTTCGGTTAGACAAGCGCGATCGCTACGCCCCAGGCAAACGCGAGCAAACTCTCCAGAGTTCAGCCGCAGATTTTCTTCAATCAGAAGCTGCTCAATCAGTCGCTCATGAATCGCTTCATCATTGATAATGACGCCATTAAAATCAAATAAAACTGCCTTCAAAACCATACTTGCTTACTCAAACGCGGGAGCGGGGAACTCTGGATCAGGGAGGACAGAATCAGGGAGAACAGAGTCATCAATCCTAACAGAGTTGGGATGGGCTCTGACAGAGCCAGGGTCTTGTCCAGGAAGTGGCTTAACTCCCCCAGTAATTTGGTGAATCCACCAGAGTTCTTGTGTGCTTACAGCTCCAAACCCCGCTGCCCCCATCCAAGCATCCAAATTTCCGGTTGCATAAGCTTGGATGTAAGGTTCTTCAAAGATTTGGGTCAACCATTCGGTTTGCCGCAGCGTTTCCTGGTTGCCATCTAGAATCAAAACTTCTCCACCAGGCTGAAGCAATCGTGCGGCTTCCCGCAAAATGGCTCGTGAGACGGCGGGAGGAGTTTCATGAAAGAGCAGGGAAGCGGTGACTAAATCAAAAGAGGCATCAGCCAAGCCCGTATGCTCAGCATTGGCGTGCATAAACTTGATCTTTAATCCAGCTTGTTTAGCTTTGTAATCTGCCATGAACAACATGTAAGGCGAGAAATCCAAACCAATCACTTCAGCATCGGGAAACGCTTGCTTGAGCAATAAAGTGGTTGACCCAGTCCCGCAGCCTAAATCTAAAATTCGTCTTGGTTTACCTCGCACAGCCTCGATCGCAGCTTGCCGAATTAAGGTTTCGTTAGGCAGCAAGACATATTGAGTGATGGGATCATAGGATACAGCCGCTCGTGGGTTCAGGTAGCCTTTTTCAATCCCATGAAAATTCTGAGTGCTGTAGTAGGCGGGATATACCAAGCTAGGGTTGCGGAAGCGATCGCCCTCGGTCTCCCAGTTAATGCTGTCATAAAACTGTTCTAAGCCGTCTCGATCAATAAATAGCTGTAGTACAGGCGACAAAAATCGCTCAAAAATTGTATCCTTCCGAACTGCCATGAGAAGCTGCCTAAAAATGAACTGAACTCAGCAACCCCTCACAAAAGGTGGAGCTGCCTTATTAATATTCTACTTTTATGAAGTTTAGTGAATAAACTCAACTAGTGCCAGCGATCGCATTCTACAGAGGCACTCTACAGAGGATAGAGGCGAGGTCATTCCTCAGCTAGACGCTATTTAAGCTCTTACTTATTAAACTAAAAATCTGAACTAATAAATTCTTTTACTAAATTAGAAACTGTTTTATGCTCGCCCAAGATATTATTTTGTTATTGCAGACTACAGTTACCCACCGATTGCATCAAAGCTCAGAGATCGATGCCTCAGCTCTTCCTTGCCATTGCGACCATCCAGGTCAGAAGCTCCGTTGTGAAGACTGTCCTTACTTAGAAGCTCAGTTATCACGTTCTAGGTTCCTGAGAGGTAAGGGTTAGTAGTCTGCACTACGCCGACCCATGATGCCAAAGATTGTCCTTGCGGTAGATGCCATAATCTACTTTTCTCGGCTATTTTCTTCAAATAGCTTCCAAAACTGTTGACCCTGTTGTGATTGAAAGAAGGAGCAGAGCGAGTGTAGTGCCCTGCATGGCTAAGGGACAGGCAACAAAACCTGCCCCTATGGAGAGGGTGTGGTTCAGCCAATCGAACGTTCAGCCAATTGAACATTGCTATTAAAGCTGTAAAGATAAGCTTTAGTTCGTTTTAGTAAACACAACAGCCCCCTGAATTGCATCTACCGATTAGGTGCAATTTAGTCATTTTTGTTTTCACTGATTTTTACCCCCTAAAATCCTCTGTTATGTATCTAGCGCTTTGGCCAGGACAAGTTTATCCCCTCGGTTCTTATTGGGATGGAAAAGGAACTAACTTTGCCTTGTTCTCAGAAAATGCCACTGGAGTGGAGTTGTGTTTATTCGATCGTGATGACAAGGAAACTCGCCTACAATTGACAGAAGTGAGCAACTTCGTCTGGCACGGATATGTCCCTGGTATTGGTCCTGGCCAGCGTTATGGCTTCCGAGTCCACGGTCCCTACTCTCCCCACGAGGGACATCGCTTCAACCCCAACAAACTGTTAATCGATCCTTATGCAAAGGCGATCGATGGCGACATTGGTAATGGTCCTGAACTGTTTGGCTACTCTTGGGATTCTCCAGATGCGGATCTCTCCTTTTCCGAGTTAGACAGTGCCCATTTGATCCCCAAGTCAGTGGTGGTTGATGAATCTTTCGATTGGGAAGGCGATCGCCTGCTGCGAACTCCTTGGCACGAAACCATTATTTATGAAACTCATGTCAAGGGCTTTACTAAGCTACATCCAGAGATCCCAGAGGAATTGCGCGGTACCTATGCTGGCATGGCTCACCCTGCCGCGATCGAGCATTTGCAGCGATTGGGAATTAGTGCAGTTGAGTTAATGCCTGTGCATCATTTCCTCGCATATCCGGGCCACTTGGCAGACAAGGGCTTAAAGAACTACTGGGGTTACGACTCGGTCAACTACTTTGCTCCCCACTCTGACTACAGTGCTGGTGGCAGTCTGGGGCAGCAAGTGAATGAATTCAAAGAGATGGTGAAAGCACTGCACCGCGCTGGTATTGAGGTTATTTTGGATGTGGTCTACAACCACACCGGAGAAGGAAATCATCTCGGCCCAACTCTATCTCTACGCGGCATCGACAACAGCATCTATTACCGCCTAGTGGATGATGATAAGCGCTACTACATGGACTTTACCGGCTGTGGTAATTCCTTGTATGTGGGCCACCCCCAAGTGCTAAAGCTGATCATGGATAGCTTGCGCTACTGGGTGCTGGAGATGCATGTAGACGGTTTCCGCTTTGACTTGGCTTCTGCTTTGGCGAGAGAACTGTATGAAGTGAACAGTCTAGCAGCCTTTTTTGATATTATTCACCAAGATCCCGTATTGGCTGATGTGAAGCTAATTGCAGAGCCTTGGGATATTGGGGATGGTGGTTACCAGGTGGGTAACTTCCCAGTGCTGTGGTCTGAGTGGAATGGAAAATATCGTGACACGGTGCGAGACTTCTGGCGCGGAGAAGACAGGACTTTAGGGGAGTTTGCTTACCGTTTGACTGGTAGTCCAGATTTATACTTCCAGTTTAATGGTCGCAGACCTAACGCCAGCATCAACTTTATTACCGCTCATGATGGTTTTTCGCTCAACGATTTGGTGAGCTATAACGACAAGCACAATGAAGGCAATGGCGAGAACAGCCAAGATGGAGAGAGCCACAATCGTTCTTGGAACTGTGGGGCAGAAGGAGCAACGGATGATCCCGAAGTGTTGCAGTTACGAGAACAGCAACGGCGGAACTTCTTATTAACGCTGATGCTCTCCCAGGGTATCCCGATGATGTTGGCAGGAGATGAGTTAGGCCGAACCCAGCAAGGAAACAATAACGCCTATTGCCAAGACAGTGAAATTTCTTGGATCAACTGGGACTTACAAGAAAAGAACGAAAACCTTTTGGATTTTGCACGGGAGTTGATCTATTTCCGGCGGCAACATCCGGTATTCCGGCGACGCAAATGGTTCCAAGGACAGGCCATTCACGGAGCTGGAGTGAGTGATATCGTTTGGTTTAACCCGGATGGCAGCGAGATGGGTGACGAGCAGTGGGAGATTGGCTATGCTAAGGCGATCGGAATGTTCTTGGACGGACGGCAGATTCCTAGCCCAGGACCGCAAGGGCAGCGTGTTAGTGATGACAGCTTCATTCTCTTCTTCAATGCTCACTATGAGATGATTGAATTTACCCTGCCTGATGCATTTAAAGAGAGACAGTGGCAGTTGATCATTGATACCAAAGAACCGCGCTTCATTCAAGATGAAACTATCTTCAATGGAGAACAGCAAATACCTGTCAATGCTCGCTCAAGTGTAGTTCTGCGTCTACTCGACTAGTGACTAGAACTTGATGTAGACAACAGCACCTAAAAACAAAAAAGCGATCGCCTAGGGAAATTGCCAGCGATCGCTTTTTTGTTTGATCAAGAACTGCGATCACAGCCTGATTATGACTTGAGACTATTTTTTCTCACGCCGCTTTTTCTCAGGTAAGTTGCGAAGTGGTGTTTCTCGCCCTCGGTAAAACTGTTGCTCTAGTCTACCTAAGCCTAGCCAAGCTGTTCCACTGACTAAGCTGGCGATCGCAACTCCTACGACCCCTACCTCAGCCGCGTTCCCCAAGGAAACTGCCAGTAAGGGGGCAAGGGTCCAAGCGATCGCTGCCAAGATCAGACAAGCTAACCTAATGCGTTGTAATCGAGTCAGGGCGGCACTGCAACTAGCGCACTTGATGGTGTGAGAATAATAGCGATCGAGTAGTTGTTCTTTCGATAATGCGGGGGGCAGCTTCGCACCTGGAAACGGATCAGCGCTGTATCGGTTCACCCATTGCCGCAGAGCTGAGACAAAGCGATCGGCTCTGGTGGGTAAATAAAATGCCTTGGCAAAGTTAGCGCTTCCGCCTGCCTGCTCTAGATAGCGTTCTTGGTGGTGCAGAAAAACTTGGTCATCTTCTAGCACGTTATTCTGCCCCAGGTGAGAATACCAGCGAGGGGTCAGGCGGATGAAGAAGCTGGGCAACTTGGAGGAGAACTTAAACGGAAACCGGGCAAAGAGCCGACATTCTCCTTTGCGGATTGGAGTGGCATAAACCACAGTCAGCGTTCTGCCGAATTGCTTGGAAGTCAGATCGTGCCACATCAACCCTGGGGCAATGAATGTGGTGTCTTGGCGGCCTAAGGTGCCTTTGCGGGGGCCTTCTTCCCACAGCCCTTGGAAGCCTTGTTTGCCAGATTCTACAATCTCTAGGTCTACAGTGGAGGCATTAGCGCGATTCCCCACAGAGCGATGGTGAGTGTAAGGCACATGGCTAGCATCTAGTACATTTTCTAGCAGGGTCAGCGCGTCGTAGGGTAAGTCCCGAAAGGTATTGAGGCAAACCCAGCCATCTAAGGTTTCTATGGGTTCTACGATGGGCACTGAGGTTTTGGCGGCGTTTTCTGGTTTGCCAGGATAAACAAACAATAATCCCTGGCGCACTGTGGCTGGAAACGCGGTTACACAGGCGCGCTGCGAAGTTTCTGCTGTGCCGCTCGCTGCTTGTTGCGGAATGCGATCGCAATCACCCGTTCCAGAGAAAGCCCAGCCATGATAGGGGCACTCTAGCAAGCCATCCTCAGCAATTCTGCCTTCAGAAAGGGGGGCTAAGCGATGGGGACATTTATCTTCTAAAACTCGCCAAACTTCTGTCGATTGCTCCCACCAAATGACGAGATCGGTTTCTAGCAAGGTGAATCGAGCGGGCTTGGTCTTATCCAAATCTTCTACATAGAACACCGGATACCAGGCTTCTTTGGGGTCAAACCGGGACGGATCAGGGCCACCTGGGGAGAGTTCGTTAACTTCATGATCCCGCTGCTCTAGCCCTTTGTTTTCTGGCTTTCCAGGGCTATTGCCTGCTAATTCTGGATCTGCGATCGCCTGCGTTTGAGCCAAAGACGCATCCAGCAACACTCTTGGGGTTGTCTCCATATCTTTCCTTTTCACACGGTTCCCTAGCACTTAACTTCTATGTTAAGAAGTTTTGAGCGTGACTGGGGATGACTGTAGCGCTTCAGCCGGAGTGACGGTTAGCGGGCACTGCGAATTGGTAAGTATCACCGTGGCTGAGATATTCGATTTGGGTGTCTAGTCCTGCGGCAGCGATCGCCTGCTGGAATTCTTCTAAGGGAGATTTGAAGACGGTGTAGTCGTTGTAGTGGATGGGGATGGCAGTTTTGGGGGCAATTAATCGCACCATTTCTACGCCTTGCTTACCATCCATTGTGAGTAACACACCAAATGCTTTGGTGCCGCCCAAATGCAGCAATGCTAAATCAATTTGAGGATGACGTTTCGGGATTTCTTTAATTTCCTCATAAACCAATGTGTCACCCGTAATATAGAGGCGAAACAGAGGCTCCCTAGCGCTATTTTGGAACTCTAATAAGCTACCCATCACCGGAGGGAGTAAAGTAGCTAAAGCTCCAGGCCCATGTCTTCCGGGCATGGCACTGATGCGGAGCTGCACCCCTCCTTTCTTTATGGTTATAGTTTCCCAGGTGTCTAAAGCATAGGTCGCTTGGAATCCCTTTTTCTGCAACTTTTCAGTGGCATGTTGGGTAGTGACAATGGGAACAGTTTTGTTCAGCTTTTGCTCGGCAATACGATCGAAGTGGTCTTCGTGCATGTGGGAGAGTACGACGAGATCGAGCGGAGGTAACTCCTCAATCTCGATTGCGGGATTTGTGACTCGTGCGGAACGCAGCCCATATCCTAAATGAACGTGATCACCTTGATGCAAGAAGTTAGGATCGGTCAGGATAGTGAACCCAGCGTACCGGAGAATGACAGTCGCAGTGCCAATAAAGAAAATGGAACCATTCGCAATATCAGGACTGTGGTTTTCAGCTGGCAAAACTAAGGTACTTGAGTCAGTCATACATCCCCTGAAAGATAACCCCATACCTCCAGTCGGCCAACTGAGAGTGCATCAAGGCTGTTGATTGAGCGGTAACGGAATTTAGCGGTAGCGGAGACGAGAAAACTTGGTACTTAGAGAGTAGTTGATTAGGCAATCAAACCTCTGATTGGTTAATCAGATCTCTAATAATTGCAGTTAGTTAGATATACCTAATAAGATAGGACGTTCTACCTACTCAGCAGATTAGAAGCGATCGCGAACATTCACGTCTACCCAAAGGGCCGTTGTGCTTATGTCTAAAGGGTTGTCAAAAAATTAAACTGATATGTAGTTAAAATTACAAAACTAGTTTATCTTTTCGTCAACATCGCTTTAGCAAGTTACTGTATTGCTCTACACATAACTCTAGAGCGTTTAGCTAGTCCGTCAGTGAGCCACCAGTTAACCCTCCGGAGAGATTCAGTCCGAGTTAAAGCAGATTAAACATAGATCAGCGAATTCAGAAACCAGTTTTCTGGTTAGACCTATCGAAACGATCTACGGCAATACCCAAGGCATCAAATCCAGCCAGCTCAAGCAGCTTCAGCGGTTGTACGAACAGCGGCAACCGAGCGATCGCTTTTGTACCCCAGAGCTAGCTCAAGAGTTAGCAGCTATCAGTACCGCGATTCATCACCCTGTCTGTATCTACCTCAATCGACGGGGACAGGTGATGCGAGTAGCAGTGGGGACACCAGCGCAAACCCAACTGTCAGATCAAGAACTACCCCGCCACAGTGCGGAACGCTTGAGCGGAGTTCGATGTTTGGCGACACAGCTCAAAGTAGATCCGCCTGACACTCCCAGTCTCACGGCAGCCGCTCGGCAACGCTTAGATGCGCTAATCACCCTTTGTACTGCCAACGGTTCCAGCTCGAATGGTGGAAAAGCTAAGAATGGAACCTCCAGTGAGATTCAGTCTACTTATTTAGTGCATCTCGTGCCTGATCTCGATCAGCCTTACGAGATTTCTCCACCTTTTTCCTTGAAAGAACTCACTGAGCAAGATTTTGATGATTTAGTTGATGATTGGGAAAAAGAGTTTCGTGCCGCTGGGTATGGAGCTTTCCAGTTTGAAGAAAAGGGAGATGGCCAAGATAAAATCTTGCTTGTGGGGTTGATGACCGAGGATCTGTCGCCTCAACGCTTTCAAGATGGCTTGGAAGAACTCGTTCGTCTAGCCGAGAGTGCTGGGGGAACCGTTTTGGAAACTATGATTCAGAAGCGATCGCAACCTCATCCTCAGACAGTTGTGGGGCAGGGGAAAGTAGATGAAATTGCCCAAAAAGCCCAAGCGATCGGCGCAAACTTAGTGGTGTTCGATCGCGATATTTCAGCCTCGCAGATTCGGAATTTGGAAGCCCAAATGAACCTGCGAGTGGTTGACCGTACCGAATTAATTCTGGATATTTTTGCCCAGCGCGCCCAGTCGCAAGCAGGCAAATTACAAGTTGAACTTGCCCAGTTGGAATATATGTTGCCGCGACTACGGGGCCGAGGGCAGGCGATGTCTAGGCTGGGGGGTGGTATTGGCACCAGAGGTCCAGGAGAAACCAAGCTAGAAACAGAGCGTCGGACGATTCAGCGGCGAATTAATCAACTGCAACAGGAAGTAAACCAGTTGCAAGCCCACCGTTCTCGCCTACGTCAACAGCGTCAACATAACGAAATTCCTACGGTTGCCTTAGCAGGTTATACCAATGCGGGCAAGTCTACTCTGCTCAATACCTTAACTCACGCGGAAGTTTATACTGCCGATCAGTTGTTTGCCACCCTCGATCCCACCACGCGGCGGCTGGCGATCACCGATCCAGAGACGCAATCTCAGCGATCGCTCCTCCTCACAGATACGGTCGGCTTTATACATGAGCTGCCACCACCCCTGATGGATGCTTTCCGGGCAACTTTGGAAGAGGTGACAGAAGCCGATGCAGTTCTACATGTGGTAGATCTTTCCCATCCCGCTTGGGAAAGCCATATTCAGTCAGTCCAAGTAGTTTTGGCAGATCTTCCGACCGTTTCTGGTCCCACTTTGCTGGTATTTAACAAAGTAGATCAAGTGGAAAGTGAGGCTCTAGCGGCTGCTCAGCAAACTTATCCAGATGCGGTCTTTATCTCCGCTACCAAAGGGCTGGGTTTAGAAACTCTGAAGCAGCGCTTACTGCATATTGCCAAGCCTGCTACGGATGCCAAGGTAACTGAAGAAGTTTAGCCCTAACTACGGCTGTAGTTGAGAGCAACATATTGCACAGCTCCTTTAGTTCTAATAAGATGTTCGACCTATCTTCTAGAAACATACTCCTAGAAATATAGAAGACGCTTAAGCCTATGTTTTAGCATTGCCTCACATGGTAGACAACAAATGTAGAGGTGATCTATGCGTTGGTCTCGACTCTTAAATAGGCCGAAAAACTGCTTCTACCCTTCTACTCATCCTGTAATTGAAGAACAGCCATTTTTGTATACCTTAATACAGACTGGTTTAATTGCAAATCCTGACATAGGGCAGACGTGGGCTTAAAAGTTAATCTGTATTCTAATTATTACGGTCATAAGAGCCAAGCAAAACTTGCCAAATCTTTTATTCTCACTGGGTTCCTAAGCCTGACCATAGCTGCTTACGCTTCATCACTGCTCCATCATTCAACAACTTCTCTCCTCGAGCTGTTTTTGTTATGAGTTACGGAAACAGGTTGGAGAGTTTTGCGAATGTCTTATCCCAAGTTTTGCCAGCATTAGCCATTCTCAATGCAATTTTTAATATTAGACGGAATCAACCCAAATGGTCATTAACATCAATCAAGCACAGATGGGAAGTCATTCCCCTACCACCAGCCAAGGGCAGCTTGTAATCATTGGTGGAGCAGAGGATAAACAGGGAGATTGTAAAATTCTGCGCGAGTTTGTTCGTCGCTCTGGGGGTCGCCAAGCCAAGATTGTTGTAATGACCGTGGCAACAGAGCTACCAAAAGAAGTGGGAGATAATTACATCCAGGTGTTTGAACGCCTAGGTGCAGAACAGGTGCGTGTAGTAGATACAGACAGTCGTGAGGAGGCTGAAGCGCCTGAAGCTCTAGCAACCATTCGAGAAGCTACTGGGGTCTTTTTTACAGGTGGAAAACAGGATCGAATTACCAAATACATTAAGGACACAAAACTAGATCAGCTTCTACACCAGCTCTACGCTCAGGGGCTGATCATTGCTGGCACCAGTGCAGGGGCGAGCATGATGTCTGATGCCATGATTGTGGAAGGGGAAGCTGAAACCCACCCCCGAATTGAAATTGTAGAGACGGATGATGGGCTTAGCTTTATGCCTGAAGCGGTGATTGATCAGCATTTTGCCCAAAGAGGACGACTCGGACGGCTACTGTCGGCTGTAGCGGAACAACCCCACCTGTTAGGCATCGGTATTGATGAAAATACCGCGATTGTGGTTAGTGGTGGGCAGATGACCGTGATTGGTGAGGGTGCTGTGACGATTGTGGATTTGCAAGATTTGATCTACTCGAATTTGCATAACCTGCTCAAAGATGAAGGTTTAGCACTTTGTGGGGTCAAACTACATATTCTTCCTGATGGATACACCTTCGATATAAACTCGCGATCGGCTGTTGTAGAAGTAAGCCCTCCTAAAGCAGCCTAAATCCTTTTCTTAGCTACGTTACATCTCAAGGGCAGATGCAGCCAGTCTGCCCCAGACAAACATAGTTATATAGCTACGATGAACCGCTTTATTCATGCCTCTATTACAGCTATTCAAGATGAAGCCCGGTGTTTAGTCGAGCAGGGAGTTGTTAGCCGTCACAAACCTATCTATGCCCTATTTCGTTATTTTCCAGTTCGTAAGTGGCAGGAGGTTGAGCAGGAGCTAGAAGCCAATGACTTCCTCCTACGAGACCCCATTGGTGACTTGATTAGTCATGATCAATGGATGAATGATTAATCCTTTACCTCAATCTCTTACTGACCAATCCCCTGCTTAGATCTTGCACCTGTGCCACAACCAGGAGGGAAACTCCCCCAGAATGATTACGGTTTCTTCACCTGTCGATCTCACTGGGGTTGTCTAGAGTAAAAGAGTTGGTTGCAGTCGTAACGCTTCGCAACTAATGGCTCACTCTACACAAAGGCTCTAAAAGAGCTTCAGTTGATCATGATTAAT
Source organism: Trichocoleus desertorum NBK24 (assembly GCF_030409055.1). Taxonomy (GTDB): domain Bacteria; phylum Cyanobacteriota; class Cyanobacteriia; order FACHB-46; family FACHB-46; genus Trichocoleus; species Trichocoleus desertorum_B. The sequence goes on along the minus strand of NZ_CP116619.1, from coordinate 220,991 downwards.
ACATTAGAAGTGTCTCTCTCCCTAGAACAAGCCATCCAAGACGCGATCGCCCAAGCCCGGACTGCTTGCGAGTCAAATGGTGAGGTTTCTGCCAATTGTGCAGTTGCTTGGGACATTGTGGAAGAACTCCAAGCTGAGCGTGCTCACCGCCAAGGGAAATCCAGCAAAAATTCTTTAGAAGTCTACTGTGACCAAAACCCGGATGCTGCTGAGTGTCGGATTTACGACGTTTAATTCACCCCTAATTCACTACTAGGCCATCTCTGACCTGGATGGTACGTCGGGTTTGCGCGGCCACATCCGGTTCGTGAGTGACAATAACGATCGTGATGCCTTGCTCATTGAGATCTGTGAGCAAGGCCATTACTTCTTCTGAGGTTTGAGTGTCTAACGCTCCAGTTGGCTCATCAGCGAGTACCAAGGCGGGACGGTTGACTAAGGCTCGTGCGATCGCGACTCGTTGCTGTTGACCGCCCGAAAGTTGGCTAGGACGATTAGAGAGCCGTTCTGCTAGACCCACACGGGTTAAAGCTTCTTCCGCTCGCTGTCGCCGTTGCGCTTTCGGAATACCCGCATAGACCATTGGCAACATGACATTTTCTAAGGCGGTGGCGCGGGGCAGCAGGTTGAACTGCTGAAACACAAAGCCGATGCGCTGATTGCGGATATAAGCTAACTCATCGTTGGTAAAGCTTGTGAGGTTTCTCCCTTCTAGAACGTAATAGCCATCAGTGGGGCGATCGAGACAGCCAATAATGTTCATCAGCGTTGATTTGCCAGACCCAGACATCCCCATAATGGCGACATACTCACCTTCTTCGATGTTAAGGTCAATCCCTTTTAGAACTGGCACCTCCACTTCACCCAAGCGGTAGCTTTTCGTTATCCCTTCCATCCAGATCATCGTAGGCATCTCTTAATCACTCCGCAACGCTGCGATCGGATCGAGATTGGCCGCATTCCGAGCAGGGATGACTCCGGCAATTAGGCCAACAGTTAGCGCCAAACCTAGCCCCGCCCCAATGGACCAGAGGGAGACGACAAAAGGGAACTTAAACAGAGTAGAAGCAGCAAAGGCAAGACCAACTCCAATCGATACGCCAAAGGTACCGCCTAAGAGAGAAACCAGGATCGCTTCGGTGAGAAACTGTTGCAAAACGGCCCGACTAGTCGCCCCGATCGCCTTACGAATCCCAATTTCACGGGTTCGTTCCACTACAGAAACCAGCATAATATTAGCGATTCCAATTCCACCCACAACTAGAGAAATACCCGCGATCGCCCCTACCAATACCGTGAACAGCCCCACCACACTGCTGAACGTATTGATAATGTCAATTTGGCTGCTAATACGAAAATCATCGGGTGCGGGAGGATAGATGTTATGGCGTACTCGCAGTAAATTTGTCACCTGAAACTGAGCTGCTTCTAGTTGTGCTTGGTCTAAAGCTTTCAACCAAAAGCCATTAATTGCCGTGCCATTGATCGCGTTGTTGCCGACGATCCGAGAAGACATATTCGTCAGCGGAATATAGACTCGATCATCTTGATCTTGTCCGCCTACAGAGCCTTTAGATTCCATCACTCCCACAATTCGGTAGCGTCCATTCTGAATACGGAGACTTTTACCAACAGCAGGCTCGGTAGGTGCAAAAAAAGTATCCCGGACTGTGCTACCGATGACCACAACAGGCTCGGCATTATCTAGATCTGCTTGAGTAAAAAACTGTCCTTCCTGCGGATAAATCTCCTTGACTTCTGGATAAGCGAGGTCAACGCCTAGGATGCTGGTAGAGGCATTTTGCTCTCCGTATACCACTTGCCCAGAGCGTTGCAGATAGGCAGTGACACTCTCTGCGGCAGGAACCTGTTGGGCGATCGCTTGGGCATCCTGCCAAGTGAGTGTCGTAGCTGAACCAAATCCTTGGCTGATACCGCCCGAACGGGCCGCCCCTGCTAAAACCAACATGACATTGGTGCCCAGAGATTGAATCTGTTGCTCCGTTGCCTTCTGGACTCCCTGCCCTACGGAGGTCACCGTGATCACAGAAGCAATGCCAATCACCACTCCCAGCATTGTCAGGCTAGTTCGCAGGCGATTACTCCACAAAGCCTCTACAGCCATTGTCACTACTTCTAGCAGAGAAACCTGAGTAGGCCGAATTTTACCCAACTGCACCCTCTCCTAATCTACTTGCGCTTTCCCAACTCCTTGTCTCTGGGCTTGCTTGAGTGCTCCTCATCCTCCACCTCTTCTACCGCCGCTACCGGAACCGCCATTAGAACCGCTACCAGAACCACTAGAGCCTCCCCGTCCTTGTCGTCCCGCCCCCGGCATAAAGGAAGGTGTTCTAGAAGGTGGGCGCTCTCCTTCTGGGAAGCTCAGCATCACCTTGTCTCCTGCTTTCAGCCCAGAAGCGACCACAGTTTTGTCCTCTACAATGGCGCTTGTTGTAATGCGTTGAAACCTGGGTCTACTATTTTCTCCTTGGCCTGCCAGAAAAACTCCACTTCCTTGCTCTTGGCGAACAAGCGCTGCCGTTGGAATCACCAAAGCATTGTCGAGAGCACCAACCTGAAACTCCACACTGACATTCATTCCTGACTGCAACAAGTTTTTAGGGTCATCCACAGACATCTTGACCTCAAAATTAGTCACGTTTTGTTCAACTGTGGATTGCGTCGCAACTTGAATCACCTTGCCTGTAAAAGATTGATTAGGATAAGCATCCGCTTCGATGGTGACTCCCTGCCCAACTTTGATTTTTGGGACGCTGGTTTCTGCCACCTTGGCAACAATCTGGTTGTTAGAAGCTAGCGCCAGGATGGAAGAAGAAGTAGCCGAGGAAACATCACTGCTGGCAGTGGTTGGAGTCACGAATGAGCCAGGATCGGAGAATTTTCGAGTCACAATCCCAGTAAAAGGAGCCCGAATGGTGGCATCGTTAATTTGTGTTTGAGTCGTCTGCAAGGCTCCCTCGGCGCTCATCAATTGGGCACGAGCCTGGGCAATTTCTTCTGGACGTGCTCCTGATTGCTGAAGATTGAGAGCTTGTTTAGCTTGTTCTACTTGGGCGCGAGCTTGGGCAATTTCTTCTGGGCGCGTACCTGACTGCTGCAAGTTCAGAGCCAGTCTTGCCTGCTCTACCTGAGCCTTGGCACTATCATAAGTGGCGCGAGAGGTGTCTAATTCCCGTAAGGAGAGCGCTCCTGCGGTGTAAAGCTGCTGGTTTTGGTTGAGGGTGAGTTGGGCTTGGCGGAGATTGGCTTCGGTGGAGGTCAGTTGAGCCTGAGCTTGAGCCACTTCTTGAGGACGGTTGCCTGCGACCAATCGGTTGAGGTTGGCTTGGGCAGAGGCAACTTGGGCTTGGGCTTGGGCGATTTCTTGGGGGCGATTGCCTGCCAATAGTTGATCAAGATTAGCTTGGGCCGATGCGACTTGAGCTTTAGATTGGGTAAGTTGCCCCTGCAAATTGGAGCTATCCATGTAGGCTAAAACTTGCCCTGCTTCAACGCGATCGCCCTCTTTCACCAGCAATTCTTTCAAAACCCCGGAGTTCTTGGGGCTGACATTGATCGATCGCTCTGGCTGAACAGTACCATTGGCGGCGATCGTGATCGGCAAACTGATACGCTCTACGGTAGCAGTTTGGACGCGGCGGCTTGCTTCCTGTCGTTGCCCTGTGGTCATGCGGCTGTAAGCGGTATAGCCTCCACCCGCTAATAAGCCCAGCACCAAAGTTCCAACCAACCAAGTTGGCACCCTAAATCTAAGTTTGGCCCAATCTTTCACCCGTTCCACCCCTTTCTAGCCGACTGAACTGCGGCTTTTAGAGTCTACTCCTAGGAGTTGTCTTAATCGTAGAGGAGGATGCAGCTAATAAACCTAGGGAAAAGGTCACAAAGTGCAACGAAACACCCATGACTTAAGTCATGCAGCTTTGTAAACTATTTTCTAAGGCTCGTTCCAAAGCTCAACTGTTGAGTTTAAAAATTATAAGCCTCCCATAATATAAGGCTGGGAGGCGGTTTGCTATAAAATTTAATTCGCTTTGGGATATCGCTTTATTGTTTTTATCTTAGCCAAGAGATCGCTCCATTTCCTTCCCCCATAAGGGTGGATCTACCACTATTGTTCTCATCCTGAAAACATAAGCTCTAGAACATATTTCCTTGTACTTCTGAGTAGGTACATTGTGAGGGTTAGACAGTCACAAGGCAGAGGCAAATAACAAATACCTTGAAGTGTGAAGCGCTCAGCTGATTCTTAAAAAATTTCAAATGTCATCATTTTTTGACTGGAATTTGGGTTTTCCCTTTTGTAGGCATCTTTGCTACATCATTAAGAGGTTATTAACGGTGAATTCACGCTTTCTGTCTATTGTCACACTGACTGCTTTGAGTGTTGCGGCTTTCTCTCCAAATGCAAACGCTGGCCTTGCTGTGAATGGCCTTGCCGTTAACGGAACTCAGTTAAATGGCAGCAACCTCAATGGAGTAACACTAAATGGGATTAGCGTTAATGGAGTGAAAATGAATGGAATATCAGTAAATGGTAGCAACCTCAATGGCAGCAATTTGAATGGCAGCAACCTCAATGGTGTTAACTTAAATGGGCGTAATGTGAATGGTCAAGAAAGTCAGAACGCAGCAGTGACAGCTTCTCAAGAGACGGGTATGGTCTTGTCGAGTCCTGAGTTCACGGAGATTCAAGTTGAAGAGGGCCGTTTGGTAGGCATCAAGTAAACAAAGCTGCTATCTAAATCACCTAATTGAGATGGAACAGATCTTTTACGGTTCCATCTCGGTGAAGAAGTGAGCTTGAGCCATAAAACGCTCAATCTATTGAGATTGTTGAGATTGTTGGGATTGTTTGAGAAGGACTGCATGCGTATTAAGCCAATATTGCGATCGCTGTTGCTAGTTTTGGTGTTTTTATTCGCTTGGGGCAGCATTGCGATCGCGAGACCTACCTCTCATCCCCCTGAAAAAGATAAGGTGCCTCTCTCCAAAACAGAGCTTCAAATCACTGAAATGGTAGGGTTTGATGATCAAGGTCGCCAACAGAAGTTTCAAGTGCGGGATACTGAAGTTGATCCACTTGATCTAGAGAAAAAAACATATCTCTACACCGTTTTCTATCAAGACAACCAGCAGAACTGGCAAAACCTCTGTGAACCAGATGCAAAAGGAGTGGCTAAAGCAGTGGTGCTGCAAGGTTCTTGGGATAGCCGAGGCAATTATCGCCCCAATAAGAAATTGGTGACATTTAGCTGTACCAACGCAGCTTTAGCCAAGTGCATGCGGTTCGGCTACAAACCTTGGCAAAATGTCAAAGGGCGATCGCTCCGAGATTATCATTCTGCTTGTGTGCGGATGGTACGCGCGGATTATTGTGGGGATGGTGTGGCCCATACCAAAGACGGCACTCCAATCAATCTCTACGATCGCCTAGGCATCCAGAAACCAGATGTAATGCCAGAGATGCGGTTTGAAGCAGCTTGGGGTGTAAATGGGGCACACTGTATCAACCAAGTCAGGTGGCCAGAGGCGCTAGCTTATGTGAAGCGAGTTTGCCCTACCCGATTGGCAACAAGAGGCAATCACTGCACCTCCGCAGAACGTGCCCAACGTCACTTTCCTGATGCTCTGTTATTCAACGATTCAGCAATACAAAAATCACAGCGATTATAAATTTGGATAGATACAAGACCCGCCCCTACAAGGATTTGATGATGGGTAGGTCTTGTACTGTGATTTTTTCTCTGTTTACTCGCTTTTGCGATCGCCGACAGAGCAGAAATCTAAGAGTTTGATTTTGCAGGATGAAATAATCAAAATAAGTGTTCGTACAATTGCAGTAACGCTCACAAACCAACGAGGATAACCTTTATGTAACATCTCTCGATTAATCTCATAAAGATCTCCAAGCCACTCCTCCCGTCGCTCCTTTGGAAGGAGATATGCAATTGGAGATGCAAGCCATTTGCTAGCCCAAGTTTCAGAAGGATCAGATTGTTTATATTTACGGAGTTTTTTCTCCAACTCAGACGCTTTTTCGAGAAGTTCAACCTCTAATTGCTTCTGCTTCAGCAGTTCTTGGAGCAACTTGTAACGATCTAGACTTGGCTGAGAGCCTCCTCTCTGATGCTGAGAATGCTGGTTTACCTCTTGAAGTGCTCGAAGATATTGCCAAACTTGTTCTACGGTCAGTTGGCGATCGTAATCCTCAACTTCTATGCCCGTTGTACTGCTAGACGGGTTGCCAGGAAAGTAGGTTGGAACGGAAAGCTTGGATAGCTTTGAGAGTCGTGACTCCACTACCTGTAAGTTTGTAGTAGCGTCGTCTTGCTCCACCGCGTTCTTCGCGAGTTTCATCTCCCCATCGCGATTCAACCAGCCCCTTCTTTTCCAGAGTATGGAGAGTAGGGTAGAGCGTCCCAATTCCCATTTGGCGCTGCCCCCCGCTAGCATCCTCCATAGCCTGTGGAATTTGTAGGCCATAGAGTTCTTTGTTATAAAGTGTGAGCAGGACAAGTTCTTCTCGTGGCGAGACGTTGACATCACTAGAGCCTTTATTATGCAAATTGGCAGTTTTAGCTTTCATGCGCGTTTGACTTTAGTGGGATACTCACTGTTACGCCCCATTGACCTACTGACTTTAAAAACCTAAGACAGGGTGTCAAAGCGAATAGTTATCTTGATTGGGCAGCAAGACTTTATAAATTCATATTACCTTATAAATTTGATAGTTGATCGGCCAATCAATCTGCTTCTTTTTCTTTATAGTATTGAGCTTCCGTAGTAAGCCAAGCTTGGGCAGGACTGTAGATAAGTAGTTTTTATAAAAGAGAGTCTGGTAACGTTTTATAGTGGCTCGATCGCTTTGTTGACGTTTTTTAATCTGCTGAAATATTTATGTTGTCTACCGTTGCTCAGGTATATCCCGTTGTTTGGCAAGAAGACCGAGTCTTGCTAATTGACCAAACCCGTTTGCCCAACGAATATGCCGTTGTGGAAATTAGCCGCTATGAAGACATGGCAAGGGCAATTAAGACCATGATTGTGCGGGGGGCTCCGGCGATCGGGGTGGCAGCGGCCTACGGTATGTACTTAGGGGCACGAGCGATTCAGACCAGCGATCGCGATCAATTTTTGGCTCAACTAGAAACAGTGGCTCAGGAGTTGCGGGAAACTCGTCCGACTGCGGTGAATTTGTTCTGGGCGATCGCGCGGATGTTGAAGACAGCACGGCAGACGATTGGGCCTGTGGAATATCTGAAGGAAACGCTGCTAGAAACGGCGAAGCAAATCAATGCGGATGATATTCAAACCTGTCAGGCGATCGGCGATTATGGAGTGAAGGCACTACCCACCAGCCCAGAAAAGCTGCGGATTTTGACTCACTGTAATGCAGGAGCTTTGGCAACGGCAGGATATGGCACCGCGCTGGGTGTGGTGCGCTCGGCTTGGCGAGATGGACGGCTAGAGCGAGTTTATGCGGATGAAACTCGGCCTCGGTTACAAGGGGCGAAGCTAACAGCTTGGGAATGTGTCCAAGAAGGCATCCCAGTGACGCTGATTTCAGATGGGATGGCGGCGCACTGCATGAAGCAGGGTCTGATCCATGCCGTTGTGGTTGGGGCCGATCGCATTGCAGCTAATGGAGATGCGGCAAATAAGATTGGTACCTATAGTGTGGCGATCGCAGCCAAAGCCCACAATATTCCGTTCTTTGTAGCGGCTCCCCTGTCCACGATTGACTTTTCCTTGTCGGATGGTAGCGGGATTCCTATTGAGGAGCGCGATCCGGTAGAGATTTACCAAGTGGGTGACACTCGTATTTGTTCGCCAGGTGTAGAGTTCTACAATCCCGCGTTTGATGTGACACCTGCGGAGCTGATTACGGCCATCGTGACTGAGTTTGGGGCGTTTGCTCCGAGTGAGTTGAAGTCCCAGTTGCACGAGAAACAGGCAGTTTAACTACTTAAAGAACCGAACCCTTGGGGGCACTCGCCCCCAAACCCCCGATGAGGGACGGTTGCGTCCCCCAGACCCCCTCCAAAAGTTTGTCTTTAACCATGTTTTCAAAGCCCTCTCCGCATCGGGGAGGGTTTGGGAGGGGTAATTTTGGGAATTCAGAACATTTCAGTCCTAAGGAGGGTGCTGTTCTCTATCCAGGTGCTGCAATAGTTGGCAATTGATGGCATGGAGATCAAGAATGCAGACTCGACAACTGGGTAGTCAAGGCTTAGCGGTTTCTGCGATCGGCTTGGGCTGTATGGGTATGTCTGAGTTCTATGGTGCGGGGGATGAGGCGGAGTCGATCGCGACAATTCACCGGGCTTTGGAACTGGGGGTGACATTTTTAGATACAGCGGATATGTATGGGCCGTTTACCAATGAGAAGTTGGTAGGACGGGCGATCGCGGATCGTCGAGATCAGGTGGTTTTGGCGACTAAGTTTGGCAATGAACGCAGTGAGGATGGAAAATTCCTTGGTGTGAATGGCAAGCCAGAGTATGTGCGGCAATGCTGTGATGCCTCTCTGCAAAGACTCGGTGTTGATTATATCGATCTCTACTACCAGCATCGAGTAGACGCAACTGTACCGATTGAAGAAACGATTGGAGCAATGGCGGAGTTGGTGCAGCAGGGAAAGGTGCGCTATTTAGGCATGTCGGAGGCGGCACCTGCCACGATTCGGCGGGCGCAAGCGGTGCATCCGATCAGTGCGTTGCAGACGGAATATTCGCTCTGGAGTCGTGACCCAGAAGACGAGATTTTACCGACAGTCCGAGAATTAGGAATTGGTTTTGTCGCCTACAGCCCCCTCGGTCGAGGCTTTCTTTCGGGACAGATCAAGAGCTTGGATGATTTAGCTCCAGATGACTATCGACGACATTCACCTCGCCTCCAGGGAGAAAACTTTAACAAAAACCTGCACCTGGTAGAGCGAGTGCAACAGATTGCAGCGGAGAAACAAGTAACCCCGTGTCAGTTAGCTTTGGCTTGGTTGCTGGCTCAAGGTCAAGACATTGTGCCGATTCCAGGAACCAAACGGCGGCAATATTTGGAGGAAAATGCAGTGGCGGTAGAGATCTCCTTAACAACGGAAGAGGTAGCGCGGATAGATGAGGTGGCTCCGAAAGGGTTTGCCGTGGGCGATCGCTATGCTGACATGAGTACAGTTAATCGCTAACTCAAATCTGCCAACTCGAACCGTTGAGGCTAACGTAAGGCCCAAGCCAGAAACCGCTCGACATAATAGAGAGTCACTTGGCTCCCTAACCCTTGAAAGACTTCATCAAAGCTGTGCTCGGCCCAAGGAAGCTCTAGCAGGGCTACGGGGCTACCGACAGACCGCAACCGTTGGTACATGCGCTGGGCAAATTTGACTTCCACCAGATGATCGCGCCGACCATGAACGAGCAATGTGGGGGGCAAAGGCCGGGTGACATAAGTAGCGGGGGAAGCCTTGCGATACAGAATGGGTTTCTCGGTTGGGGTGCCGCCCAAGAAAGCTCTTAAAACTGCCCGCACGTTAATCGGGTCAGGTTCAGGCGGATCGGCGTAACCTGCCGTTAAGTTGAAAGGGCCGTAGTAGCTGACCACTGCCCGAATTGGCAGAGCATCGGGTTGGTAGGCTGCTAGCATCGCCAAGTGCCCTCCTGCTGAACGACCCAGCAAGGCCATGCGATCGCCGTCTGCTTCATATTCATTGGCATGTTCGCGCACAAAAGCTAAGGCGGTGCGGACATCCTCTAATTGGGCTGGAAAAGGATGCTGAGGAGCATGGCGGTAGTCGATCGCAAAGACCGTATAACCTCTTGCAGCCATGTAACGGCTGAAGGCAGCATTAGCCAACGGGCTTCCCCCTCGCCAAGCTCCTCCATAAATCACGACTAAGGCTGGATAGCGACCTACCTGAGGCGGTCGGTAAATATCCATGCTGAGCTGTACGCCGTCTGGTTTGGCGAAGTTGATATTGGGGTTATAACGCACCGGACTGGCTGGAATTCCGGTAAAAACCTGCTGCAAAATAAAAGGTTGCGATCGCGGTCTCTCTATACTTTGGTTTTGGGCACCTCGGCTTTGAGTATTTTGGCTTTGGGCTGCTTGGCGATCGAGCTGCTGACTAATTTGCTCATAGCTCGGCCCTAAATTCATTTGCAACTCAGCGTTAGTTTGTTGCACAGTTAGAGGCACTTGAAGCAAGGGAAGCATACTCAGCCCTAACCCAATCAGGCTCAACACTACAGCCAACCGTTGGAGCCAACTGCGTCGCATTCCTAAAACTGCGAGGAGACAAGCGATCGCATTGAACCCGACCAACCAAGGGCTCAGTTCTGGAGTAGCTACACCCAAGCGCAGCAAGGCCAATGTTGGCGCTGGAACTACAATCCAAGCACTCAAGAAAAAAATAGCACTGCTAAGGAGAAATACCAGGCAGGAATAGAGGATTCGTAAGAGAGGTGACATTAGGTAAGGTTAGTAGCTGATCAGAGCTTGTCAGGGGATCGTCACCCTAAAGGCAGGTTTATGGGGCTTTAGCGTAAAATTTCCCTTATTTCGTCTAAACCTCTATCTAAAGGCAGAGGTTTAGCAGAGTCAGCTTCTGTCTTATAAGAAAAGTATGCAGAATTTGAGTCATTGATAACAATCCTTAAACTTTAGCCATTGAGGAAGACTCCATGCGTTCTATCATGCTTGCCTTGTTGAGTGCAGGACTTGTGATTGTCGGTGGGGCTAAGTTGGGACAGGCCCAAACGGTTAACCTAGCGATCGAGCCACGCAGTAGTGTAACGTTGTCCAGCCAATCTCTCCAAGGGGTGCAAACTCGCAGCATCAGTGACTTTAAAGCAGCTAGCTCCCAATCATCTCTAGTCTTACAGAGAGATCCCAATAATTTAGATCCGCTAGCTTCACCAGGCTTTAGAGTGCAGGATAGAACAGTGGTCATCATAGAGCGATCGCGCCCCTTGGATGAAGCCTCTACCTTTTTCTTAGATGATATTGGTAGCGATCGCGAACAGCGATTTAAGGTGCAATATCAGTTAACAGATCAGTAGTGACATAATCAGTAATGGCATAAAAAGTGGCGAAAGAGGGGCAAAAGTTGCAAGTTTCCCTCCTCATATCTTGCATCTTGTGATTTGAACCTCCCATTCCTACCGTTGCTAGAGAATTCGCTTTTGCTCGACCTCCTGAAGTAGCAGAGCGACCACCAGCTCGCCTAGACAAGCTTCGAGCACAATTGTCGTTGCCTCAGCTCAGTCTGGTAGTATCTTCTAGCTCGTTGAGCAGCACCAGATGCACGCTTCGTTTGCCGTGAAACTTCAACCATCACTTGGAGATGAGGTCGGCGATCGCTCCTTATTGCGAGTTGGCAAAAGGCGACATCACTCTCTATTAGTATGAACTTATGTAATATTTGTCATCCATTGTGAACCGCTGGTTTGTACCCCAATTAAACTTTGGCGGTTAGGAGGAGAAGTTTCATTATGCAGAAAAAACAAATACATTTAGCTTCTTTAGGTGCTGGACTTTTAATGCTGGGTTTTCCCTGTGTTACCGTAGCTCAAACAACACATCTGACTCAAAATGTAAAGACAGCACCCAACCCACAAGTAGCTAAACGTATATTACAGGCGCATACTGCTAAAGCAACTTATGAAGATTTAATGGCGGCCTGCAAGAGTAGAGAGGTTCAACTTAGTAGACTGAATGCACTTCAAAATGTAGCAAACAATGTCGTTAGATTTGACAGAATTGAGGTTGTCGATATCAATGAAGTATTGAAAGGTAAAAACGCTTATGCCTTTAAGCAGCTACACGCTAGGCATACTAAAGCCGAACACCTCATGCTAGAAAAGAGCTTAAATGATATTAGTGTTATAGTGCCAAACACTAATAATATTATGAAATTAAAACAGGCACTTTTGGATTTAAATGTTGAGCCTGAAAGCGTTACTGGGGTGGTAGTCAAAGATGTTATTTATGGAAAACTGTTTGTTTTCTATGATTCTACAGCTCAGTAGTTGCATTAGCTAATCTCCGCTGAAGTTATTGAAGCGATCGCCTCTTTTTTGGACATAGTTTTGGACATAGGGTGATCGCTTCTTTTTTATTCTTTGCTACCTGTAAAGCCACAACTCTATTGACTCTGTTGAGCAAAAAACTTTTGATTAGAGCGTTTGACTTTGGCGATCCAACGACGATATGACGACAGAATTTCTGCATAGGGAACTGTGGTGTCAGACAGCAGCTCAAATAAGGAAGCTGGAAAATATTGAGGCAATAACCGATGCATAACTTTGCCCAATTTCTGTCTCACTATCAGTTCAACAAATAAAGCTTTAACTAACGGAAAGGGACTGTCAGACAGTTCTACCAAAGCGTGAGCATCGGGTTTACGACGAATACTAAATTCTGGTAGCACTAAGCTTAAGTCGTCAGAATATTCATCTAATAGACGATCCAACACTTCCACATCCTCAAAAGCAGCGTTGCATCCCTGCCCCAAGGAGGGCGAAACAGCATGTGCTGCATCACCCATTAGCAGCACGCTGTTGCCGCAGTGATAATGGCTGCAACGAATGGTAAGCACTTGGGAAATGGGGCGATTGAGCAATGCTTCTGCTTCGGCATCGGCAATGAGTGGGCTTAAGTCAGGAAAGTTTTGGCGGAAAAAATCTAAAACTTGAGTCGTGGTAGACAGATTGACAAATGACTTGTTGTTACGCGAGAAGGTAATGACCCCACTAGCGATCGCATCACTGGTAGGCACTGCTAAAATTGTGGTGCTATCATCCAGTCGCCAACTATGGATATGTTCTGGTTTGAGGTCTAGCCCTACGGTTTCATTTCGTCGTAAAGGGAAAAGAGCTTTGTAATCCGTGGGAATGTACTGGGCTTCAACTGTAAACCCATCGGTTGGCAAAAAGTGATCTCTAATCACCGAACCCGCTCCATCGGCACCAATCAGTAGGTCGTAATTAGTCCTTAGCGTCTCTGCCACATTATTTTCAACGATGCCTTCAACGATGCTTTCAGGGATGCTCTCAAAAGCGATGCTCTGTTGCTCAAAATCTGCGGCAATACATTTGCAGTTGAAGTGGAGAGTCAAGCGATCGCTGGGATATGTTTCGGTGAGCTTTTCCAATAAGGTAATCACTAATTGGGTGCGATCGAGGGCGAAGAGCGGTTTCTGGCGCGATAAGATTCGCGTTTTCCCGTTCTTACCATGCACGACTGTCCCCCAGATTGCTGTTCCGTGGGCTTTAACGCTGGCTTCTAGCCCTTCAATTTGGCTCAAAGCATGGATGCCTCTGGCGTTGAGGGTTAGCGGATAGGTGCGGACTTTTTCAAAGGGGACGCTGCGCGGGTCAGGGCGGCGATCGTAAATTTCAATCTGATAAGCTTCGTCGCGCCGCAGTAAGTAATGGGCCAATAAAATCCCGCTCGGCCCAGCCCCCACAATTGCAACTTTCTTCACCATTGCTCCACCTCAAATTTGCGCTGATAGAACACTTATAGAATTAGATGCTACAGCCATCTGCTAATGGTAGGCTGCTAACGGTTGAGTTACAGGTCTTATGTCTGTTTTTGCTGAAATACAAAGTGCCAACGCCTTGATTGTGGGAGCAAATGGAGGTATCGGTTTAGGGTTTGTACAACAGTTGTTGCAGGACGATCGCATTACCAAAATCTATGCCACCTATCGCCAACCCGAATCTGCAAGCGAATTGTTGGCGCTTCGAGATCAATATCCGGAGCAGTTAGTTTGTCTCCCACTAGACATTACAGACGAAGCTCAGATTGCTGAATGTAGCGATCGCATTCAAAGTCAGGTAGACAAATTACATTTGGTGATCAACTGCGTTGGTATTTTACATGAGGGAGACTTGCAACCAGAAAAGAGTTTGCGACAGATCAACCCTGACCATTTAGGGCGCTACTTCCAAATTAACAGCATTGGCGCGGTGCTACTTGCCAAGCATTTATCGCCTTTGTTTTGCCATAGCGACAGGAATGTATTTGCCACGATTTCCGCCAAAATTGGCAGTATTGGAGATAACCAATTGGGAGGCTGGTATGGCTATCGGGCTTCTAAAGCAGCCCTGAATATGTTGATGCGAACTGTTGCGATCGAATATAGGCGTAAAAGCCCCAATACAATCGTGGTGACGCTGCATCCGGGGACCACAGATACCCACCTCTCCAAACCATTTCAGCGAAATGTGCCACCTGAAAAACTGTTTCCGGTAGAGCGCACTGTTACTCAGTTGCTGGCTGTTGTAAAAAATCTAGAACCCAAGGACAGCGGCGAGTTTTTCTCTTGGGACGGCACCCGTTTACCTTGGTAGCGGTGGCATAGTATTCATCATCACAGCCAGATTTTACTGCTTAACAATGCCACAGATAGAATCCTGTCTCTGCCTGTAGTGGAAGTTGACGCTAGCGATCGCCAGTACTCTGCTTAGTAGCTGCTCAAAAAGGTTTTACTATGCAAACGAACGTCTCTAACTTACTTCAGCGCCTTGACGGTGCCGAACGACTTTTTGCCACGATCATCGGTGTCGTCTTTTTAGTTGTTGGGATTGCTGGTTTTATCCCTGGCTTAATTGCGATACCTGCGGTGGCGGGAGATGCACCACTGTATGTTCCCGACTTGTCTTTCCCAGATGGATATGGCAATGTTTTCGGGCTGTTTCCTACTAATTTCTTACATAATGCAGTCCACATTGCAGTGGGTATTTTAGGTTTGGCTGCTGCCACTAGCTTCTCCGGTTCATTGGTGTTTAACCAAGGATTTGCAATCTCTTATATCCTGATTGCCATCATGGGTTTACTGCCAGCAACTAATACCACCTTTGGCCTTATGCCCATCTTTGGCAATAACGTTTGGTTCAATGCCCTGACAGGATTGGCTGCTGCTTACTTCGGTTTCATCAAGCCCCTCAAAGTTCAAAGTGAGATCACTTCTGCGCCTAAAGCCTAGAGATAAATAGGCGCGTAGATGTGATGTAAATAGGCGTGAATTAGCGGCGATCGCTATGCGTGGAACTTTAGCCAAACTGGGCTTTGATTCTACTTCAGCTAGCTTAATAACTCATTCTTTTTCAAAGCTTTCCCTCCTCCCGTCTCTCCCCTCAGCCATATATAGCGTTCGCAAACCATTTGTGAACAGGGGGCGTGGGGCGTTGCCCCACGCAGGGGTGGAACCCCTGCACCCCGTTCAAGAATCAAAAAGGATTGCTATATCTGTGGGAGAGATTTCCTATGCTTTTGATAGGAGCCAGATGTTGCTACAAATCTGGGTCATTAGCAACATAGGCTACATCTCTAGATTGATGAGTTGCTCTAGCGAAATCATAACAATGTAGGGGCTATTAACAAATCTGCAAGCGTGGCGCTGTAGCCAACTTTGCAGATTCAGGAAGTGATGGAAGAACATATGACTAACAATCAACAACGTGCCTTAGGAGCCTTTTCTACTCGTTCAGCAGCCGAAACTGCACTCCAAGCGTTGCAAGCCTCTGGTTTTTCGATGAATCAAGTGTCTGTGATTGCTAAGAACGCAGACGAGAGTCAAGAGATGAGCGGGGTTCACCTCCAGGATCAGATTGGTAATCAAGAAGTGGATGCTGGAAATGCTACTGCTTCCAATTTGGCTTATGGTGGTGCCACCGCGACCGTTTTACTAGGGCTTACCAGTCTGAGTATCCCTGGAATTGGTGCAGTATTGGCCGCAGGTACCTTGGCTGCTTCTCTGGTGGCTAGTGTCGCAGGTGCAGGGATTAATGCTGCTTCAGCAAGTAGCTTAGTGCAAGCGATGACTGCTTCAGGGATTGACAAACAGCAAGCTGAAACTTACAGCGATCGCTTGTTGCGGGGAGATTATGTGGTGCTTGTGGAAGGCAGCGAGGCGGAGATCCAGCATGCCGCAGGTATCCTCAGCCAGAATAGTATCCAAGATTGGGGCGTCTACTCGGCAGCAAACGCTTAGGCCATGCTTCGGGTGTTCCTAGGCTAATCTTGTGCAAGGAGCAGTCATCGTGACATCAGATTCAGCTAAGTTTGGCGAACAGACACTCAACAAAATGGCCACTATGGCGATCGCTCACATGATCAAGGATGCCGAAGGAGTGGATGTCCAGATCAAAACTGATTTGAGTAAACTCGCCCAAGGACAGGTTGATTCGATCGCCATTAAAATCCAAGGTTTGTTGATGCAATCCAGCTTACGTCTGGAGGAATTTTATCTTCAGATCAACCGAGTTGCAGTCAGGCCACTGAGCGCAATGATGGGCAAAATTAAGCTGCTACATCCAGCTGATGGCACGATCCGCGTCGTTGTCAACGAAGATAGCCTTACCCAAGCTCTCAATTCTGCCTCGGTACGGGAGAACTTGCCACCGCTACCCAGGCAGAGCGAACCTCAGTCTAGAGATGCCGCGGTTCAGCAAGTGAAATGTTATTTGCTGAGTGATGGTCATCTGGCTTTTAATGTTGGTGTAAGTTCACCAGACCCGGCGCTGCCCTCTGTAGCTTTTACCGCAACACCAGAGATTAGCAACAACGGACAAGGGATTGTATTGCAAAATCTCTCTCCTGTGAATTATCTAGTGAACGCTCCAGATTTAGCAGAAATCACAGCCGCTTTAATTGCTCGAACGAGTGATCTCCTTAGTATCCCAGAATTCCAACACCAGGGTATGTCTGTCGAAATTCAACAGCTAGAGGTGGTCACTGGCAAGTTAAGCTGGGAAGCGATCGCTTCCATCGACCGATTTCAGTCTACTTAAGCCTCTGTTCTACTGATTTACTTTATTCACTTCTACTCGTTGTAGGGGGTTCACTAACCCTTCTCTTAACTGATCCCTAGATTAAAACTCTATTTTGCTTCCCCTTATCCTGCCTGTATCCCTGCTATGACTCACTTTGGTATTATTTGCCCCCCTTATCCAGGACACTTGAACCCCCAAGCCGCTTTGGGTCGAGAACTACAACGTCGGGGCCATCGAGTCACCTTGCTACAAATTCCTGATGTGGCTCTAAAAGTTCGTTCCGAAGGGTTAGAGTTTTGTCCGATTGGGCAGTCTACTTATCAACCTGGCACTTTAGCCCAAACCTTTCAACAACTGGGGCAATTGAGTGAGATGGAAGCCCTCCGTTACTCGGTTGATTTTTGCCAACAGGTGACGGAGATTATTTGTCGAGATGCTCCAGCCGCGATCGCTGAGTTAGGCATTGAGGCTTTGCTAGTCGATCAGCTAGAACCCGCAGGAGAAACCGTTGCCGAAGGATTGCATCTTCCCTTTGTCACCGTTTCCTGTGGTCAAGCGATTCATCGACGAGCCGACGTACCTCCCTTTTTTACGCCTTGGCGCTACCGAAAGGCTTTGTGGGCCAAGTTTCGCAATCAAGTTGCCTACTACATGCTGGATCGCAATTGCCAACCAATCCTCGATACCATCGACCACTACCGCCAGCAGTGGAACTTGCCACCTTACCAGGGGTTGTATGCTCCTTCCACTCGCCTAGCCCATGTCAGCCAACAGCCTGCTGCATTCGATTTCCCTTGCCCCAATCTACCTGAAGACTTCCACTACACCGGGCCTTTTCGCAACTCATCTCCTTGTGCCGTCAGTTTTCCATTTGAGCAGTTGACAGGACAACCGCTAATTTATGCTTCTCTAGGCAGCGTGCAGAACACCAAAGCTGATCTGTTTCGGGCGATCGCCGCAGCTTGCCAGGGGTTGGATGTACAACTCTTGATTGCCCATGGCGGTGGTATTAGTCCAGAAGATATCCAGAGCTTCCCTGGTTCTCCCTTAGTTATGGAGTATGTGCCGCAGGTGGAAGTCTTGGCTAGAGCTAGCTTGACAATTACTCACGGTGGCTTAAACACAGTGCTCGACTCCCTCACGCATGGCGTACCTTTGGTGGCAATTCCCATCACGTTTGAGCAGCCCGGAACAGGAGCCAGAATTCGCAAAACCGGGGTGGGGGAAGTGTTGCCGTTGAAACGCTTGAGTGTAAAACGTCTGAGAAAAGCTATCCAACGGGTTCTCACTAAAGCGTCCTACGCCCAGAATGCTGCCAGAATTCAGCAGTCCATCCGTGACTCAGGAGGGGTACAGCAAGCCGCTGACATTATCGAGCAAGCCGTAACTCCTCAAGTCCGAAGTTTGTCTGGAGTAGCACCTCGTGTAGTGATGAAATAAGCAACAGCACCATAGCGTTTCTGGAAAGCAACGGTTGGCAGTAAGCTGGTTTACGGCCCTTGTATCAATCCATCATGGCAACGATTAACGATAACTACCTCAAGCTCAAAGCAGGCTACCTGTTTCCGGAAATTGCTCGGCGGGTCAATGCCTTTGCTGAAGCCAATCCAGACGGAAAAATTATTCGCTTAGGGATTGGGGATGTCACCGAACCCTTACCCGAAGCTTGCCGCACCGCAATGATCCAAGCGGTTGAAGACATGGGCGATCGCGGTTCCTTCCGAGGCTACGGCCCAGAGCAGGGTTACGCTTGGTTGCGGGAGAAAATCGCTCAATTCGACTTCCAATCTCGCGGTTGCGACATCAGCGCTGATGAGATTTTCATTTCCGATGGCTCGAAGTGCGATACAGGCAACATCCTCGATATTTTTGGCGACAACAACACCATTGCGGTGACTGACCCAGTTTACCCCGTCTATGTAGACACCAACGTCATGGCGGGTCATACAGGTGCTGCTAATGACAGAGGCGAGTTTGAAGGCTTAGTTTATTTGCCTGTCACTGCCGAGAACAACTTCACCGCCGAGATTCCCTCTCAGAAGGTAGACTTGATTTACCTGTGCTTCCCCAACAACCCCACAGGCGCAACCGCCAGCCGAGAACACCTCCAAGCTTGGGTAGACTACGCCAAAGCCCACGGCTCCATCATCTTCTTTGATGCCGCTTACGAAGCATTTATCACTGATCCAGCGATTCCTCATTCCATCTATGAGATTCCTGGCGCTAGAGATTGCGCGATCGAATTTCGCTCCTTCTCCAAGAATGCGGGCTTTACCGGAACTCGTTGCGCCTTAACCGTAGTGCCCAAAACCCTCCTGGCTAAAGCGGCTGATGGTTCCGATGTAGAACTATGGAAGCTGTGGAACCGTCGTCAATCCACCAAGTTTAATGGCGTATCCTATATTGTGCAGCGGGGCGCTGAAGCGGTTTACTCCGAGACAGGCCAAGCCCAAACCAAAGCGCTGGTTAGCTTTTATCTAGAGAACGCCAAAATTATCCGAGAGCAACTTACCGCTGCAGGATTAGCTGTCTACGGTGGGGTGAATGCGCCTTATGTTTGGGTACAAACACCGAACAATCTCTCTAGCTGGGACTTCTTTGATAAGTTGCTGCAAACTTGCAATGTCGTCGGCACCCCTGGTTCTGGATTTGGTGCAGCGGGTGAAGGCTACTTCCGCATTTCTGCCTTCAACAGCCGTGACAACGTAGAAGAAGCGATGAAGCGCATCACTGAGAAGTTTAAGGCTTAGTCTAGATGTAGGTGAGCGATCGCATTTAGACCTAATCTCCAGCCCCTTTTCTGCCAGGAAAGGAGAGTCCAATCAAGGTCTCTTCTGCGCTTCGGAGAGGGGTTTGGGGAGAGGTCAATTGTGGCTTCCTTTGCTATTGCCCTAGAGCATCTTGAGCCAAGGTTTGTAATAGATGAGCTAACTTTTCTTCTGGACATTGCTCGATCAGCGCTTCAAAGGCTTCCAGCAACTTAGCAGCACTATCGCCCAGAATCGGACTTAACCCCCAAACATCCTGCACCCAATCTTGAGGCAAGGTCTCCTCAAAGATGATCTGTTCTAGAAGTTGCTTGGCTTCTGGCTTGGAGATAGGCATAGAATTTCTGGAGGTCAGTAGAACAATCCTTTGACTTTAGCGATCGCGCTAACTATTGGCAACACTCGTCTCTGGCTGAGTTGCAGATTGACGCTTGACTTCGTAGAAACGACAAGCCAACTGCCCTAAGGTATAGAGCAAAGCAGCATCACTCGATGCCCCCACCACAGCCCCAATCACAGGCAAAATTTCCACTAAGCCCAGACCCAGCTTGAGTACGCCGGAACCTCCCATAGATAAACCAAAAATGACTAACACTTCACCGCGTCGAGTCGGATCTGTGAGAGGGAAGCCATAAACCGCTGCAATCCGATAAATCATTTCTGCTTGGAGTGCGGTCACGGCTGCTATATCCACAGCGAACAGAGCTAGCGCTAGGGGAGGCACAAAATTGGTTAATAAGCCAATACCACCCGCCTTCAGAGAAGTATCTGCAATGATCCGCTGAGCCAACTGCTCTGGTGTTTCTAAAGGAAAGTTTTGTCGCAGTTGCTCTACTTCCTGCTGCGCTTTTTGGGCATCCACTTGACCAAGGGCTGCCATCAGCACATTGATACCAGGCACCTTGACTGCAAACTTCACGAGTGGGTTTTCAGCAATGGGAGCAACGATTTTGCCCACAGTTTCTGTGCCTTGCTCCAGCGATCGCTGCACCGCCGGACCCACAGCCTCACCAATTGCAGTTGTAGTCTGAGTCATATTTCCCGCAGTTGCTTGTAAAGCTTCCGTAGCCATTTGAGCCATGCGAGTTGCTGCGGCGATCGCCTCCCACATTGGTTCAGAGTTAGGGGGTTCAGAGCTAGAGTTTGTCTGAGTGTTAGTCTGCGTGGAACGCTCTTTATCTGCTACTGCCATAGGTACCGGGAACTTTGCTGTGCTATTGATCACTAAGATCTACAGTAGCGATCGCCACAGCTCCACAGCCTCTATCCTCTGACAGTGATCATGAGCTGTGGTGGGTGGATTTGTAAGTTGAGAGGCATTTTGGAATTGATTAAAAGTTCCCTTCTGCAACTTGCAGACAAGTTAGCCCTTGGCTTCTCCACATTTTCACTACCTGATCGCGATCGTCGAGCACAAAGAAGACGTTGTACTGACCTTGAATGAATTTGTCGTAGATCTCTTTTTTAACGATAAAGTCTGGTCTAGAATCTCCGGTTTTTCGCATCCAGAGCGCATCATATTGCACTTCATGATCCGCTAGCCACGCCTTAGTTTCTGGTTTGTATTCAGCAGGCCGACCAGAAATCAACAGAATGGCAAATCCTCTTTCTTTATACATCTGAATGATGTCTCGACAGAACTCATGAGCCACATCTTTCCCTAAAGCTTGATAAAAGGCTTTCCAGTTTTTGGGTCTGGAGCGCATGTAGTGTTGTCGGTGATAGATATTGCAAAGCGTGCCATCTAAATCACAGATGATCGCCCGTGGTAGCGGTTTGTTAGAGGTCATAGTGCAAATAGCTCGGCTGGCACGTTGTTGTAAATATGCCAGCCTATGCAACGATGCCTCTGAATTTCGCCGTGCGATAGATAGATTTTCTAAAACAGCCCTAATGTAATTGATTGATCAATTGGCAGGGTGGCTCCAATGCCAAGCCAAAGCGTGATCAGTGTCCCCAGCAAGAAAATAACTGTAGCTACGCGACGACGGAAGGGATTCTGGAACTTATTAAAGTTTTCAATGAAGGGAATCACCATCAGTCCTAAGGGAATCGACGCATTAAGTAATATGAAGAGTTTATTTGGGACAATGCGAAAAATTTGGAAGGTGGGGTAGAGATACCACTCTGGCAGAATTTCTAGAGGTGTGGCGAAAGGATTAGCAGGTTCCCCGATCATGGCTGGCTCAAGGACTGCTAACCCAACGATTAACGCGATCGTACCTAAAATTACGACCGGAAAGATATACAACAAGTCATTGGGCCAAGCAGGTTCACCGTAGTAATTGTGGCCCATCCCTTTGGCGAGTTTCGCCCGCAGTTGTGGATCGCTAAGATCCGGTTTCTTCTGAACACCTGACATCTAAACTCTACCCAATTATTTGGAGGATTAAACTGTAGAGTTTAGCGATCGCCTTATTGCCCTGTCTTGCCGCTTTTTCCAAAATTGTCCTAATCTTCCGAAGACCTTTCCAAAGGCTTTTAGGAATGGTTTCTATACGCTGTGGGAGTTAGCCCAGTTTGCTCCCGAAACACCCTCGTAAAGTGGCTTTGGCTCTTAAATCCCAGTTGTAGCAGAATTTCTAGAATGGTTAGTTCTCGCTTAGTCAGTAGGCATTTGGCCCGCTCAACGCGGCATTGCGTTACGAACTGATGGGGAGCTAGCCCTGTCGCTTGCTTGAACAAAGTGGCGAAATAATGCGGACTGATCTGCACGTTCGCGGCAATTTCTGCTAAGCGTAAGTCTTGGTCTAAATGGTCTTGAATGTAGACGATCACTTGTTTGAGCTTATGAGATGACAAGCCTCCTGTGTATTCCCGCAAGAGCGATCGCTGAGTAAAATATCGTTGTAGCAGATGGGCTGAGAGCGCTGTCGCCATTGCATCAGCGTAGCAGCGGCTATCGACATCTCCTGATTCCAACTCGGTTTTAAGCGTAAGACCAATCTGTTGAATTAAAGGATCTCGAATTTTGTGTTGAGGCACAATGTCCGCTGATGCCTCTAGGGAGTGATCTGTCGCTTGAGCCATGAGATGCGGGTCTAGATAAAGCTGAATTAACTCAACACCGCGATCGCAGCGAGCTTGAGGATGGGGTTGATGTGCCGGAAAGATCCCAAGATCACCGAGTCGGTAATGCTCCGTTTGCCAGCGCCCTCCCCGTTTTAGCTCTACCTCAAATTGCCCCATACAGATGGTGATTACATGCTGGGCAAAGTAGCAATCGGGCAGCTCGTGGGCAGGCAAGCGATGGTGCGCTAAGTGAATACCTTGCCAGCCAGCGGTTTGGCTGGAGCAGAGTCGGGCATTAACGAGCAATTGTTGCCACACACCTGCATGGGTTAAATCTACCTGCGGCAGTTGAGTCTTGACCATCTCGGTATCACGTTCGATCGCAGTTTCTAGTCTACCGAGTTGTAACAGATGGTTTAACAGGTGATGAATGGCGATCGCTTAAGTTTATTAACTATCTGATTGCGTAGGAGGGTTGCTAAAGCTTGAGCTGGATTGGCTAGGAGAGGACGAGAGTCCCCATGTAATTAGACCTGCACTTGCCATAAGAGTGACGATCACAAAAGCGATCGGACCCCATGAAATTCCTTGTCTGGGCATAAGGTTTGATGTTTATCCTGAACTCTACTCGTAATTATGCTGAGTCGTTTTTGAGCCGAGCCAAAATTTGGGACAAGTTTCTTCCAATCTTGTTATTTGGTTGAATTTCTTAAAAATCTCTTAAAAAAACGACCAACCTTGGTCATCTCATCCTAAAGGTTAACGACAAGCTGCTGATAGGACACCGACAGGAACACAGTTACAATCATTTTTAACTCGGATTGCCGCTCCACTCACACTCCCCGCAATAGTGCGGAATCTAGCACGAAGGTTGTGTAGCAATCATAGAGTTCTATCGTAATTTGAGTTTTTGCAGTAACTAGTATGCGTTTGCTTGGTCAATCTGCTCTCTTTCTCAGCCTTTTTGCCCTGACTAGCCTGACTCCACTGGGTAGTTCGCCGCTTTGCGCCCCCGTTGCCTTGGCGGGTGAGTTGAGAAATTTTGAGCAGGATGGCCGTGATGGTCGCAATGGTCGTGATGGCAGGATGGGGCGCAATGGCCAAGACCAAACTATTTTTGCTAACAGCTCTGCTGTGACCTTAGACCTGTCGGGTCAAGATGGCACCGATGGTGAAGACGGAGAGAACGCCCGGAGGCCACGCTGTAAAAGCCAACCCAATCAAAGCGATCGCGACCTCCAAGCAGCGGACGGCGGGAATGGCGGCAACGGAGGCAATGGAGGCAACGGAGGAGAGGGTGGGGCCGTGACCGTCTACTACACCAACCCCAACGACCTGAAGCAAATTGCAGTGCGATCGCCCGGTGGCTTAGGCGGTCGTGCGGGTCGGGGTGGCTACGGGACAGCAGGCTGCAATTGCGATCGCCGTCTTTGGGAAGTCAAAGTCTGCAAAGGGACACCAGGTAGCCCTGACTATAGCTGTAAGTCCCGCACCCACACCTGTCAAGATGGTAGAAATGGCTACAATGGCCGCGATGGGCAAGAGGGCCAACCGGGAAAATTAGGCACTTTGTCTCTGGTGCCCCAAGCGCAGCAGTTAGCCCCCGATAATCCGACGCTGAGTGTGGCTATATCAGAACTGACCAACCAAGAATTTGCGCTCTCAAAAAACCGTTGGGAAACTCGCTCAGGAGCAGCAGGTCTACTCGCGCCTGGTTCTGTAATTGCCAATGAATACCGCGAATTTAAAGAGCGACTCGATGCTTCTTTCCGCTTGGTCTGGAACGAGACGCGATCGCTGAGTGACTTTGCAGAGCAGACTGCCACAATCCAACTCAACGACGACAAGCGCGTGCAGGTGACGTTTCCACAAGACCTTTGGGTGCAGGGCAGCGAGTCTCAGCAGGGTAACCAAACTACCTTTGTCGTGACGAACGCGATTCAAGAAAAAGAAGCAACGCAACTGAAGGTCGCAGATTTCTCTGGTCAGAGCACAACCCTTAATCTAGCGGTGGTTGATCTGGCAGGAAAATCAGATCTACTCAACACCCAGTTTCGCCTCAAATACCGAGCCGCAGCCTCTAGAGAGCGATTCGGTAGCTCCAACTTTAAAACTCGCTACGAAGGGGACATCCCCACCAATTTAGTCACCCGCGACTATAACCGTTTTACTCTGGCAGTCGGCAAATTACCGATCAATGGCGAGTACCTCACCTCTGGTACCAACGTTGAACTAGAACTCGTGGCAACGCGATCGCTGGGAGACCGTTCTGCTGAGCAAACTATCTCTTGGCAAGGAGAAATCAGGTAATCAGCTTTGTGGCATCCGGGTAATGACGATATCCCTCTTGTGCGACCCGTGAGTCCAAAACCGTGTTTGGAGACCTGAATCAACCACAAGAACTCGCCAATAAAAAAGCCCTCTAATTAAGGGCTTGAAGACGTATTTGCAAAGGTTTTATACCCACGGGACTGGCGGGATTCGAACCCTCGACCTACCGCTTAGGAGGCGGTTGCTCTATCCATCTGAGCTACAGCCCCAATTCTAGACATTAACGATCATAACAGTTGGCTGGTTTTACGCAATCACTCAACCGGGTCACACAAGATCATTAGGATCATTACGACTCCCAAACTGTGTCCCAAGGTTCTCCCCCCACTTCTAAGCCGCAGAGATTGCTCTCAGCCACCAAAATTGGTTGCGGGCGATCGCGCTTCCAGAGGCGTAATGTGACATGCCCATGCATTGTATCGCGACAGAAAAATACTAAACCTTGCTCGGTAGGAGCCCGCAAAGGTGTGCCAGGAGCCTCGCAGGTACCGACCAACTCCACGCGATACTGGTCATTCTCTGCTTGCATTTGCCAGCAACCCCAGGGCTGAATTTGCCAACTCACTTTGCTGTTCCAAGGTACAAACTCATAAAATTTACCTTGATGGTGAATGCCGATCATGGCGACTGATTCCATCCACCACAGCACCCCCCGTCTACCCCCTCCAGCCGTGAGAGCAAGGTCAGGCTCATCAGCAAAGCAATTACAATTTAACCAAAACCATTTTTGGGGAAACGAGCCACCCCAGTTCTTCTCGCTATAGGCAGGCGCATTAGCAAAGTCATAGCGTTGGCCGTTCCACTCAATCCAGCCTGTCGCCCAACCATGCGCCATCAAGATTTGCCAGCCTGGTTCAAAAATTTGTAGAGACGAGAGCCAACCAGCGGTGGATTGTTGGGTTTTTCCCACATCCCCCCAACCGTAAACAGGTTGAATTTTGTATTGCCAACGCGCCAACGCACCAGAGCCTGGATCGCTTAGAACTCCTTGATGCCAAGTTGCGGTAGCCTGGTAGCCTTCTCGAACTTGGCGATCGAACTCTTCGGGCACTAAAAATCTGGGCTGCTTTATGTTTTGCGAGTTTTGCGGGTTCTGGGTGATTTGCGCTTGGGCTACCTGACTCACATCACGCCAATGACCTAAACCCAAAGCATGTTGCCACGCCCAAAACTGCTGTACCTGCGGAAAAGTTCGACAGAGATATTCGTCCCTTGGCCCTAAAATCTGCGCGGCCCCACCGCTGGTAGGGGTTCCTCCTTGAGGGTCTTCAATGGAGTACATAAAGGCAAAGGTTTGGGCCACATCAGGCAAGGTGACTCGGTAGTACCAACCTTCAAAGAAGCGATGATTGCCACCCTGCCAATGGTAGCCACTATGGGGGGTCTGAAATGGAGGCGTTTGGAAGGAATCAGAAAGCGAGGAAAGATTTACCATAGCTGCTGTTGATTGAGCTTTTTTCAGTATGGATGAGCGACGCAACGATCAACGCAGTGGTCAGTAGATTAAGCCAGATTTAACCTAAGCTTGTTACGTTTAAGGCCCAGCTAGCTTACGGAGGTTAGTCAGCCTGTCTAATAGCAAAAGCTACCAAAGTTTTCCTCCTATCCCGGATAGAATTTGCAGCGATCGAGTGTTAAGGTAATCGAACGGAAAGTTACAATTGATAACCATTAACTTACAGTTCTACTAGAATAGCTATCCGCTTCACCCAATGGGGTGGGATAAAAGCATGAAGTTGAATCGCGATCGCCTGTGGTAGCTTAAGCTCATCCGTCTCTGTTGCTCTAGCTCAACCCTAATTTCCGTTATTTAATTTCAGAGGGAAAGCCGTATTTAAAGCTGATTGAACAGAAGCATGAAGCCTGTCTTAGTTTGTTTGGACTGGCTTGAGCATCGCTATTTCGATCTCCACTCTTGGTAGTGGCCTAAACCTTTGTTCGTAGTCAATTCACCCCTATGAGCGGCAACGACACTCAAGATCTCTCCTCTTCCCCAGCTATTTCTGAGGAGAAATTGAACATTCCTCAGGACTCTCAACAGGCTGGTCCACCCCCTCAGCCCAACCGTTTCCGGCGGTTGTTAGTGCCTACCATTATCGGTCTGCTGCTTCTCGGCGGTATTGGCTGGATTGTGTTTAGTCGCGTCATTATGCCAATGCTAATGATGGGGCCAATGAAACCACAGCCAACCCCTGTCCAACTGGGCAGCCCCAAGTCGGCTATGGTTGAAGACAGCTCAGATTACGCCGCCAGCCTTGATTCTCGGCAGTCTATCACCTTGCAATCGCGGGTTTCTGGCCCAGTTGCCACTATTTATGTCGAAGCAGGCGATCGCGTTGAGGCGGGCGACCAACTCCTCCAGATTAGTGCAAATGAACAGCGGGCTCAGGTCGCGAGTCGGAATGCAGCCGTGGAAACGTCAGCCGCTGAGATTGAATCAGCCCAAGCTGATGTAGCCAGCGCGATCGATTCCTTGCAAGCCCTACAGGAAAAACGGGCGGCAGATCAAGCCAATGTTCAACTAAATCAACGCGAATACGAGCGCTATCAAGAACTGCAAAGACAAGGAGCCGAAAGCCGACAAATTCTGGATCAGCGGCTAAACGCCCTGCAAACAGCTCAGGCGAACTTGCGGCAAACAGAGGCTGACATCCGCGCCCAACAATCTGCGATTAACCGAGCCAGATCGCAAGTGACGAGAAGTCAGCGGACGCTGCAACAGGCTCAGGCAAATGTGGCGGAAGGTCAAGCCCAGCTTCAGGATTACGCCATTTCAGCGCCTTTTGCGGGGATTGTAGGCAATATTCCTATCAAGCAAGGAGATTATGTCAGTCCTTCTACACCACTACTGACCCTGACCCAAAATCAGGAGTTGGAAGTCCAGATTGCGATTCCGCTGGATAGAGCGCCGGATCTACGCATGGGCTTACCTGTCAGGCTGTTGAGTGATCAAGACCGCGTTTTGCAAACGGGCAAGATCTCGTTCATTGCTCCGAATGTTGATCCAGCGACCCAGTCGGTGCAAGTGAAGGCAATATTTGATAACTCGAACAATCAACTCCGCACGGAGCAGTTTATTCGAGCCAGAGTGATTTGGGACTCTAGTTCTGGCGTTCTGGCCCCAACTACGGCAATTTCTCGACTGGGGGGTAGAGACTTTATTTTCGTGGCGGCTCCCTTCCAAAGCTCAGGGTGTGAAGCCCCAGCCTCAGCGCCTGGAGCACCGCCTGGAGCCGCTCAACTAGAGCCTGACCAATTGGTTGCTATCCAAAAGCCTATTAAGTTGGGCAAAATTATTGGCAATGACCAAGAAGTGGTAGAAGGCTTGAGTGCAGGCGATCGCATCGTAACTTCTGGCATCCTACAACTACAAAATTGTATGCCGATTGTCGAAGATGCCCCACCTCCTACGGCTGCATCTCCTAATTCTCCCTAAAGCACAAAACCACTAGTCGTCGTTTCCGTGGTTGTAGGGGTAGGTTTGGCAGATAATCCGATTTGAACCAATCACTGATTGACACAACTTGCCCCTACACAGGTTCTAGTGATTGAGACGGATTATGTGACCCATCGCAAATAACGGTTGGCACTATGATTCTCTCCCTTTCCAACTTCTTTATCAAACGCCCTGTGTTCGCAACGGTGTGTTCAATCGTTGTAACCTTGTTAGGGCTTGCTGCTATTCCGACCCTGCCGATCGCCCAATATCCAGACATTACGCCTCCTCAAATCAGCGTTACGTCTAACTATAGAGGTGCGAATGCTGAGATCGTAGAGTCAACCGTCACCAACATTCTGGAGCGGGAACTTAACGGGATCGCTGGGGTGAAATACATCAAGTCCACCAGCGCCAATGATGGCACCAGCAACGTCAATCTGACCTTTGACTTGGGTCTGAACCAAGATATTGCTGCGGTTGACGTGCAGAACAAAGTTTCGACGGTTGTCTCGCGTCTGCCTGGGCCTGTGACTCAGACAGGAGTGCAAGTTTCCAAAGCCAACAACAACTTTTTGCTGGCGATCGGGCTTTACTCCGACCGAGATGAAAGTAAAGGCGAAGACCTGTACGACGATACTTATCTCAGCAACTACGCCGACCTGTACGTGGTTGATGCCCTGAAGCGGCTCGAAGGTGTGGGGGGAGTGCAAATTTTTGGGGAGCGCAAATATGCCATGCGGCTGTGGCTCGACCCCGAACGGCTAGCCAGTCGCAACTTAACCCCGCAAGATGTGGTCGTTGCCTTACAGCAACAAAACCTGCAAGTTGGCGCTGGGCAAATTGGTCAACCTCCTACTGCCACTGGGCAACAGTACCAATATGCGGTTACTGCCCAGGGACGACTAAAAGATGCAGAAGAATTCAACGATCTCGTGATCAAGAGCACTGATGCTGGGACGTTGGTGAAGCTGAGGGATGTGGGCAGAGCAGAATTGGGCGCGGAGAACTACGGTTCGATATTGCGCTTTACCTCAGATGATCGCGTCACCCACCGGGGCGTGGGACTGGGGATCACCCAGCAGTTTGGCAGTAATGCCTTAGAGACAGCCCAAGCAGTCAAAGATGAAATGCAACGGTTGACTGCCAATTTTCCCCCTGGTCTCCACTATGAAGTCGCCTTTGACACGACGACTTTTATCCAAGCAGGGGCAGAAGAAGTGATCATCTCGCTCTTGCAGGCGGTCGCGTTGGTGATCTTGGTGATCTTTCTGTTTTTGCAGAACTGGCGAGCGGCGCTGGTAGTTTCGATCGCGATTCCGGTCGCGTTTATTGGCACGTTTATCTTCGTCAAGCTGCTAAATTTCTCGATCAACACGCTGACTTTGTTTGGCTTAACGCTAGCCACAGGTTTGGTGGTCGATGACGCGATCGTGATTGTGGAGGATATTACGCGACGGATTAACGAGGATGGTCTGCGGCCTGTTGAAGCAGCGATCGCTTCCATGAATGCTTTGTTTGGTGCCGTCATTGCTACATCGTTGGTGTTGATTACGGTGTTTGTGCCCATTGCCTTTTTTCCGGGCACTACGGGCCAACTGTATAAGCAATTTGCGCTCACAATCGCTTTCTCCGTCGTCGTTTCTACGTTCAACGCGATTACATTTACACCTACCTTGTCGGCTCTGTTGCTGAAGCAGGGACAAACGACCCCAGATAACTGGTTCTTTAATGGCATCAATGGCACGATCGAGCGGACTCGGCAAGCCTATGGTCGGACGTTAGAAAAAGTCACTCGGCGCAAGAACATTGTGCTGGCCCTATTCTCAGCAGGTTTAGTTCTTACCTACTGGATCTATACGATCGTGCCAGCGGGATTTGTGCCGGAGGAAGACCAAGGCTACTTTATTACGCTGGTTCAAGCACCGGAAGGAGTCTCCCTCAGCTATACCGAAGAGGTTTTGGCAAAAGCTGAGGAGATCATGAAGCAACGCCCTGAAATCAAAAATATTTTTGCGGTAGGAGGATTTAGTTTCAGTGGTGCCACCCCCAACAACGGCTTGATTTTCTCGACCCTGAAACCTTGGGAAGAACGATCTGGAGCTGACCAATCAGTTAAAGGCATCATTGGGGGCTTCTTCCCCCAGCCATCTGGGTTGTTTCCGCAACTCGTCAGTATTAAGGAAGCGATTGTGGTGCCGTTTCCGCCACCTGCCATTCAAGGGATTGGTAACTTTGGGGGATTTGAGTTTCATCTGCAAGACCGCGCAGGCAGCGACTTCGCCACGATTGGGGAAGTGTTAGGTAAATTCATGGGTCGGGCCGCAACCTATCCCTCTCCTGACAAACCGCAACTGGCTGGGCTACGGCCTACTTTCAATGCCAACACTCCCCAGATCTCCGTAGAAGTGGATCGCGTCAGAGCTAACCAACTCCAGGTGTCGCCGGAAGACATTTTTAATACCCTGCAAATCTTCCTCGGCTCAGCCTATGTTAATGACTTCAACCAATTTCAGCGGGCTTATCGGGTGTTTGTGCAGGCAGACAGCCGCTTCCGTTCTAACCCAGAAGACATCAACAAGCTCTATGTGCGATCGCGCTCTGGAAGGATGATTCCCCTCGGTAATGTGGTGCGGGTCACTCAGACAGTCGGCCCCTCGATCATCACCCATTACAATCTCTCTCGCTCTGTAGAAATTAATGGTTCAGGCTCACCCGGAGTTAGCTCTGGACAAGCTATTAAGGCGATGGAAGCGGTAGCCAACGAAACTCTGCCTAAAGGGTTCCGGTATGAGTGGTCTGGCCTCTCCTTAGAGGAAATCCAGGCAGGAGGCTCAGCGGTTTTTATCTTTTCTCTAGGAATTATCTTTGTCTTTCTGACGTTGGCGGCTCAGTATGAAAGCTACACCGATCCCTTAATCATCATGCTAACTGTGCCCTTGGCTGTTTTGGGGGCATTGTTTGCCATCCTCCTGCGGGGCACGGCCAATGATGTGTATACCCAGATCGGGTTAGTGATGCTGATCGGGATGGCAAGTAAAAACGCGGTTCTGATTGTAGAATTTGCAAACCAACTCTCGGATGAAGGGCTGGCTTTAACCAAAGCGGTGACTGAAGCTTGCCGAGAGCGCTTACGCCCCATCTTGATGACCGCAATTTCTACTGTAATTGGGGCCGTGCCGCTAGTGGTTGCTACGGGGCCAGGAGCTGCTGCTAGACAATCTTTAGGAACAGCGGTTGTAGGTGGAATGTGTGTGGCTACAGTGCTCAGTTTGTTTGTGGTGCCTGTGCTATACATTGTGATTAAAACCATTGAGGCGCAATTCCATCGATCGCGCCAACCTGCCTTTGTGGGTGTAACCTCAGCAACTATGGGCAGCGACGGTGATGGTAACGGAGATGGACATGGTGACGGGCATGGTGACGGTGCAGGTCATCACAGCCGAGAAACTACTGCCAGTCGCTCCTCAGATCATCACTAGGAATCAGGAAATCAGGACATACATTAGGGGAGCGATCGCTTTACTCAAATAAGGCGATCGCTCTTGCTTTTACTTCTACTGAAACTTAAAGCTAGATACTACTTTTTGGTAAGCCTGACGCATGGGATCATCTGGGTTGATATAAGCACCGTGGATATGAACGACGTAACGGCCATCGGGACTAGAGAAGATTACATTATCTGCTTCATACAGACCTGTGGAAGCATAAGCCAATGCCTCTTGGCCTGCTACCGTGATGGTTTTGTCTTCTCCTCGGCTCATATTTTCCTCTTTCCACGCTGTAAGTGGGGGCTTCTGAGCGTTATCAAAAACTGAAATTGTCACGCTCGCCGGATACTCCCCTCCTTTCCAAGTACCAGAGGCGATCGCCTGGTAATCCTCGCTAGTCCAAACCTCTATGCGCCCTAGCAGAGCTTCTTTAGCCTCTGGAGGTTGATTCTCACTCCGATTATCGGGTGTAAAACCCTCCGGATATTGAAACTGGAAACCAAAGCGATCGCTCTGAAAGCTGGTTTTCTCTTGAGCGCTAGGAGCATTGGCGGAAGGCTGAGCTGCACTTGGAGTCGGAGATGGACTGCTAATTGCAGAAGGTGGGGCAGGTTGGGGAGCAGGCTGTAAAGACGTGCAGCCAGCAGCCAAATATAAAAAAAGACTGAAAATAGCAAAACGTTTCATAGAACTTGCGTCAATCTAAGAGAGAGTTGTAGCGATCGCTGCGAACTGTAGAGGAATACAAAACACAGCTTATAGAAGATACATTCAACTCAAATAGGTTTCCTGGATCTAGCTACCTAACCCTCTGCATTGACGAAAGTTGTTGCTAAAAATTTCAACGCTCAGTTTTTCTGTGACTGAAGGATAAAAAGAAGGGGTGTTGTAAACTTCTATTATCCGAATGAAAGCTCCAAGTACATTCGCTCTCTGGTAAAGGCGATCGCCCTCAAGCGTAATCCTCAAATAGCATCAAGTAACTTTAGGAAGTAGAGAATGGCACAGCTAGAACGATTACTGCTCATGGCAGAGGACGAATTAACTGAGTACAGCACCGATGCCCGCAAGATTGAAAAACTGCGTCAAAAAATTGGCATTTCTGTCCCTTTATCAGAGCAGCGGCAGATCAAAGAAACACTCCTGGCTGAAATGCCCACGGATAGCATAAGCCAACTGGTTGAGAAACAGCGTCAGACCGTCGCTCTACCCTTTTGGGGCATTGCTGGACTCGGCTTGTTACTAGGAATATCTTTTTCCCAACCTTTCGATTTTGCGATCGTGGCTGCTGCTGGGTTTGCCGCCTTCAAAATTCAGCAGTGGGGCTGGAAGCTGCAAGCAAAGCGCTTAATCATTCAAACACTAGAAGATATTGAGGAGAGAATTCAGCAAGCCACTGTGAACTAAAACATACATTATCATCTGCGGTTACGTTGCATTATTACTCTAAACAACAATGTTAACGAAACTCCCTGACGGCCCAAAATCACCACCTTGGTTACAAAAGCTGCAATACACTTTAGATCCTCTAGGGTTTCTGGAGGCAGCAGGAGAACGCTATGGTGATATTTTTAATGCACCTGTGATGGGGAATACCAGTACACTATTGCTAGTGAGTCACCCCCAAGCCCTTCAACAAATCTTTGCTAGCGATACCAAGCAATTTGCTGCTCCGCCCAATCAATTGTTGCGGCCTTTAGTGGGTCAATATTCCTTATTAGTATTAGAGGGCGATCGCCA
Source organism: Trichocoleus desertorum NBK24 (assembly GCF_030409055.1). Taxonomy (GTDB): domain Bacteria; phylum Cyanobacteriota; class Cyanobacteriia; order FACHB-46; family FACHB-46; genus Trichocoleus; species Trichocoleus desertorum_B. Next base: position 187,420 of record NZ_CP116619.1, on the reverse strand, counting down.
TCGTCGGGAGCGTAAACTTCTCCTGCCGCCCTTTCACGGCGATCGCATGCGAGCTTATGGGCAGTCAATCATTGAGTTAGCAGATAAAGCTTTTGCTCAATTAGAGCCTAACCAACCCTTTACCGCCCGAACCCTGGCACAAGATATCTCAATGGATGTGATCTTGAGGGTCGTGTTCGGGCTGTCGGAGGGGGAGAAGTTTGATGAGCTTAAGCAATGCATCACTACACTTATGGATCTGTTTCAGTCTCCGTTGATAGCAGGCTTGCTCTTTTTTCCTACGCTACAAAAGGATTTAGGCCCCCGCAGCCCCTGGGGTTATGTGCGACATCTCCAGCGACAAATTGACGAACGACTCTACGCAGAAATCCAAGCTCGTCGGCAACATCATGATCCTGCCAATCCAGATATCCTGAGCCTACTTCTCTCCACTGAGGATGAAACTGGCGAAGGCATGAGTGATGCCGAACTAAAAGATGAGTTAATGACTTTTCTGCTAGCAGGTCACGAAACGACAGCCTCTGCGATCGCCTGGACATTCTATTGGGTGCACAAATTTCCTCACATTCGGGAGAGGATACTTCAGGAGCTAGCCACATTAGGAGACGCACCTGATCCGGTTAATATCGCTCGTCTACCCTATCTCACAGCAGTTTGCCAAGAAACCCTCCGGATTTATCCCATTGCTGTGCTAACAGTGCCACGAGCAGTAAAGGAGCCTGTAGAGCTGATGGGCTATTCATTACAGCCAGGGGTAAGGTTGTTTGGTAATATTTACCTCACCCATCATCGCGAAGATCTCTACCCAGACTCTAAACAATTTAGACCCGAACGCTTCCTAGAGCGCCAGTTTTCTCCTTATGAGTTCCTACCCTTTGGAGGTGGTGTCCGGCGTTGTGTGGGTGAGGCGTTAGCCTGGTTCGAAATGAAGTTGGTTTTAGCTACAGCTCTACAACGCTATGAATTAGGGTTGGCCGACCAAAAACCAGAGCGCCCCAAACGCCGAGGTGTGATGGTAGCACCCGAAGGAGGAGTTAGGATGGTATTGCGATCGCGCCGCTAAATAAGCTTTTCTGCTACCCCAAAAACAACTTATAGGCTGGGTTTTGGCTTTCATCCCAATAGCGGTATCCTAAAGTTTCCAGAAAGGCTTGCCACTCCTGAGTCTCCTGGGGTGGAACTTGCATCCCCACGACAATTCGTCCGTAGTCTGCACCGTTGTTACGGTAGTGGAACATGCTGATATTCCAGTTGGGACTCATGGAGGTGACAAACTTCATCAGGGCACCAGGACGCTCCGGGAACTCGAAGCGGTAAAGTAACTCATGATGAGCGAGGGCTGAGTGACCTCCTACCATATGTCGCAAGTGGAGTTTGGTTAGCTCATCATCTGTGAGATCGATGGTTTTAAACCCACAGTTCTCAAAGTTTTGCGCCATCTTAGCGGCATCAGCGCGATTTTGAATTTGTACACCCACAAAGATATGCGCTTCCTTTTGGTCAGAAATGCGGTAGTTAAACTCTGTTAAGTTGCGGCGACCTAAGCATTCACAAAACTTACGCAGACTACCCGGTTGTTCTGGAATTGTGACCGCAAAGATCGCTTCTCGACGTTCGCCAAACTCGGCTCGCTCTGCCACAAACCGCAGGCGATCGAAGTTCATATTGGCACCGCAAGCGATCGCAATTAGCGTTTTTCCTTCAATCTGTTCTCTCTCAGCATAGGCTTTGGCTCCAGCGATCGCTAAGGCTCCGGCAGGTTCAAGGATCGATCGCGTATCCTCAAACACATCTTTGATCGCTGCACAGGTGGCATCTGTATCCACCAGAATAATCTCATCTACATATTCTTGACACAGACGAAAGGTTTCTTCTCCCACTTCCCGTACCGCTACCCCATCAGCAAACAATCCCACCTGAGGTAATCGCACCCGATGCCCTGCTTTGAGGGATTGGTTCATGGCATCAGCATCCACAGGTTCTACGCCAATGATCTTGATTTCTGGACGTAACCGCTTGACATAAGCTGCAACTCCAGAGATTAAACCGCCTCCGCCGATCGCGACAAAGATGGCGTGGATCGGTTGCTGGCATTGCCGCAAAATCTCCATACCGATGGTGCCTTGTCCTGCGATCACATCCGGGTCATCGAAGGGGTGAATAAAGGTCAACCCTTTTTCAGCTTCGAGTTGACGGGCATAAGCATAGGCATCATCGTAGGTGTCACCCTGTAGCACTACCTCACCGCCGCGCGCTTTGACGGCATCTACCTTGACCTGGGGTGTAGTGACGGGCATGACAATAATGGCGCGAGTTCCCAGCCGACTCGCACCTAGGGCAACACCTTGAGCATGGTTGCCCGCCGAGGCCGCAATGACTCCTTGGGCTAGCTGATCAGGAGACAGGTTCACCATTTTGTTATAGGCACCCCGTAGCTTAAACGAAAAGACTGACTGTATATCTTCCCGCTTCAACAGCAGTCTATTATTGACTCGTGCTGATAAATTGGGAGCATGTTCTAGCGGCGATTCTTGGGCGACATCATAAACACGAGCAGTCAGGATTTGTACCAGGTAGTCGCAAAACATGGGGTGCAGGGGTGAGCAGTGGCAGATAAACGATAATTCTACTCCAGTCTCGCCCTTTGCTGTGCAGCTAGGCGATCGCGCGAGTTAGAAAAGCTTCCATAGTTTCTTGCGCTCTAAGTTAAGCTGTTTTACTTTCTTTGTCGCCATCTAGCAAGTTCTGGGAAGTCTAGGGGTGGAATGCTTAGCTTGCGATCGCTGATGCCAAAAGCTGTGTCGCATTGAGTACGAGCTTTACTGAAAGAGGAATTATTAATGGTAGTTATGACCGACCAATACCGATTAGTCACTAGAAGCGATTTTGATGGCCTTGTCTGTGCTGTTTTATTAAAAGAATTAGATTTGATTAACGAAATTAAATTTGTCCATCCTAAAGATATGCAGGATGGCAAGATTGCAATTACCGATAAAGATATCACCACTAATCTACCCTATGTATCAGGAGTTCATTTAGCCTTCGATCACCACTACAGTGAGATTCTGCGGAATCAAAATCCTGAAGCAGGCTATATTAACAACCCAGAGGCTCCTTCCGCAGCCAGAGTGGTTTACGACTACTTTGGAGGCTTAGAGAAGTTTCCCCACATCTCCACCGAAATGATGGAGGCCGTTGATAAAGGAGATTCAGCTCAATTTAATATCGATGAAGTTTTACATCCTAAAAATTGGGTACTCCTCAACTTTTTGATGGATGCCAGAACAGGGTTGGGAAGATTTAAGGAATTCAACATCTCAAACTACAGTTTGATGATGGAATTAATCGACTACTGCAAAAACCATACCATCGCTGAAATCTTAGAATTACCTGATGTTAAGGAACGAGTTGATCTCTACTTTGAACAGGCATCTCAGTTCAAAGATCAACTGCTGCGTTGTGCTACCGTATATGACAACTTAGTGGTCTTAGACCTGCGGAATGAGGATGTAATCTACGCAGGCAACCGTTTCATGATTTATGCTTTGTTTCCTAACTGCAACATCTCCATTCATCAAATGTGGGGCGTGAAGCAACAGAATACAGTTTTCGCAGTGGGTAAGTCGATTTTTAACAAAACCTCCAAAACCAATATTGGCGAATTAATGCTGCAATATGGCGGCGGTGGTCATGCCAATGCGGGAACTTGCCAAATCGGCAATGCTCAAGCTGAAGTAACTCTAAAGGAATTGATTGCTCGAATTAACACAGATGGCTAAAAAATAGCCAAAATCAGCCATGTGAAGCAGTTAGCGCGATCGCTCCCTTCTAATCTCTCTCCAGAACTACCCATGCAATATCCACTCACGCTCACCTTTAAGTTTTGGTCGCTCGCCCCTCAGCTCTCTGTAGAAGATGCAACGGGAGACACCATCTTTTGTATTCGTCAGAAGCTGTTCAAACTCAAGGAGGTGATCAATGTTTTTGCTGACCTTCAACGCACTCAACTGAAATATGAGATCAAGGCCGATCGCATCATTGACTTTTCCGCCCGTTACAACTTTGTAGATACTAATGGCAGAACAATGGGTGCAGTGAAGCGGCGTGGTATGAAGTCACTGTGGCGTGCTCACTATGACATTTATGATGGTGAAACTCCTGTCTTTACCATTAGTGAGCAAAACCCTTGGGTAAAAGTCATGGATAGCCTATTTGCAGAGATCCCCATCGTCGGGCTATTTACAGGCTATGTGTTTAATCCAGTTTATGCAGTGAATCGGGCTAACGGAAACCCCGTGATGTATTTGGAGAAACGCCCAGCGTTTTTATCTCGAATTTTTACAATCAAGCAAGTCGATCAACTCAGCGGTAACGAAGAAGCTCAAGTACTTCTAAGCCTGGTGATGATGCTTTTGTTGGAGCGAAATCGTGGCTAGTTAGGTGCATACCTACTTCGATTTCACAATGAACGCGATCGCTCTTTTGCATTTAAGAGGGCGATCGCTTTTTGGAAAAACCAAATCCAGAAAATCATCCTTAATACGACCTGTCACCGTATGAAAGCTTCAGAACTGATTAGTCTTTATGAACGAGGTAAAAGAAACTTTGGCGATCAAAATCTAGTCAACCAAAAGTTTGATCATCAGCAACTACTTGGTGTCGACTTGAGCCACGCTGATATTCGAGGTGCTAGCTTTGTTAATGCTGACTTAACAGACGCTAACTTTAGTGGTGCTAAGGCTGGCTCAACGTTGATAGCCACAGTAATCCGAGCCACGTTTCAGTTACTTGTCGCTGGCCTAGCCATGAGCTTTGCCATAATTTACTGTGCTGAAATTTTTCAGGGCTTAGGACAACCAGATGATCCAGATCATTTGCGAGGGCTAGGTTTAGGGCTGGTTTGGGGGATCTCTTTCATACCATCATTGTTTTTCTTAGCCTTTTCCTCAACATGGGTTGCTAAAAACTTTTCAATGGTAGTTTCATGCTACTTTACAAGCAGTTTAGTGGCTAGTATTGTCATGAATTTCCTGAGAAATGGTCCAAGTCCATTTGAGGATTTTGGCTTATATTTATTGGTATTAGTTGCTAGTATTTTTCTGTTTTTGCTTTTGTTTTTTCCACTAGTTATTTTAGTGTCTACTACAGCTTACTTAGTTGTCCAACTCCTTCCCTACCGTTCTACCTGGGCTTCTACTAGCTTTGAAGGAGCTAACCTGACGGGTGCAAACTTCTCTAATGCAGCGTTGGGTAATACAAATTTTAGAGCTGCTCATGTAGAGACTGCTTGTTTCTATCGAGCCAGAAACTTGTATCCCCAACTTTTTGAGAAAACTTGCTTGGCAAAACCGAAACTCTTGGCTAAAGCCATCACTGAACTTCAAAATACCCATTAAGGTGATTGGCGAGCTTGTGTGGTAGAGCAAGGTTAGCCATCGCGGCCACTATAGCGTTGTCTTAAGCTTGGCTAATTAAAGTGGCTGCTTGATCCCAAGGAGCCGTTAGTCTTGATTTGTCAGTGCGATCGCTTGCCAGATCTGCTCTCAGAGACAGATAGCTTGCCTAGTTTAGAAGGTGTCAGTTTGAACCTATCGGTTGAGCAAGTGTTTGACTGGTTACGCCGACGTGAGCAGCAAAAAGTTAAGCTTGAGTCCAATTAGCACTCCTTAATTTAAGTATTGTGGCTTAATTTATCTGTCTGAACGTCACGACGGAGAGGGAAACTGTTAAGCTGCAATTTGAGAGACCGGGTTTCTTTGTTGAGAGTTTATAAGTCCCATGCGTAGAACCTACGATTTGCACGTCGTTGAAACGCGTCCCCTATTGAGTCCAGCCTTTATTCATAGCGAATTGCCGATCACTGAAGAAGTGTCTACTTTGGTGGCAGAAACCCGCGATCGCATCCGCAATATTCTGCAAGGAGAGGATCAACGCCTACTCGTAATTGTGGGTCCCTGCTCGATCCATGATGTGGATGCTGCGTACGAGTATGGTCAAAAGTTGCTCAAGCTGCGGACAGCGCTACAAGACCAGCTTGAGATCGTCATGCGCGTTTATTTCGAGAAGCCTCGCACTACGATTGGCTGGAAGGGCTTAATCAACGATCCCCACCTAGATGGCAGTTACGACATCAATACAGGGTTGCGTCAGGCGCGGAAATTGCTCCTAGAATTGGCTAAACTGGGTTTGCCTGCTGCCACAGAATTGCTTGATCCCATCACCCCACAGTATCTAGCAGACCTGATTTCCTGGACCGCGATCGGGGCTCGCACCACCGAAAGCCAAACTCACCGAGAAATGGCTTCTGGGCTCTCCATGCCTGTCGGTTATAAGAATGGCACCGATGGCAACCTGGGTGCTGCTGTGAATGCCATGCTAGCAGCCAATTCTCCCCATCATTTTTTAGGGATCAGCTCCCAAGGGCTAGCGAGTATTGTCACCACCACAGGTAATCCAGATGGTCACTTGGTCTTACGCGGTGGTAAGCAGGGGCCAAACTACGACGCGGCTTACATCGAGAAATCAGCCAAGGAACTGAGCAAATACAAGCTCAACCAGCGCATCATGATTGATTGCAGTCATGGCAATTCTGACAAAGACTACACCCGCCAACCTTTGGTCTCACAGGATATTGCTGCTCAGGTGAAAGCTGGCTCCCCTCACATTATGGGGATCATGATTGAGAGTCATTTGGTGGCAGGCAATCAACCGATTCCGGAAGACTTGTCTCAGCTCACCTATGGTCAGAGCATTACCGATCCCTGTGTGGACTTAGGCACAACTGCGGAAATGCTAGAGATCCTGGCAGAAGCGGTGAGTCGGCAAACCGGGGGAGTTCCAGTCGCCTAAATCGGTTAATTTTGTAACCAATTTTGTAACCGAACTCAGAGGTTGAGGGCAGAAGGCTAGTTTAGGAGAGTAATCAATGACTCTCTTACTTCTGGTACTTCCAATGATGCGTTTCACTTCCAACTCCTCAGCAGCTAAGCAACCTCAAAAGCTGTTGTCATTGGCTCTGTTGGGTGCTGTCATGTTCGGTGCTGTTTCTGCACCAGCAGCGATCGCGCTGCCCCAACCTTCCCAACCCCTGATTGCTCAACTTAAACAAGCCCAAGCTGCTAAGGCTAAAACTCGTTTGCCCCAAATGGTTGTCCGGCGAGTTAAACAAGATTTAGTTCAACGCTTCGACTTGCGATCGCGCGGCTTAAAAGTGGTTAGCTTTAGCCGAGAAACTTGGGGAGATAGCTGCTTAGGGCTGGCTCAACCCAACGAGCGCTGCGCGATGGCAACGGTAGAGGGCTGGCGGGTCGAAATGACCAATGGCAAAGAGAACTGGGTCTACCGCACTGACCTGAAAGCTCAGGTGATTAAGATAGAAACTCAAGATCCCTCTGCTCTGCCACCTCAAGTTGTGGATCGCCTGTTCGAGACCATTGCCCAACAAACTCGCGTTCCTGCTTCCAGCTTGCGCGTTTTAGAATCTAAAGCTGCCACCTTTGATGGCTGCATGGGTATTTATGAACCCGGACGAGCTTGCACGAGAATTGCGATTTCTGGCTGGCAGGTGATTATAGCGGGCGATCAACAACACTGGGTCTACCATGTAAGCCAAGATGCTTCCCGCATTGCCCAAAATGCTACAGCCAGCGGCAGTCGAGGTGAAGTTTTCACTTCTTTCATCCCTGAAGGAAACGAACCGCCTACGCCAATCGGTGACAATGTAGTGTTTCGTCTCAGCGTTTCTGGTGGCTTGACCGGAAGCGTAACCGATACTTACCTCACTGCTGATGGTACGCTCTACCGCCAGACTCGCGGATTGAACTCCCCATCTTCTCGGCCCACGGTGATTAAGCGTCTGTCTCAACAACAACTGAGTCAGTTCCAACAGGTGCTAGAGCAGCAAAGAGTTCCTAACATGAATGGCTTGAGATTCTTCACCAGTGCTGCTTTTGCTGATTACCCAACCTCAACTGTGCAAGCAATGGGTAGCACCTTTGAATACATCGACATTGACAAGGAAGGTTTACCTCAAGCTCTGCAAGCCCTGATTCAAGCTTGGGAAAAACTGTAGTGGCTAGCGAGCCAAAATGAAATAGATTAAGGGTGCTAATGCCAAGGCTGGTAAGAAGGAAGCGACGCGCACTTGGGCAACTTCCAATAAGTTGAGGGAGATGCCCAAGATCATCAGCCCTCCTACTCCTGTTATTAGCAGCACACGGGGATCGGTGGCGGGATCAGGAAGGGACTGAGCTAGTAGACCTGCCGCTAAGGACAAGCCACCTTGATAGACCAAAATGATCAAGGTGGAAAAGCCCACACCGATACCAAAACTGCTAGTGAAAGCGATCGCGGCTAAGCCATCCATTGTGGCTTTCAAGGTCAGCAGGGTGTTGTCCCCGGTGAGACCATTGTTGAGGCTACCGATTAATGTCATGGGGCCGACACAAAACAAGAGGCTAGCAGCGACAAAGCCATCGGTAAAGCCACCACCACCCTTAAAGCGTTGCTTCAGCCAATCCCCGACTGCTGTGAGTCGTTCTTCTAGCTGCCACCACTCGCCAAGCAGGCCACCAAGAGCGATCGCCAATAATGCTAAAACCACACCATCAATGCGGCCTGCTTGAGTTTTGGTTAAGCTACCCGCCATCTGAATCCCCACGAACAAGGTGATCAACCCTAAGCCTTGAGTAATGATGCGTTGCATGCGTAGTGGTAAGCGACCTTGCAGCCCCAAGCCTAGTGCGGTACCAGCCAGGACAGTGCCGATATTAATCCAGGTGCCGCTGGTTTTAGCCCAAAAATCAAGTGACATATAGCAATCCTAAGGATTAGTCTTGGAGGCGATCGCTAGCCAGAGCGACAGCTCCCCACAAAGGAGCCTCATCACCTAAGGCCGCAGGGACAATTTCAAAGTGGATTTCTGGTAGCGCGGTAGTCTGAGCCGTTTGTCGCACCGTCTCCCACCACTGTGCTCCTGATTTCGTCACACCCCCACCTAAAATAAAGCGTTGCGGATTCATCAAGTTAGCTACATTGCCAATTCCCAGACCGAGCGCCCAGGCTGCGACCTCCAACACTTCCCAAGCTAAGTCATCGCCCTGGGTTGTGGCTTGGCTGACTACCTGAGCGGTTATTGTGTCTAGGTTCTGGTTGACGAGCGATCGCAGAATTTGGCCTCGGTGGGGCTGGGCTACTAGCTGTTCTCGGATGTCCTGGGCAATGTAGGGGCCAGAGGCTAACCGTTCGACACAGCCACGTTTGCCGCATAGACAGAGCGGCCCATCGGGATCAACCACGATATGACCAATTTCTCCCGCCATCCCTTCGGCTCCTGACCACAGTTGACCGTTGAGAATCCAGCCACCGCCCACGCCTGTACTGATGGTGATGTAGAACAAGCTGTCGCAACCTCGACCTGCTCCAAAGCGATGCTCTCCCACCGCCGCAACGTTGGCATCATTATCCACACTGGCAGGGGCAGCAAACTCTGCTTCTAGCCATTGCTGTAGCGGTACATTTTCCCACCCAGGGACATGGTGAGAGAGCCGTACTGTTCCAGTTTTGGCATCGACTGGCCCACCAAAGCTGACTCCGATCGCACTCGGCTTGGCACCTTGCAGCAGTTCATGAGCTAGCGATCGCATGATCTGCCAATCGGTCTGGGCATTGGGTTTGGCAGGAGAGAGCTGACGACGGGAATCTCGCCATTGGGTCTCGCCCTGACCAATCAGTGCTGCTGCGTGTTTCGTGCCGCCAAAATCTAGGGCGAGTAATAAGGGCGTTTCTGTCACAGGCTTGTGTCTCGACTCAACCAACTGGCTAGGAAGCGATCGCTTTTAATTCTACAGGTTGAGTGAGTTTTGCCTTGTTTTAGGAGGACTTGATGTAGTTAAAGATTTTCTGAATGTAGTTAAAAATAGTACCGAAACTATGGGCTATAACTTTGGCTTTTTAAATTCAAAAAATGAAAGACAAGTAGATGAAACTAGTTGAGCGAAAGAATGACGGAGAGTTCATCGACTACCTCAACTCGGCCTCGACGAATGGCATGTAACAGGCGATCGATAGAGCCTAGCTCATCTTCACTCAAAGCAGAATCTAACAAAGCGACTCTCAGCCCGTAGCGATCGGCGAGGGTGATTTTGCCAGAGTCTTGAGACTGAGCAAACAAGTCAGAGAGGGCAGAAGGTAGTAGACATGCGGTGACTAACATGATATTTCTAAAGGGAGCTTTTCCTACCCTCAATATCGCCTAATTAAACAGACTTTCCAGTGATGTCGCCAGCACTACAAAGGTGATTCTGCAAGGATTTCTCAGTGATGTAGCTCCTTTGTTTCAGTGATTAAAGCTCAGTTTTTTGGTGATAGTTATCACAAAAAGAGTAGATGGCGGATTTATCTGGTCTGAAAGATATTCTGCACCATCGGTTTGTCTACGTTAGCAGCAGCTTGATCGAGTTCTGCCATTTCACCTGCATCCAGTTGCCACCCTAAAGCTCCGACATTCTGCTGGGCTTGTTCTACGTTTTTTGCGCCAGGAATGGGAATGGTGCCTTTGGCAATACACCAATTCAGGGCAACTTGAGACATGGTTTTGTCGCGAGAGGTGGCGATCGCCTGCAAGCAATCTAGCAAAGGTCGGCTGCCTGACAGAAGTTGCTTAAAGAGGAGTCCGCGAATGCCTTTGGGGAAGGGGCCTTGCTCGGAATACTTGCCCGTTAGGATTCCCAGAGCCAGAGGACTATAGGCGATGAGTTTGATGCCTAACTCATCACAGACATCTTTCAACCCTAGCTCTGTAACTGGATAGGTAGACAACAGCGAGTATTGCACTTGTAAGGTGGAGATAGGAATGCCGCGCTCTGCCAGTCTTTGATGGACTTGTCGTAACCGCTTCGGGCCGTAATTAGACAGACCGACTCCTTTGGCAAGTCCTTGTTCATACAGATCACCCAGACCATCTAAGAGAGACCATTCCTGCCAAGGTGCATAGTTCGCTGTAGACCAATGCATCTGCACCAAATCTACGTTTCTCCCTAAGCGCTGAGCCGAAGCTTGCCCAGCCGACACCATTGCTTTGCGCGTCAATCGCCAGGGATAAGCGGCCAATTTCGTCGCGATACAGATTTCTGCTTGATTGGGGCCGGCATACGCTTGGGTAAACTGTCCAAGTAATTGCTCACTGCGTCCATTGAATTTGCCCGTACCGTAGGAATCGCCTGTATCGAATAACGTCACACCTTGCTGGACGCACAAGTTAAAGACAGCTTGCAACTGCTCATCCATGCTCTCGTCGTAGCCCCACAGCAAACGATTGCCCCAGGCCCAAGTGCCGCATCCCATCAGGGGTAAAGAGAGTGATTGATGATGCATGTTTTGTAGTCTCAGTTACTAGTCGTCTCGGTTGAAAAAGCCTCCTCTGTTAGTCTAGTGGGCGATCGCCCGATTCTGCGTAGGTTTCTGAGCTAATTAGGGACGCGATCGTAGCGCTATGACCTCTGGTCTTGCTTCACTTTGAGCACTTGCTGGGGCGCTTGCATTTCTGTGAATAGCTGGATGGCCCGCTCAAAGTTGGTTTGACTACTCACAATATTGTTCATTTTTTGGTGAGTGAGTCCTAGCTGAAAATAAGCTTCAGCCAAGTCACATTTGGCACCAATTTGTTCTAAAAGGGCGATCGCTTCAGCATGATGATTGAGGGCGATATCAAAAGCAGATTGTTGGCGCTCAATTTCGGCTAAACCATTGAGAGTTTTGGCTTTAATTTGGGTGTAGGAACCTGCCTCAGAAAAGGTCAATGCCATCTGATACATGGCACCTGCCTTCTCGAAATCGCCTAAATTGACATAAGTTTGGCCTAGAATTTGAATGAAGTAGGCAAATCTGCCGCTGTGCTCTGCCAACTGCTTGGTCAGGAGAGAATGGTAGATTGTCTCCACCAACGTGAGAGATGCACTAGGTAAATCTAAATAAGAATTGACTAAAGCTAGACAAACAGTGGCTTTTTCGGCCCAGCGGTGGTGTTCGGTGTTTTGAGCTAGAGCGATTACTTGCTGAAACAAACGGGCAGCATCCGCCAACTCCCACAGATCAATTTTGTAAAGACCAATGCTGAGTAGGGAATCGACTTCCAGCATTTTGAAGTAGTAGAGCTGATGTTTCTCGGCTGGAGTTTGGGGGGCAGTAGGGAGAGACTGCAAGGCTTGATGAGCCAGCGTCATGGTCGTTTCTTGGCAAGCGATCGCCTGATGAATGTTGCCCGTAATCCAGTGCAAATCTCCCCAGATGTTGTAGAGTTCGCTGAGGTTGCGATCGGAGTGCACATTGCGAATTACTTGATTAATAGCAGCCAGTAGCGGTTGCAGTAGCCCCATCCGATATAAGGTGCTACCGAGAGGGAGAAACTGCTGCCACTGATTATTTCTACTTTTGAGAATTACGCTGCTCGCTGCCTCAAAATCATTAATTTCAACGTAGTGATAGTAGGCTTCTAGGGCTTGTAGCGCATCTTTGGTCGTTTCAATCGCACGGACATTGGCAGTCCAGAACTCTGCTGCTTTGTGGTTCACAGTGACCCACTCATCACTGGCTCGCAGACGGGCGATCGCCTCTGCCCGGATGACGGGATGCAGCCAGTAGCCGCCGTTATGGTATTCGATTAGAGAGCGGTTGCGAAGGGAGGCAATAGTTTGTCGCTGCTGCGTCGGTGGGACATCCCACAGTAAACAGAGGAGTGCTGCTGTGGGAATGGTGGGGACATCTTGGTAACGATAACAGCCCAAACGGTAAAACAATCGATACGCTTGAGGGTCTAGCGCTTGTAGCCGATTGACTTGGCTAGCCACTAAGTCTTTTAGGTCAGTGGTCACTAGCAAATCGCCGTCGTTTTCTTGCCAGTAAGCCGCCATATCATGAGCAAAGTCTTCCTGAATCGCGCCACAAAGAATCCCCATTGCCTTAGCGTTGCCGCCATAAGCCCGGTGCATTTTTTGCAGCACTGACTCATTGATTGCAATGTTTTGATGCCGAAAGAACTGCTCCCACGCCTCCTGTTCTAAGCTGGGTAGTCGATAGTGCAATAGGCTGAGGCTCGATTCACATAGGCGATCGCGACTGGTAATTAGGGTCAGCGATCGGACTCGGCCATCGGTCAAAATTCGCAATAGCTCAACATAGTTGCGATGCGCGGCTAACAATCGTCCTTGCAAATCTAGGGCAGGCTCTAAGTTGTCGATCAATAGGCCAATGCGCCGAGTTTGGAGTTGTCGCTTGAGTCGTCCTAAATTCACGCCAAACTCTACGCTGGGCTCTTGGCCAAAGTCATGCTGGAGCCATTCCTCTACGACCCGTTCAGCAGAGGTAATATTTTGGGTTTCCTTCGCCATCAACAGTTCTAAAACTATCTCAAATTCCTGGGTTTGTAGATATTGTTGGGCCAGTGTCGTTTTTCCTAAACCGCCTTCTCCCTGAATAACGATCGCCTTGGCTCCTTGGCTGGCTAAACGATTGAGATGGGCGATCGCGGTTGTACGTCCAACAAAGTTAGTGAGTTCTGGGGTTGGGGCTACATCTGGATGGAATGGGGGAGGAGCCGAGAAATGGAGTTGAGTACAAGAAATTTGTGATGTGATGGACGCAGCTTGAAAATATCGCGCTAACGCGGCTCGGCAGTTGGTTTTAGTAATCTTTTCACCGAGTTGTTGAGAGAGAAATTTCCACAGGTCGGAACCAACATCTTTGACATGCCCTTCCGTACAGCCGTAGTCAGCGGCGATTTCAAAATACTTGTGCCCCTGCCAGACTTTGTGCAAGATTGTTTTCTGTAAATCGCTCAGACGTTGCCCAGTCTTGGTCAGAACTAGGGTGTCAACCCATGCCAATACTGCTTCAGCGTCCATTGATAGCCACATCGCAAAGTTGTATTTAGTCTACCTCGTACAAGGTTACAGTCTGACTGACGACTCAGCTTGGCTACAACGGCTCATCCGATTTTTCCGATTTTTCCGACTTTTTGCCCGGATAAAACTCCCGACTCCAACCGACTGACAAAGCATGCTGCGCCTTTATAAGCTACAGGAAAAGAGCTGGTTGAGAGAAATATGGTTGAAACGCTGCAATTAAATTCAACTTCAATCGACTTAGCAGGCCAGTACCACCAAGACCTAAACTACTGGCAGATTCAGAGTCGAATTGATGCTTTGATCAATCGCTATCTCTCTGTAGAACATTTGTGCGATCGCTTAGAAGATCTCCCAGTTCAGTTTAGAACCCCGCAAACTCGACCTTGGCAACCGATTGATTGGCACGCGATCGACCGTCAGCAAGTAATTGGGATTGACCTAGATGTGTTTTTGGCGATTCTCAAAGGCGCGATCGACACAGAAGCTCCGATTCGGCAATATACACAGGCCAGTCGGCTGTATCTAGAGCAGTTACATCCCCAGTTAGCTCGGTTTGTCGGTGGTACCGTAGACGAGCATGGTTCCCTGATAGAGCCAGGTTTGTGGGAAAAAGAGGAGCGACAACATACGCCAGCCCTGATGAAGGTGTATACCCAACTAACAGGTGAAAAAATTACACCTGCTCTGCGTGAAGTTCGGCCCTATCAATCGTCTGGCAATCCCCGCAACGATCTCTATCGACATGGACTCCACCGCGTCGCGACTGAATATGGTGCCACTTGTCTCTATTTTTGGCTGATGGCACATACAACAGGCCCTCTCCAGGCAGTCCTAGAAGAGTTGGCACAAGATGAGATCAATCACATGACTAAGTTCTGGGGATTTGGAGTTTGGGCCTTTCCGGAGTCTTCTCTGCCTCATATTGCTCTCACCCTCCTCCGAACAATGCAAGGACGACTGACTTACAGCCAAAACCGCAGTAGTTTGGTTGGCACGCTACATCGCATGACCAACGTCCTGGCTTGGCAGTCTTGGTCTTGGCGTAACCGAGCCACGTTTATTTTTACCTGTACTCGGATTTTGCACCATCTTTATGGTTGGAGCAGGAGTTTGACGGCTGCGGAGTTGCAAGAGCTTTTTGGTAAGCAGGAGGGAGAAAAGATGAAGGAGGAAGGAGGAAGGATGAGGGATGAGGGATGTTCGCGCAGCGTTTCGAAGGAAAGGAGGAAAAGAAATATCTGAAGGGTAAGCAGTGTTTTGCTGTTGATGATGAGTAATTGATATAAGCTGAGAATTCGAAATTTACATGGTTACCAAATTTCTTTTGTCTTTACCGACTGATTTAGATCCTCAACGCTTGCCTCGTCAT
Organism: Trichocoleus desertorum NBK24; assembly: GCF_030409055.1. Classification (GTDB taxonomy): domain Bacteria; phylum Cyanobacteriota; class Cyanobacteriia; order FACHB-46; family FACHB-46; genus Trichocoleus; species Trichocoleus desertorum_B. The sequence goes on along the minus strand of NZ_CP116619.1, from coordinate 172,150 downwards.
GTGGCGGTGATTATGGATGGGAATGGGCGCTGGGCGACTCAGCGGGGTTGGCCACGGGTTGCAGGGCATCGTCAAGGTGCTAAAACTCTCAAAGCGCTATTACGTTGCTGCAAAGACTGGGGCATTGAATCGCTGACTACCTATGCTTTCTCGACTGAAAATTGGCGGCGATCGCCTGAAGAGGTCAATTTTCTGATGCTGCTGTTTAAGCGGTTGTTGCGTCAGGAATTGGCCGAAATGCAGCGAGAGGGGGTAAAAACTGTTTTTATTGGAGATTTATCTATTCTCCCGGACGCTTTGCAGCAAGAAAGTCACCACGCAACCATAGCCACAGCCAACAATCGAGTGCTGCAATTTAATGTGGCTATGAATTATGGCAGTCGCGCTGAGATTGCGAGGGCTTGTCGCCAGGTGGCTGAGCAAGTGCAGCAGGGGAATCTTAGTGCCGCTAATGTGACAGAGAATTTAATTGAGCAATATCTTTATACTGCTGATATCCCTAATCCAGATCTCCTGATTCGTACCAGTGGCGAGCTGCGTTTGAGCAACTTCTTGTTGTGGCAGTTGGCTTATACAGAATTGTATTTTACGGATATCCTTTGGCCCGATTTTGATCGATCTGCTTTCCATCAAGCTTTATTGGCTTATCAGGGGCGCGAGCGCCGTTTCGGAACCGTTGCTACGCCACTATCTAATTCTGCGGCTAAATCAGTATTGTAGCTGTGCTTTAGGCGATCGCCGCTGGAGTTATTAATTGAGTTGCCTGGATAAATTCATCGTGCTTAATTCGGGCCGATCGTTGCAGATATGCCATCGCCTTCAGTGCTGCCCAGTGAGCCTCCCAATCGGAGCCAGCACAGCAATCCTCGATCACATGAAAGTGATGGTCGCGGTGGTGGGCTTCGGCGGCGGTGTAGTGGACACAGACATTGGTCATCGTGCCCATCAAGATTAGGGTATCAACTTTTAAGCCTCGTAGGAGTATTTCCAGGTCAGTGCCAAAGAAGCAGCTATAGCGGCGTTTACTAATAGCAAATTCTCCCTCAATTGGGGCGAGTTCCCAGTAATAGTCGGTGCTCGGCCAAGTCTCCAAGCAATGGATCGGTTCTGCACCATCCAGTTCTCGGCCAAAGTCCACCATTTCCTTGCGATGGATTTCCTTAAAGTGGATGATGGGCATTTTGGCGGCTCGCGCGGCTGCTAATACTTGCTTAGCTTTTGGCAAAACCTCGGCTGTACCCACATGGGGTAATCCACCCTCGCCAGTAAACACACCTGTTTGGAAGTCAATACAGATCAGTGCTGTGGTTTGGGGATTAAATTGGAAAGACATAGAGTACCTGTAAAAGTGATGATTTAGCCCAATGCTCTGGAATGACAAATTAATGTCGAATTTGGTCGGCCCAAGGTGTTAGCTTTTGCGAAAGCGATTTTAAGCCGTAGTCAATTACAACGCCAATTACGCCAATTAAGGCAATGCAGAATAACACTTTTTCGGTTTGCAGAAAGCGTTGAGCTTGGATAATTTTGAAGCCTAAACCATTTTGAGCCGCTACCAGTTCTGCAATGACCAGGAAGTTCCAAGCTCCAGAAATGTTGACGCGAAGCGTATCGAGGACACTAGGGAAGGCAGCAGGGATAATCACTTTAAAGACGACATTCCGCCGAGTTGCCCCCAATGTGTAAGCCACATTGATCATCTCATTGGGGATAAACTTCACTGCGTCCGCCACCATAATGGCGTTATACAACACCACTCCCAACATGATGATCAAGATTTTGGAAGGCTCTCCCAAGCCGAGCCAAATCACAATTAATGGCACAAAGGCAGTCACAGGCATATAACGCACAACACCGACCAAGGGAGCAAACAAACTATCCAGGCTATAGAATGTGCCCATTGCCAATCCCATCGGTACGCCAATGATTGCGGCTGCGAGAAAACCAGCCAAGACACGACCACTGCTGACTAAGACATCTAACGCTAGATTGTCTTCAGTAAACATTTTGAGGCCAGCTTGAAATACAAGGGCTGGGGAAGGCAAAAAGATTGGTGACACCCATCCCAAAGAGCTAACCACAGTCCAGAGTAATAACGGAACGACTAGGGAGATGGCAATGAGGAGCAAAGATAGGGATTTAGGAAATCCTTGACGAATACTCCAAAAAGTTGAGGGCTGCAAATAGTGATATTCGCGGCTAGATTCTGAATTCGCTAGGCTGGATTGAGTCACCGAAATTACCTCTGCTAGGGTTAAGACTTACGCTAAAAGTGATGTTTAAGAAAACCTGAGTTTAGAAGAACTTTAAATACCGCTGGATTTCCCAATCGGAGACATGGGTGTGATATTCCTCCCATTCCTGGGACTTGAACTCAATGTAAGATTTGTACATTAATGGCCCCATCACCTTTTCGCTCAACGGGTCGCTGGCAAAAGCGGCGATCGCCTCTCCCAAGTTACGCGGTAGGAAGCGAATCCCCATCTCCTCCAATTGCTCTAACGAGTAGTTATACATGTTTTCAACATGAGGCTCCCCTGGATCGACCCCCTCCCGAACTCCCTCTAATCCGGCGGCTAGCAGCATGGCGGCACCAAGATAGGGATTGCTGGCAATATCAGCGGCACGACATTCCACTCGTCCACCTGCTAAGGGAATCCGCAACATATTGGTGCGGTTGTTGTTGCCGTAGCAGACGTAGATGGGAGCCCAAGTGAAACCTGACATACTGCCTCTGGCTACCAACCGCTTGTAGCTATTGACCGTAGGGGCAATGACGGCGCAGATGGCAGGAGCATGTTTGAGGATACCTGCAATGAACTGATAGCCGAGTTTGGAGAGCTTACAACCTCGCGTATCGTCAGGTTCATAAAACAGATTCTCTCCTGTTTGGATATCAGCCAAGGACATATTGTAGTGAGCGCCGCTTCCCGTTCGATTGGCAAAAGGTTTGGGCATGAAAGTGGCGAAAAAGCCATGCTTGCGAGCGATCTCTTTCACCATGAGCCGAAAGAAGGTAAAGCGATCGGCCATTTTTAGGGCATCACAATAAGCGAAATCGGTTTCAAACTGGCCATTGCCATCTTCGTGGTCGAAGGAGTAGACATCCCATCCCAGACTATTCATGGCTTCGACAATTTCTGTCACCCAGGTGTAATTATCCAGCAGTCCTTGCAGGTCGTAGCAAGGTTTGGCTAAGGTGTCGCGATCGCTCACTGGCATGACTTTGCCATCTTCTCCTTCTTTCAGGAGAAAAAACTCAGTTTCGATTCCTAAATTGAAGGTAAACCCCATCGAAGCGGCTTCAGCTAGAACTCGCTTGAGGATGCCGCGAGAGCAAGCTTCAAAAGGTTCTCCTTTCAGGTAAAGATCGCTAGCTAACCAAACCAGTTCTGAATTCCAGGGCAAGATAGTCGCTGAGTTGGGGTCTGGACGGGCTGACACTTCTTCGTCGCTAACATCCTGTGGCACGCCATCCAGAGCGGCCCCAGTAAACAGCTCTGACCCTGACATCATTTGGCCCCAGTGGTTCAGTGGTACGGATTTGGCTTTGCACATGCCGTGGATATCGACAAAACTAGCCAGGGCATACTTCACGCCTTGATCTTGCAGAGATTCTTTGAGTGCTTGTGATTCTGGAGTTAGGGTTTCAGTCATCTTCTTTATCCTTCAAAATCGGGCGTTACTGAATGGTGGGAGGCATCTCTTCTAGGGGAGTTCCTTCCGTCATGGCTCGTTGCAGTTGGGCGCTGAGTTCTGCCACACAGCTTTCTAAGATTTGTTTGCCAAAGTTGAAATCTGCTTGGCTAGGGGTTCCCACCGCTCCATGAACACTCTCTTTATTGACGGTATAGGCAAAAAAGCAACCTGCAGAGCGATTGGGTTCATCTAGCGCTTTATCCATCTGCACCAGATCGGGACGTAACGCCAACATCATCGAAGTCTCGGCACAGTTGGCATGAAAGTTAGCCGCATCCTGGTGATAGAACTGGTGAATCTGGGGGGTGATTTCCCAAAGCGATCGCAGTGCAATCCGGAGATCGGGATAGCTATGCCGCACATTTTCTAGACCACAACGCAGCGGTGCCCAGTTGGTGACGTGACCATTCAGCAGAAGCAAACGCTGAAACCCAGCACTATAAACCCACTCGGCAATTTCTAGAATTAACTTGGCTAAAGTTTCAGGCCGCAGAGAGATAGTCCCTGGCCACTTTTTAGAATGACCTAGAGAGCAGCCATAGGATAAGGCAGGTAACACGGGGATACCTGTTTGAGCGGAAACTCCATGAGCTACGGCGATCGCGGAGAGAGTATCTACCCCGACGGGCAAATGCAGACCATGTTGCTCAGTTGCTCCAATCGGGAGGATCACCATGTTGATCCCGCCCTCCCGCAGTTGGGTGATCTGTTCCCAAGTTAGTTCTTCCCAGAGCACAGGCTGGTTAGTAGGGTGTTCTGGGCAAGTCATGGTCTCACACTTCCCGGCAGAGCCTCAATTGGGCATCCTGGTTGGCGGCGGCGCTCTAGATAATCCTGCATGATTTGGTGATATCGTTCCTGGCCAAAAATAGTGTAGTGACCGGGATAGACCGTTTCTACAGGTAGCTTTTGCAAGCGCTCGTAGGTGGCTGTGTAGGTGGGGATGTGGCTGCAATGCAGTTCATCTAGTAACTCACTGTCATAGATCACATCGCCAGAGAACAACTCTTGTGAGACAGGATCGTACAAAGCGATACAGCCAGCGGAATGTCCCGGTAGATGCAACACTTCTAAAGCGCGATCGCCTAAGTCTAGGACATCTCCTTCTTGCAAAATTTGGGTGGGTTCAACGGCTTGGAGGGTGTACTGCTCCACCGTAAACCCAGCGTGAGGTAGCAAATCAAAGTGTTCCGGTTTCACCCAGCCCTGCTCTGGTAAGCACAGCGCCTCATAATCATCGCCTCGTCGCAAAGCTTCTGCTTCCGCCGCATGAATGGCTCGGTCATCAAACTCATACAGTCCGCCTGCATGGTCGAAATGAATGTGAGAGGCGATCGCTAGCAAAGGCTTATCAATCAGGGCAGCAATATGTTGTCGCAAACTCGCTACTCCTAGCCCTGTATCAATCAGTAGATCTTGAGTTTGGCCTTTGATTAGCCAAAGATTGGCGCGATTGTAGGCGTAGTAGTGAGGCTCTGTAATTAGATACAGGTCGTCTCGCAGCCGCTGGGTGGAAAACCAATGCTCACAGACAGGTTTGTTGCACATGATGATAACGAACAGATGAGCAATGGAGAATTATGCTGCCTTCACGACTGAAGCATCATATAAGGACTCAACTTTGAGAGCCTGAGGCACAAACTTAAAGTCGTAAGCAGCTTTGGCAGTCATGTCTAAATTGCCAATCAAGCTGTTGGCATTACTAGGGTTGAAGCCGACGGATTTATTGCCCTCTAAATCAAATAGTTTCACGCCTTCCAATTGCGTTTTGATTTCCTCAGCGCTCACCCCCAGCCTAGTACCTGCAAGCTTCAGAGACTCGGCATCATTTGCATTCAAAAGCTTCACAGCTTGATCAACTGCTTTGAGATAAGTTTGTAGGTCTGCCTGACGGGTTTGCAGCAACTTGTCATGCACCGCAATTACATCCGCAATCAGATTGGTATCCTTAGTGGAGAAAATGATTTCCCCTCCCCCTTGCTGTGCGGCTTTGCTCAAGTAAGGTTCATAGGAAACAGCAACATCCACTTGTTTGGCTGCGAAAGCGGTTGCCGCATCAGCCGCCGCTAGGTCTTTGACGATCGCATCTGCTTCAGTCAGCCCTCCTTTTTCTAGGTAGGCTCGGAGCAGAACTTTTTCAAATAAAATATTTTCGCGGGCGATCGTTTTGCCTTTGACATCTTGAGGAGATTGAATGCCACGGCCAATAATGCCATCCGAGCCATTGGAGTAGTCCACCAAGTAGATCATCTTGATCGAGGGATCTTTAGCCGCCATTTGAATGGCATCTCCAGAGGTAAACCAACCAATATCCACTTTTCCTGCTAAGAATGCGGTCATCTCTTCTGTAGCACTCTGGAAAAACAGATCTTGAACTTTTAGCCCTGCTTGGGAGAAAAGATTTTTGCCTACTGCTACGTGATGACCAGAATAGCCCACCCAGTTATTAGTAGCAGAAACCAACGCTTGAGATTGAGGCGCATTGGTGTTGGGTTGCTGAGAGCAGGCAATGCTGAGGACTAAAGACAGGAACGCTAAACCCAGCAACCGAACCAAAGAAGGGAACTTACGCATGGAGTTTAATTGAGTTTAATTAACTAAAGAGAAACTGTGGCAACATCGTGACGGAGAGTATGAATAATTTGCCGTTTGATATCGACAAAGGCAGGAGAAAGTTTAATATCCAGTTCTCGACGTTCTGGCAATTGAATCGTAACTTCGGCTTTGATGCGTCCGGGATGAGCATCCATCACATAGACTCGCTGCGATAGATAGATGGCCTCTTCTATGTCATGCGTAATCATCATCACCGTGACATGAGCCTGATCCCAAAGCTCCAGCAGGAACTGCTGCATCTGTTCTTTCGTCTGAGCATCAAGCGCACCAAAAGGCTCATCCATCAGCAACACGGCTGGCTCATTGGCTAAGGCCCGTGCGATCGCCACCCGTTGCTTCATCCCACCCGATAACTGTTTGGGGTAGCTGTTGGCAAACTTTGATAACCCCACCACATTGAGGAAGTAACCCACGCGATCGCGCTGTTCGGCCTTCGATATTTTGCGGAGTTGCAGCCCAAATGCCACATTCTGAGCCACGGTTAGCCAAGGGTAGAGGGTGTAACCCTGAAATACCATGCCGCGATCGGAACCAGGCCGCCCTGTCACTAATTGATCATCGACAAAAACCGCACCAGAAGAAGGTGCAGCCAGCCCAGCGACGATGTTGAGTAACGTAGACTTGCCACAGCCAGAGGAGCCGACCAAACAGACAAATTCTCTAGAGTGAATCTGTAAGTTGATGTCATCTAGCACCACCAAGGGCTTGCCTTTCATACCATAAGATTTGCAGACATTGTGAACTTCTAGTTTTGTGCCTACAGGGGAAAATGAGGAGTGGGTTTGGTGAGATGGGGTAATGCGCTCTGGCATCTTGCGAGATTTTGAATCAGTACTGAGCATGACAAAAAGCTCCTGAAACGGGAAGGGTTACAGCCTTGATCTGAAAGTCCGAGGACGGTTGAACCTCTAAAGGTTTTTTAGGTTTTCCAACAACGATAGTTGCCATGTGCAGACCTAACTGTAGGCAATAGAACAAAAAAGCCCAGGAGAGAAACAACTGCTGTTGCAGAAACTCTCCCGGGCTTTTATCCCGCCGTGTAACCTATCAAACTCTATAAAAGTTAATAGATCCGCCTCTCTCGGACCAGCCACTTACCTTAAATAAGACAAGTCGGAACCCTAGAAGCTGTAACAGTTTTCAGTTTTTTTAACTTCCCTAGAAAGACTTTTTCAAAGATGGTGAATGACCCAAACTATATATAGCCAGTTGCTAACCTTAGCAGTTGTATCAAAAGCGACGAAATGACTGTGCATTGCTAAAACTCCTGCAAGTTTTCTCAAAAGCGATCGCGCTTTCAGCTTGACTCTGAGTATTTCGGGGAATGGGTTCTCTAGGTTTTGTAGAACTTGAGGGGCGTGTTTATAGAATTAGGAGTGACATGGAGCGTATTGTGGTGGTTGGGACTACGGGTTCTCGCAAAACAACGTTAGCCCGACACATTTCTCAGCGTTTAAGCATGCCTCATATTGAATTGGATGCTTTGCACTGGGAGCCTAACTGGTTAGAAAGCCCAAAGGATGTCTTTTACTCACGAGTAAACCAAGCTTTGAGCGGCGATCGCTGGGTTGTAGATGGCAACTACAGCAAAGTGCGCGATTTACTTTGGTCAAAGGCTGATACTTTAGTCTCAGTAGATCGCAAATTCTCTAGGAAAGGGGTAGGGTCAGGCTAAAAGCATTAGATCAAGCCATGACGACCTACCCATCTTCATTATCTCCTGCTCCCGCTCTGACCGATGAAGGGACACTGGAAGCTGCCCTTGATTGTCTACTCGAGTCTGTTCCACTGAACATGAAAGGCGGATACACCCCCCAAGACCTATTCGAGATCCTGCTGCGGGCTGCCAGCCGAGGCGATAGCATCGAACACACGGCTCAACGCTTGCAAGGTACACCCAGTGGTAATGGTATCCGCTATCACTTGGACAAATTGGATGAGATGGCCACACTGGAGAGCCAACTCAATGCGGCTCTGCAAAGCCGAATTCCACCCAAGATTTGCAGAAGGCAGCATCGCATTGCCATCGATTTACACTTAATTCCCTACTACGGCAACCCAAGTGAGGTGGAGGCTCCCTACATCTACCGCTCTCAAGCTAAAGCTGGAACTACCTCATTCTTCGCCTATGCCACAGTCTATGTTGTCTGTCGTCACAAACGTGTGACCCTAGGGATTCATGCAGTGCATCGTCAAGAAACCTTAGTGGCGACCCTGACTTATTTGCTCGCGAGGTTGAGTCCGCTGCGAGTCCGAGTCAAACGGCTTTACCTGGACCGAGGGTTTTATAGTGTCCCTGTCATCCGTTGGCTGAAGGCATTGCAGATTCCCTTCCTGATGCCTGCGGTGATTCGGGGCAAAACTGGAGGAACCCGTCAACTGCTAAGGGGACGGCGCAGCTACCAGACACCCTACACCCTCAACAGTCCCCAGTATGGTTCGGTCAGCTGTCAGATGCGGGTCATTTGTAACTATTACAAAGGGCTCAAGGGCAAGCATGGGATTCAATACACTGTCTATGTGCTGCATCGGGTGAAGGTTGCCCTGCACCAGACCCATCGGCATTACAGAGACCGTTTTGGCATTGAAACCAGTTACAGGATCAAGAACCAGTGTCGCATCCGCACCACGAGTAAAAATCCTGTAACCCGCTTTCTGTTTGTCGCTCTAGCGTTTGTCCTAGTCAATCTTTGGGTGTATTTGCTGTGGTTCTTTATCAGTCGGACACAACGAGGAGGGCGAGTGGTTTACCGAGAACTGTTTGCCCTCAAGACAATGCTGGAATTCCTGTCCCAGGCAGTGGAGCGGCATTTTCCAGTCATCACAGCCATCTACTTACCCGCTCTGGAATGAATTTGCGATCTACTGAGTCTGGTTAGATTTACCTTTTGCCACTACCTTTGCGAGACTACTGCGACGCACCGTTCGAAGGGTGGCGACTCAAGAAGAACTTTGGAGTGGCAATCGAGAGACGCTAACCAAAGCACTGAGCCAGGATTCAATTTTGTTATGGCTCTTCCGTACTTACCACAAGCATAGGCGCGAATATCCTATCCTGCTACAACGACCGGAGTATGCTCATCTAAAAATCATCCGTTTGCGATCGCCCCAAGCAGCCCAAACTTGGCTCAAAGGATTGGAAGCATGAAGTTGAAAATGAAGCTTAAAAAGTTAATCAATATTGTTCTGTTTTGCGTAATCTCAGTTTGCTGCCTAAGTATTGTCATTGCTTGTCAGGAAACCAAACCTGTCAATCTTAGGGCTGATCAACGCTTTAAGACTGAGGCGATCGAGGTTTATGAATTTAATCAGTATGGAATGACGATTGCTCAACTGTCGGGTGGTTTCGATTTGATCTACATCCCTGAAAAGGCTGATGTTGTAAAAACACTGGCTGAGGAGCAGAACTATCAATATGTGATCAATGGCTCCTTTTTTGATGGTACGTATGCCAAGGCGAAGCACGCAGGTTGGTTGTGGGTGTTGGGTAAAAACTATGCCCCTATTAAACAAGATCCTCAGCTAACGCATATTGCGGTGTACAACACGAAAAATCAGCAAATTCAATTTGTGGACTACCAAAACTTTACCCCTAGTCGCAGCAATGAGGTGATTGAATTCCAATCAGGCCCTATCGTTGTAGAGAATAATCAGGTAGCTAAAACTTACATTGCTAACAGTTTGAACGGATCTGCTCCCTATACGCGATCGCTCTTGGCCGTGACGGATAATAGAACCAAATATTTCATCACTGTGAGAAAACCGATCCGATTAGATGACCTCGCTAATTATTTGTTGTCCCTAGAGATCTTTGCAGGAAAGCGCTTAGATGTGTTGAATTTGGATGGAGGTCCATCTGTTGCGCTGTATTCTAGAGAGCTGATCAATTTACGTTATAACGACACAGCTCAGTTGCCAATTTTGTTAGGAGTTCGTTAGGTACACCGACAGTTTAAGATCGAGGAGTTGCCTCGCCAAATCATTTTGAAGGACTGCGCTAGCGATCCTTAATGAGCGAACCAGAGACGAAAACAGCCTCTTTTAGCCAATAGTCTTGCATCTCAGTAAAGGTTTTTACTTGTCTACCGTAGATGGGATTGCCCAGCAATAGGGTTTGTTTTGCAGGATCAATTGCCAACAGAACGATCGCATGGGAGATTTTAATTGCTCCTACAGGCTCCATGACATGCAAAACAGCGAGTTGCTGGCGGTTCACCAAATCTTGAATGCTTAAATTGCGCTCGTATTGGGGAGATAACCCTAGAGCTTGCATGGCATGAATTTCAGCGAGCGTACTCGTACCCCTACGGCTGGTTCCAGCTAGCTTCACCACATCTAGTTCGGTAATGGGTGTATCAGGTTTCACGAGTTGAGCAATTGTGGCGATAGATGCCGCAGCACAACTGTAAGGAGTGGTTTGCATCACAACTTCTCCTGAAGCTCTAGTGGCTTGTACCAAGTTGGTAATTGGCAATTGGTAATACCCCAAGAAGCAAGTTGCCGAAAGGCTCACCAGCAGAAACAAAATTAGTTGTTGTAGACGTTGTACATCTTTCCAGGCTGGTAGTTCTAGCGATAGAACCAGCCCAGTACAGAAGCAGCAAACTGCTAAAATAGCATCCCAAATGTAACCTCCCACATATAGAAAAAAGAAATCAGGCACCCAAGGGCTGTCGCGTCCTGCTACTAGTAGAATAGGGCATGAATTCACCTACCTTTTGTCATTGCTTTAATGCTTTGCCTTGGTAAGTCCATTTGAAGGGTTTAGCCATCGTGCGATTGAAGTAATCAACGAATCGGAGGATGCGGGTTTTGAGTTGCACTTTACTCACGAAATTGCCTCGCCTGAGTAACTTACGAACCAAGATACTGAACCAGACCTCAATCTGATTGAGCCAGGAACAGTGCTTAGGAGTGAAGTGGAACACAATTTTGTGGCTGGGGTCAGCCAAGAAATCAGCCCGAGTTTGCATCGATTTGAGGATACCCGATTCCCCTTTGACTCCCAGGTCGATCTCAAGCCCTTGGGTTTGTGCCACAAATCGAACTAATGATTCTGACTGATGAATGTTCAAGCAATCCATCACCAAGTGCCATTTGATCGCCTTCGGGTCGGTCGCAACTAACTGTTGGAGGTGGCTGAGGTAGTCTGCCTCTGTGCGAGTGTCGCCAACGGTTGCTTCGACGACTCGACCTTGTGCTACGTCAAAACTGGCAATTAAGGTTTGAGTTCCGTGGCGAATATACTCAAATTCTCGTCGTTCTCGTTTGCCAGGACGTATCGGTTGGTCAGCAGACTTTCGTTCGAGAGCTTGAATTCCTGTCATCTCATCGAGAGAAACCGTCCGTTCTCCCACCTTGCTTCGCTCAATTGCACTCAGGTAAATCGCACAGATGTCTTTGACCTTTTCGTCGAATTGAGGGTCGGGGGGGGATTCAACCAGTACTGCGACTGATGAGGTTTCAAATCTGCTTCATTCATCAAGCGGCCCACATGTCGCGGGGAGATGCTCTTAACAATTCCTTGTTTGACCACTTCATCAGCCAACTCTCGGGGAGTCCAATGACTGATGGGGTGTCCATACTCTTCAGGCTTCTCACAAGCAATCGCAAACAGCTGCACAATCTGCTCCAAACTGAAGCTCATTGGTCCTCCCGGTCGAGGGGCATCTCTTAATCGCTCTACCACTGGCATGTCCTTCAGGCTCAACTCTAACCATCGATTACGCCACAGCCTTGCCATGTCTCGGCTGATGTTCAGTTCACGAGCGATGTCCCGATGGTTAAGTCCTTTGTCTGCTAGCAGAAGAATGCTGGCTCTTAAGGCAATTTGCTGGGGAGTGCGATGGCGATTGACTAGCTGTTGGAGTTGCTCTGTCTCTGTCTCTGTCAGTTGCAAAGGTGTGGGAGCTAGTCTAGGCATCGTTGTATTCCCATATCAATCCTGCCTAAATAGTAGCTCTATTCTCGCCAAAGTCTACTAGTACGATACTCAGCAAAGTTCCAATACCTAGTGCCAAGAGGCTAATCACATATACCTGTTTCTGGCAGTGCTGTAGAGCGTTGGCAGCAGTGAAACCGCGCTGAGCTAAGCTTCTACCTGTGAAGATACCTAGCAAAAAAGAGATTAGGGTAATGATTAATAGAAACACAAGCTCAACCGCTGTTTGCAATACGTTATGGATGGGTTGAGTCTAAAGTTCCCAGATATCGGCCAAATGACGACTGCTAGGTGAAAGAGCGATCGCTTCAATAGACTCAATTATTTTGTGCTTTAGTGCGGCTAATATCTGTGCCAAATGGGTGAGTGGGGAGTAGGAGATTACATCTATGGATGAATGTCTAATAGACTTTAATGCAGCAACATTAGGGGATTGCAGTTCTCAAAACAGTTCCATAAAAAAACACCGTAGAAGAAATAAAATTTTGGTTTGAGCATCGCCTAAGTTCTTTTTTCTGAACAAATTCTTCTTTGAAACTCTTCACAACCTTGCCGAAGATGCTTCTAGAAAGTAGCTTTTGAAAAACTGTAGCTTTTGAAAAACACATATATAATCCGGAGGAAGAAATGGCTTTAGGACAACCTTTAGAACAACACAGAAGAGCGATCGGTACCTTTTCAAGCCGAGACGAGGCAGAACATGCCCTGCGGGAGCTACGAGATAGTGGTTTTCCTATGGAGCGGGTTTCTGTTGTAGCGAAAGATTCAAACCACGGTGATGACCGACTCGCGGGTACCGAAGTCACGCATCAAGTCGGGAATAAAGCGGATGAAGGCGCAAAGACAGGCGCTATTACAGGTGCTGCTTTGGGCGGCATCACAGGTCTACTGGTTGGCCTCGGTTTCTTGGCAATCCCAGGTATTGGGCCAGTGATGCTAGCAGGAGCAGGCGCAACTGTTTTAGCCACCGCCCTCTCAGGTACAGCGATTGGTGCTGCCACGGGAGGCTTGTTGGGTGCTTTAGTGGGGCTGGGTATCCCTGAAGAGCGAGCTAAAGTTTATCACGATCGCGTGGCTCAAGGTCATTACTTGGTAATGGTAGAAGGCACAGATGTAGAACTGCGGCGGGCTGAACAAATTCTTCATCGTCGTGGCATTCAAGAATGGGGAATCTATGATGCCTCCCATCAGGACACAGCTAGCACCACTGCTCTAGGAGATGCAAGGTTAGCCGATCGTTCTACAGCCACTACTCACGATCGCGTTCTAGATCAAACCAGTGCGACCCCCTCAACCCCTCAACCTGGTTTGGAGGTGCGGGATACCCAATCTATTGATTTGTACGAAGAACGACTGGTAGCCGACAAAACCCGTCAGAAAACAGGAGAAGTCACAATTGGTAAGCACGTTGAAACTGAGACGGTGCGGGTTGAAACTCCAATCGAACGAGAACGTGTAATTGTCGAACGTGTGATTCCAGAGGGTGCTGACAGAGCCGTAGCTCTTGATGAGACTAGCTTTCAATCTGGGGAAATCCTTCGGGTTGAAGTGTACGAAGAAACGCCAGAAGTCCATAAACAGGTCGTTGTCCGTGAGGAAGTTAACCTACGGAAAGAAGTCATACAGGATGTGGTCAAGGCCGAAGATACAGTACGTCGTGAAGAAATCCACGTTGAAACGGAGGGGCATCCTGCGATGGATGTAGACCGGGATCGCCTTCCTAAAGATCGAATTTAGTTCTATGCCTGATGACCGCGATCGCCTTTCAAGAGTTGGGTCTTGATGCTTGAGCGGCGATCGCCCTCCAATAAGGCCTGATGAATCATAGTTTTGGTAAACGAATCATGAAAAATTTAACTCCATTGATCCTAAGCAGTGTTTTAGTCCTAGGCTTAGCAGCTTGTGACACCGCTAGAACCAGCACCAGTGCACCCGACACGGCAACACAGCCAGAGAGCAACTTAAAAGAACCCGTTGCCCAGAATAATCAAGATGATGCCACCTCTGAACTGCGAAGAAGGCAGCTAAATTCTGATATTCGTGCCGCTGAACAACGCAACAATGCCACCGGAGGCGATGCCGACAGAACCGATGGTGATCTGCAAAGCGAAGTGCGCTCGAAGTTGGAAGCCAATTTACCCCAAAGCGAGCTAACCATCACTGCGGAAGAAGGGGCTGTTACTATTGCTGGAACAGTAGTAGATGAGGAACAACTCAACAAAATCGAACCTTTAGCAAAAGAGATTAAGGGCGTTCGCACTGTCGCTGTCAAGGCCAACGTGGCTTCCCATGCCCAGCCCGATGAACCACCTGCGCCAGGTTCTAAAGAAACGACAGGAATTCATACAGATTCGAATTGATTATTACAGCTTGCACTGTTTGGCTCAGGTTGTGGAACTGACAACACTTGCAGGAAAATCCATTAGTTGCCTGGGCTTAGCTAGCCGACGGGTGCAAGAATCGGCTTGTGTGTCTCAAGCATTCGCGGCTGGAGTCAACTACTTTTTCTTCTATAACTTGGGTTCCGAGCGTTTTTTGGCAGCTTTGAAATCACTCGCGATCGCCCAGCGACCAGCCTTATGTCTTGCTACAGGAAGCGAGCAGCGCAGTCTTGTCGCTCTCAGAGAGTATTTGGATCAAGTGAGACATACATTGGCGACCGATGTAGTCGATGTGTTCTTTGCGCAATATGTATCTCCTAGTGATGACCCTGCGGAGGTTGTGGTAGCTCTGGAGGAGTTATACAGATGGAAAGCGCAGGGATATATCCGCTATGTGGGTGTGAGTACCCACAATCACGCGATCGCTTTGGATATGCTGCAAAATCAGCGCTGTGATGTCCTGATGCATCGCTACAATATGGCCCATCGCAAGGCAGAGGCTGATGTTTTGCCAGCCGCAGTTCAAGCGGATATTCCTGTCGTGGCATTTACGGCTACCCGTTGGGGTACTCTGTTGCGATCGCCAGCTACTTGGCCTCATAATCCACCTAGTGCCGCTGACTGCTACCGCTTTTCGTTACAACCTTCCGCGATCCGAGTGGTCTTAACTTCACCTGCCAACTTGACAGAATTGACGGCCAATCTCAGCGTTGTAAAAACTTCTGCTTTGACTCCAGAAGAACTCGCTTATTGGCAGCGGTACGGAACTTTGGTCTACGGGAATGGTCAGGATAAATTTGAGACGCAATGGCTTTAGTGCTCCATCGTCCACAATTATTTGTTGGGTAAGTCCGGTTAAGCGGACAATTTTGTTGTAATTACAAATACCTATACAATAGTTGACTTGGATTTCACTTCGAAAGCATGCGATCGCAAAACTGGGTAGCCCATTCATTCAAGCCAATGAAACGACCACTACGCTTCTTTTCCAAAGGCTGGCAGCAATCGCTTAAGTCTTGCTTCTTGTTCTGCTTGGCAGCGTCCCTGACTGTTTTGCTAACGGGTCAGCCTACCAAAGCGATCGCTCAAACTCCAACCCCAGAGTTAGCGCCCTTTCCAGAGGTGCTCCTCCCAGAGGCTAGCGTTCAACAACCTGTACCAAAAACCCATCAGGAAATCCGAGGGGTTTGGATGACTGAGAATGACAATGACATTCTTAGAGATCACGTCAAGTTACAGGATGCTGTGGGTCAACTGGCTCAACTGAACTTCAATACGCTTTATCCTGTGATTTGGAATTCGGGATATGTGCTGTATCCCAGCGCCGTCGCTCAACGCCATGAAATCCAGCCTTTTGTCCGCAAAGGTTTACAAGGGCAAGATATCCTAGCAGATTTGATAACTCAGGCCCATCAGAAAGGATTACTCGTCATTCCTTGGTTTGAGTTCGGTTTCATGGCACCTGCGGTTTCGGAGTTAGCAGCTAATCGTCCTGAGTGGTTCACCCACCGCCGCGACGGTAGCCTAACCACAGAAATTGATGCTGGTGAGGTGATGTGGTTAAATCCGTTCTTGCCAGAGGTGCAGCAGTTTATTACCGATCTGGTGCTAGAAGCCACCACTCAATACGATGCCGATGGCATTCAGTTTGATGACCACATGGCCTTACCTGTTGAGTTCGGTTACGATCGCCATACCTTAGCTATGTACAAACAAGAAACAAAGAAAGATGCTCCAGCCAATGCTCGTGATCCAGAGTGGGTGCGCTGGCGGGCTGATAAAATTACGACCTTCATGGCTCAGCTCAACAAAGCAGTCAAGGAAAGAAAGCCAAATGCTATCTTCTCTGTGTCGCCTAACCCCTATGATTCGGCCTATAGCGGCTATCTGCAAGACTGGCTGAGTTGGGTGCGAAAGGATATCGTGGATGAGCTGATCGTGCAGGTGTATCGTCCTGATATGCAGAGTTTCTTAGGACAAATTGCGCGCTCAGAACTTCAAGAGGCCAGCCAAAAAATCCCTACAGGAGTGGGGGTGCTGACAGGCTTGAGAAACAAACCCATGCCGATGTCATTGATTCAATCTAAGGTTCGGGCTGCTCGCGATCGCGGTTTAGGCGTGTCTTTCTTTTACTACGAAAGTCTATGGGAACATACCCCCGAACCCGCCGCAGAACGGCAAGCGAATTTTCAAGCACTGTTTCAAACTCGCGTGGCACGGGCGATCAATGAATAGAGCGTTTCTGTAGCTGCAACAGGGTCTGCACAAGGCGATCGTTTTAGTAGCTCTTAACGAATTTCTGTCCTAAGAAAGAATTCAAACGGTTATGCCGTGTTGAGAATTTTAGATGGCAATGGCGAATGCTTTGAGCGCTCTTGATTTAAGGAAAGATGTAAACATGTTTGAGTACAAATTCGTCAAGGCTCCTGTTGCTTACGGGAATAGTAATGAGATCGAGGTGACTGCTTGTGAAAATGTAGTTGCAGAACATGCTTCTCAGGGTTGGCGGCTGGTACAAATTCTTGTTGCAAATCCTGCTGTGATTCCCTCAGAATATGTCTTGATTTTCGAGCACCAAAAATAACGCGATTGAGCGATTGGGTTATGAGAGTGTTTCTGTGATAGAGAGTTTTCTTCACCTCGAAACAACTCATAGTAACGTTTGCAGCAGAGTTTGAAAGACTGTTTAACAACTCATGACTGGGAGTTGCGATTGTCATAACTGAGGAATTGGGTATGCTAGAAACGCTCAACCTCTCAACTTAAATCCATTTAGGCGCTTGAAATACTATTCTCAAGATCGGGATGTTTTTCCCACTCAATACCTCAACGACCTACGCAGCC
The DNA here is from genome assembly GCF_030409055.1 of Trichocoleus desertorum NBK24. Classification (GTDB taxonomy): domain Bacteria; phylum Cyanobacteriota; class Cyanobacteriia; order FACHB-46; family FACHB-46; genus Trichocoleus; species Trichocoleus desertorum_B. The sequence continues at coordinate 154,669 of NZ_CP116619.1, read as the reverse complement.
AAATTCTCGCCTGTTCTTACTTAGCGGTGAATAATCTCAACCGTGACTTTGTAGGAACCAAGGGATTTTCAATCGTATTTCAACGCTCAGAACTGGGAGAGGTGGAGCGGCAATTCCCTTTCTTTAAACCTTATCTAGACCGAGCCTTACTACCCCATTGCAACGCCTTTTACCTCAATCCCCTGTTACTAAAAGAAGGCTCACGAGTCGATCCACATATTGATCGATCGTTGCGGTCTTATTGCAAAACGGTAGAGCCGCCCATGATGGTGAGCGTGCTTTATGTACAGGTGCCAGCCAATCTAGAGGGTGGAGAATTGGTTTTACGTCGCCAAAAGCAACAGGTGGGCCAGGTAAAGCCTCAAGCGAATACATTAGTGTATTTTCAAGGGGATTTGACCCATTCTGTCAATGCCGTCAAGACCCCTGGAACGCGGCTGAGCCTGGTTTGTGAGCAATACAGCCTCAGTGACAAGGAGTTGCATGATATCCCTGCCTTGACCATAGAATCTAGAGTGCTGAAGCCAAAACACAAATAGCACCATGCTATAACAGCCACAACCCCATCGCGATCGCCACCGCTACCAACGTCATGTTGTCAATATCCGGAAATGGGAGCGCTTCTACAAGAGTTGCCACAAATGCGATCGCAGCAACGGCTCCTGTCGTGTTTATAAGGTTGATAGGTGGTTGAAAGTGGCCTAGGTGATTGAAGAGAACTAGAAAGCCTAAGCCAAACCCAAAACTGCCCAAAAACATAGCCGTTGAGCCTGCCCAGCTTTTATGAGGGCTGAGGGGTAACTTATGTTTGCCCAGCCGTCGTCCCACAATATCTGCTAAGCCATCACCGCCACACATCAGCATCAAAGCCAAAATGCCTATCGGAGAGTTGCGCCAAAACAGCACCGTACAAAGAATAAAAGCAAGGCCGTAATATAAGGGGCCGCGCAAAATTTCGGCGGGCTTGCCCTCACGGGTCATAGCTTGGACAGTGGCAGGGTCGGCAATCAGTTCGGTACCGATCGCTAAAAACTGAAGGGTGATTGCGAGGGGTACCAGAGCCGCTAAATACCGCGCGATCGCCTGCTCGCTGTATAGATGCCAGCAGAGGACAAACAACGGCCCCGTGCCAATATGAATAATTTTACGACTGAGTTTCTGTTCTAGCCAGCCTCGTTGTGCCAGCGTGTTTATTAGCTTGAGCCAACTGAGAGCGATCGCAAAGGTAACTGCCGTGGCCGCAATATCTGGAACGAGGGAATTAGCTAATAAAGTACTCAATTCCATTCTTTAGATCAACAAACAACAACAGCATCCAGAATCGTTCCTTACATTAGTCTCCTCCAATAAGGTGAGCTTGCCTAGAGTTGTGCTGAAAAAAGATTTGAACTAAATCTTTTTAGGGAAGGTATCAGCAACGAGTCTCTCTTTTAATCCAGAAGGGAGATATGAGAAACAGAGTTGGATGCTGTTGTAATTTTGGTTGATAAATTCGCAAAGAACTTATTTGCAATCTGCATCGATTCGAAGACTGGACTACTTACGACCCAGAACGATTCTTGTGATTAGCTTTCTCAAATAGGTTGAGTTCACTTGGAGTTGGGCTGATGCAAGACTTCATTGAAGCGTAAATTCAGTGAGACTATCAGCAACAGAGCTCCCATCTAAAGTGGAGAGAAAATACCAAAAACCAGTTTAAATGCAGCGGTAATTTGGTCCAGTAAATAGGATGAGGAATTAATTTTTGACCTCCTCTTGACGTGCAACGTAACGATTTACTCGTCTCAGAAGCTAATTGCTTCTATTAACAGAATACTCTGATTTTGTAGCTTGTATGACAATGAAATCAAAGTTTACGATCGCGTGATCAGGTACTCTAAATTATGCCTAACTTAGGTTTACCTAAGCTGAGCGATCGCGAGTGGGTGTTGCAGCTGCCTCTGGTTTCAGGGGTAGGCCATCCCGAAAGACCAGTAGCTCTCCTGGCTGAAAAGAAGTCCACACTTCGTTATCGGTCAGCGGCACAGTGGCAATAATCGCAACGCGATCGCGAGGGGTGGTCAGCTCCTGAAAATCTACGGTGAGGTCAGCATCAATCAGATGGGCCGCTGCAAAGGGAGCTTGCCGTACGATGTAGCAAAGCTTGGTAGAGCAGTGGGCAAAAAAATGTTCACCATCAGAGAGCAAGTAGTTGAAGGTGCCTTGCTGGGCGATCGCCTGAGTGACTTCTTGCAGGACAGGATAAAGCTGTTCTAGGGGTGGTTTGCCTTCTGGAAAAGCTTGCCGCAAAGTATTCATAATCAAGCAGAAGGCCCGCTCACTATCGGTTTGACCCACAGGACGGTAAAATCCATTGTTTTCGGGGTGGAAATCGGGCAAGTCACCATTGTGGGCAAAGATCCAATAGCGCCCCCACAACTCCCGTCGAAAAGGATGACAGTTTTCTAGTGCCACAGCCCCAAATGTCGCTTTGCGGATATGGGCAATCACATGCGTGGATTTGATGGGATACTGCCGCACCAGCTCAGCGACCGGGGAGGTAGAGGAAGGTTTTTCATCTAGAAATAAACGACACCCTAACCCCTCGAAGAAGGCAATTCCCCAACCATCTTGGTGTTCATCGGTTTTGCCACCGCGCGCTGAAAAGCCTTCAAATGAAAAGCAGATATCGGTGGGTACGTTGCAATTCATTCCCAACAGTTGGCACATGGAGACAATATCTCAATCATCTTTTAGTCCTTTGATTGTACGCGCGATCGCCTACAAATAACCTTTTGTATGCTCCTTTTGTATATTCACTCAGTTGGGTGGTGTGAGATCGTACTTTTCCTGATTCATGCCTCATCCTTCTTTGTTGATAGTGCAATTTCGTAAGCATCGTTCAAAAAATTGTCTACTCTTTTTCGGAATTAAAGTTCCGGATTAGGTAGTAGTCAATATCGAAGCTTGGTTCGCAATCCGGAAGGTGACTCGACTTCGCACCTTCCGTTACCGAGTCGTTTATATTGCTAAGCGTAGGAGACTTTCATGAAAATTGCCATCATTGGTGCTGGTTTGTCTGGGCTCGCTGTCGCGTATTACTTGAGCAAAACTGGGGAACAAGTCACAGTTTTTGAGAAGAGCGATCGCGTGGGTGGAAACGTTCATACAGTTCCTGTACAGGTTGGCGATCGGGTGCGCTGGGTAGATTTGGGTGTGAATGACTTTAATGCCGCGACCTACACCAACATCGTGAAGATGCTGGATCAACTGAATATCCCTTATAGCCCACTAGAGGATAGCGCCTCTTTCAGCACTCATGATGGCTCCTATACCTATACCCTAGATGGCAAGGGGGGTACGCAAATGCCAGAGTTCCTACGCCTGGAGTACGAGCGCTTCAAACAGACCGCTCCTATCGATGTAAAAAACCCAGCGTACCAGTACCACTCCATTGCTCAATACTTACAGGAAAAAGGATATTCACCAGAATTTGGCCGCTATAACTTATATCCCCGCATTAATGGCATGTATTTTGTCAATGATATGACCCCCGAAATTATGCCATTTCGTGGCGTTATGAACTATTACGGTCTTCAAGAAGGGTTTGGCAACCAATCTCCTAAGCGTTGCTATTTCACTCAAGGTTCTGGGAGTTGGATTGCAGCTTTGGCAGATGTAGTTAAAGGCTTGGGAACTCAGTTCCGGTTGAATGTTCAAGTCTCTGTGCGTAGCAAAGGTAATGCGGTTGTTATTGACACTCCGGATGGTTCTGAAGTTTATGATGCGGTTGTAATGGCCTGTCATGCTAATACCGCTCTCAAACTGCTCCAAGAGGGAATTACCCAAGACATGGTCAACGTTTTGAGCGCATTTGAATACACCAGTAGCGTCGCCGTTGCCCACACCTTCTCCCCTGTGATGCCACTCAATAAAAATGCTTGGCGTACTTACAATATTCGCATTCATGACAATGCAGCCGCTCAATTGAGACCTTACAGTATCTCCTATGTTTGCAATCGTCATCAGAATGACACTGTAAATCCTTTGTATAACGGTTACGAAAACCCTGAGTTCTTTGTCAGCCTAAACCCATCCACTCCAATTCCTGACCAATATATCCTGCGAACTCCAGAAGGCAAACAAGCGATCGCTTACTTTTTCCACAATGTTTTGAACCAGACTGCATTAATCGCTCAAGAAAACCTGCAAAACATAGTCCAAGGGCAAAACAACATCTTCTTTACGGGAGGATGGACTAAAGGAGCTGGCTTACATGAAGAGTGCTGGCTCTCAGCCATGTCTGTATCCGAAAGAATTCTGAATTCTACTGCGCTGGATAGCAGAAGAGTTCACGCCACAGCATTCGTATAGCCCCAATCACTTGTGATCTTTCGCGCAGAAACAATCAAGCCCCAATTCAAGAAATAGTTAGTACCAATGCTGAAAACTTTGAGCGCTGATTTCCGGATCATTTCTGAGCGTGATCCCGCTGCACGCAATTGGTTAGAGGTTATCTTTTGTTATCCGAGCCTGCACGCACTATTTTGCTATCGCATCGCGCACACACTTCATTGCTTAAAAACGCCACTGCTCCCTCGATTAATTTCTCAACTTGCTCGCCTTTTTACAGGAATTGAAATTCACCCTGGAGCGACAATTGGTAAAGGTGTCTTTATCGATCATGGGATGGGAGTTGTTATTGGGGAAACTGCCATTGTTGGAGATTACGCTTTGATTTATCAGGGTGCGACGCTGGGTGGCACAGGGAAGCAAGTGGGAAAGCGGCATCCAACCATCGGGGAAAATGTTGTGGTCGGGGCAGGGGCTAAGGTTCTGGGTAATATCCAAATTGGGGATAATGTCCGTATTGGTGCTGGTTCTGTAGTTTTGCAAGACATTCCTGCTGATTCTACCGTTGTTGGTATTCCCGGTCGCATTGTTCGCCGTCAAGGTCAATCGGTTGGTGTGCTCGACCATCAAAAGCTCCCCGATACAACTGCGGAGATGGTTCGCTCCTTATTCTCCCGGATTGAGTCTTTAGAACAACAAGTTGAGCATCTGAAAATCCAACAAAGTTTGTCTGCCACCTCAACAGCGATCGCAAGTATTGAGAAGATCCGCGTGACAGTATAGTGCGCGATCGCAAGGGTTGGTAAGTTCCTGAAATCCACTGCGCTCGCCCTGCCAACTTGTATTGGGAGATTAAGCCTGATCTCATTACGCTATCGGTTCATTCCCTGATTGATCTCACCTGATCTCAAAGGAGTACCAACAGGGCTAATTGTCTTTTTGTCTACCGTAATTCGAGTTCCATCCCGATAATAGAAGCTGGTAGAACCATCTCCATGTTTCACAGTTGCGGCAGGAGAAGCCACTTGCCCCCGCGTAGAGCGGATGGCACCGTTGGAATAGATCCGAGAGCTATTGGGATAGTTGAGTTGGTTGTTTCTGGTATTAGGATTAAAGGTTCCCAGTCTATCGATCGCGGCTTGGGCATTGACCGCAGCGCCACTCAATAGTTCTAGGACTACGACTACTAATACACCTGTTACTAGGCGTTTCATCACGCGGCCTCAGCAAGAATCAAGTTTATTATGATAGGCACCATGAATAAATCTTAGTGCCTACCTCTATTATCCCAATTACTTTTCAATCTCTGCGGGTAGATTCCCCGCCCCTCGGGGCGTAAAATGCCAGGATGAGTGAGTACATTCACAAGAGTCATAACGTTACTGTTTTGTTATATCACTTGGTGTTTCCTGCAAAGTATCGACGGGCTGTGTTTGATGAACAGGTTGATGCAGTCTTACGTGAGGTCTGCCTTGAAATCGAGAAGCGTTATGAGATTAAGTTTGTCGAGATTGGGATCGACAAAGACCACGTGCATTTCCTAATTCAGTCGGTGCCGACGTACAGTGTGACGAAGTTGGTGACGATGCTCAAGAGTCTAACAGGGCGAGAGGTATTCAAACGGTGTCCAGGGGTAAAAAAGCAGCTGTGGGGTGGGGAGTTTTGGAGTGACGGTTACTTTGCGAGTACGGTGGGCAAGCATGGGGATGAAGGCATGATTGCCAGGTATGTCAAAAAGCAGGGCAAGGAGTATCTGCAACTACATCGAGATGAGCAATTAGCTCTCTTTTGAAGCTGATACCCCGCTGCTTGCGGCGGGGTAGTTCATGTGTGCCGGACATGTGGACACGCTAGGAGGTGAAAGTCCTTTCCCAACCTGATGGAGGTGAAGGGTAGTGAAGCGCAAGGGCGTTATCGCGAGGTAAGGTCTGAAGGAAGCGTGGAGCAAAGGTATGAGCCGACGAATAGAAACTGGATCAGAGGCGTGAAGGTGGGACGAGTGAGCATGAGATCACAAAGTCCATATCCATCAAGCACCGGCAACGTAAATCCAGCGGTTGTGTACCAAAAGTGTGTGAACTTACTCCGGGAGGTCTGTGGCATGTTCAAACGGACTGAGAGTAGAGCAATCTGCTCTAACCCTGACGCAGAAGTCAGCAGCGGACATAGTAGGCAAGCGATTGCTGAAGGTCCAAACAATCGAGAGTGGTGAATAAGACCTGGAACCTATGAGTAATTCTAAAAGGCAGATAACTTCGCAAGGAGCGTCTCCCGCACGAGAGCAGGTGAAGCCTGGGGCGAATGCGGGAACGGCTGATTTACTCATAGCGGGACAGCCTTCCCAAAGCCCGATGTTTGATGCAGCGTTAATGGAGGAAATTTGTCAACGAAGTAACTTGCTCCCAGCGCTGAAGCGTGTGATGCAGAATCAAGGAGCCCCTGGGGTAGACGGAATGACCGTCGAGGAACTACCAAACTACCTCAAAGCTCACTGGCTCGACATCAAGGAACGTCTTCTTCGTGGGGTTTACAGACCACAGCCGGTTAGGAAGGTGGCAATCCCAAAACCGAATGGTACAGGAGTTCGCCAACTTTGCATTCCCACTGTATTAGATCGCCTGATTCAGCAGGCAACTTTGCAGGTTCTGCAAGCAAAGTGGGATAGAAGCTTCTCTGAACACAGCTACGGATTTCGCCCTCGGCGGTCGGCCCATCAAGCCGTAGCACAAGCGCAAAGCTACCTCAAAGCAGGGTATGAATGGGTGGTTGACCTCGATTTGGAGAAATTCTTCGACCGAGTGAATCATGACCGCCTCTTGAGTGCCCTAAGTCAACGGATTAGCGATGTCCGAGCGCTTCAATTAATCCGAGCGTATCTGGAAGCTGGTGTTTTAGAGAATGGCTTAGTGAGCCCTCGCCACGAAGGAGCAGCCCAGGGTGGACCACTTTCACCATTCCTGTCCAACGTCGTTTTAGATGAACTGGACAAGGAATTAGAGAGACGAGGACACCAGTTTGTGCGCTACGGGGATGATTGCAACATTTATGTGTGCAGTCAACGAGCCGGGGAACGAGTGATGGCGAGCATTAGCCGATTCATCACCCATCGCCTCAAGCTCAAGATTAATCAGAGCAAGAGCGCAGTGGCTCGCCCTCATGAGCGCAAGTTTCTGGGATTCAGCTTCACAGCAAGCGGAGGACTGCATCGACGGAAAGTGGCTAATGAAGCCATTCGGCGATTCAAGCACCGAGTGCGGCAATTGACTCGCCGGACTCGAAGTGTGAACTGGCAGGAACGGATGGCCGAGTTATCCCGATACCTGCGAGGATGGCAAGCCTACTTTGGATTTGCCGAAACCATCCGGCAATTCAAAGACCTCGATAGCTGGATTCGTCGTCGATTGCGTTGTGCATTGTGGAAACAATGGAAAACCTATCGGCGGCGCAAGTGGGAGTTGATAGCGTTAGGCGTTCCACCGTTGTTGGCTCATACCACTGCGTGGAGTAACAAAGGACCGTGGCGGATTTGCCATACACCTGGCGTTCAACTGGCGTTAAGCAACGATTACTTCAACAGACAGGGACTACCAAAACTTAGCGACTGATTTGACATTCAACTCGATTGAACCGCCTTGGTACGGACCCGTATGCCAGGTGGTGTGGGAGGGGGGAACTGCGAGGTTTCTCCCTATCCCGATTGTGAGCGTTCTTTTGGGCACGCAAACTCGATTACATTTGTTCTAACTCCATCCCTTTTGTTTCCTTCACCAGGAAGATTACAAAGAAGAGAGACATAGCGGCGGCTGTGGCATAGAGGGCATAAGCAGTGCCCAGACCAAACGAGTCTAGCAATGGGGGAAAGGTAGTGGAGACAATGAAGTTAGCCACCCATTGAATTGCTGCACAAGCAGCCAACGCCACGGATCGAATTCTGTTGTTAAACATTTCGCCTAACAACACCCATACCACAGGCCCCCAGGAGAAGCCAAAGCAAAACACATACAGGTTAGCTGCTATCAGCGCGATAATGCCTTGAGAACCTGCTAAGACAGGGTTGCCCGACGGATCAAGAGAAGCATTGCTAAACACAGTTGCCATAGTGCCCAAGGTGAGCATCATCCCCAGCGACCCCAGAACCAACAGTGGTTTGCGGCCAAACTTATCCACAAAGGCGATCGCGACTAAAGTGGTGACAATGTTGGTGACTGAAGTGATGACTGTAATCCAGAGCGAACTGGCTTCGTTAAACCCAACCGATCGCCACAGCACGCTGCTGTAGTAAAAGATCACGTTGATGCCGACAAACTGCTGGAAGATAGATAGCCCCATTCCTAGCCAAACGATCGGAATCAAGCCACCTCTACGACTAAACAGATCCGAGATCTTCGCAGTGCGATCGCGGAATACAGTCTCGCGAATTTCTTGAATCTTGGTTCTGATATCAATCGTTCTATCTACCTTGGCAAAGACAGCCGCAGCCTCAGATTCTCGTCCTTGTGCCACTAAGTACCGGGGGGACTCTGGAATTCTCAAGGCCGCTACACCATATAGAATAGCGGGAGGAATTTCTGTCCAAAACATCCAGCGCCAAGCAGCAATGCCAAACCAAAAGGGTGAAGCAGCGGAACCCGCAGAAACAGCAATAAAGTAGTCAGAGAGCAAAGCTAGAAAAATCCCGACCACAATGGCTAATTGTTGCAAAGATCCCATTCTCCCTCGCAGATGCGCTGGAGAAACCTCAGCAATGTAAGCAGGAGCAATTACACTAGCCGCCCCAACCGCAATCCCTCCTAAAAGCCGCCAAAAAATAAAGTCCCAAATGCCAAATGGTAATCCAGACCCGATCGCGCTAATGGTGAACAGTGCCGAGGCCAGGAGCATGACTCGAACCCGGCCAAAGCGATCCGAGATTTGACCTGCAAAAAAAGCTCCGATCGCAGATCCTAGAAGTGCTAAGGAAACCGCTAAGCCGATCAGCACGCTATTTGCTTGAAAGTGAGCTTGCAAAGCTGCAACCGCACCATTAATGACCGCAGTATCAAACCCGAACAAAAAGCCACCTAGTGCAGCCGCTCCACAGATCAACAGAATAAAGGAGCGATTGTCATGAGCTGTAGGTTGATTGGTTGAAAGCATGACTATAATCTTTAAATAAGTTTCGTTAAGTCAATTCATTCCAAAACTAGCCAAAACTAGCTAACAAAGAATAGGAGCTAGCCTTTTACAAGGATGTTGCGCTCTTAGCTCTCATATTCTTGGTTGGGACTTAACTTTACTGTGCTTTCTCGTTACTGCTCATCTACCCTAGCGGACATGTTCTTTTTCGAACATTCTCTCTCAAAGAGAAATTTCTCTTTCCATAGCCATAGTAGCAATTGATACAAATACGCTTTATCTAATCAACTCGAACCGCAAAGTCATAGAAATGATTGGTGGGGCCGCCGTACCCAAAGATATAGTAGTTACCTGTTTTTGGTAGTTCATACTCAAACGGCTGCGATCGCTCGGTTAAAACAGCCAACTCTTTGCCTGTAGAGTCAAATACACCAACAAAGGCCCTGGCTCCAGTGCTATTGACCCTTACGCCGAGAGATTGACCTTTTTGAGCATTGAGAACATAAACTCGGTTGTTTGCGCCTGCAATGACTGACCCCACCGTGTAGGGTGAGAACTGTAACCGAGATTGAGGCGTATTTTTCAGAATTTGCCGAAACTGTAATTCTGCTTTTGCAGTTGGCATCCAGGCTAGGGTTGCAGCCAACGTGGTGATAACTAATAGACGATGGAGCGATACCCGAATCATAGGTTTAGCCTTCTAGAGAGCAGAATTGTAGAATCTTGTCTGATTGTAGGGTACAGTTCTCTCGGAGATGTCTCATCAACGTTAAATTAAAAGCCTGCTTTCCGGACTCTGAGCGGATAAGCGGGTAGTACTTTGCCATAAAATTTTAGATTTTTAAGGAAAACTGCTATGACATTTCGGATTCTCAGCTTGGATGGAGGTGGAATTCGGGGAATTATTGCAGCGCGAATTCTGCAAGTGGTGGAGCAGCAGTTAGGTGGGCCACTGAATCAACATTTTGATTTAATCGCCGGAACTTCTACAGGCTCACTTCTTGCTGCTGGGGTCGCTTTAGGCTTTAGCAGTGAGAGGTTAGTCAATCTTTACCAAGATCGTGGCAAGACAATCTTTCCCTATTGGAATTGGTGGGGATATTTTGTGCCGCCGCGCTTGGGATTGCTGGCACGATATGGTCTGACCAGTTTTCCTCCCTCTCTGTCTGTGCCTAAATTTTCTGATGAGGGCTTGCTCAAAGTGCTGCAAACAGAGTTGGGCGATCGCCCGTTCTCCGAAATCAGCCCTAATTCTGAATCTAATAAATTACTGATCACAACTTACGACACCATCCGGCGCACTCCTATCGTGTTTAAGAGTTGGCGGCAAAGGAAGTGGTATGCGGATGTGCCTTTGTGGGAGCTTTGTGCTTGCTCAGCTTCCGCTCCTACCTATTTTCCTGCCCATCGTCTCCTAGTCCAAGCAGGTGGGACTGCTAAAGGTGGCACTAGCCAGACAATGACCTTGGCTGCTAGCCCTTGGGAAAACGCGGATGATTATTACAAGATGCAAATCGAAATTGTGGCAGGGCATGGCAGAGGGCAAAAAGGCTCGATTGAGCACTACGATGTGGCAACGCGGACTGCAACGTTGGCAAAACCCTGGTCTGTGGTACCAGACACGACTTCTGTTTACCAGTTGATTGGTGAGTTTTCTGCGATTGATGGCGGGGTGGGCGCTAACAATCCGACTGCTTGTGCGATCGCCGAAGCTTTGCGGCTAGGTTATTCTCCTCAAGAGATTCAAGTCCTCTCCATCGGCACGGGACAACCGGACTCCACCATTCCTTGGGAGGAAGCGAGACAGTGGGGTCTGCTACGTTGGGCCTGGAATGCTCGTATTCTGAGTGTCACAATGGATGCTCCTTCTGATATTCATGCCTATATTTCTCAGCAGATTGCCGATAACGAGCGTTATCTAAGAATTCAGCCTCGGTTGATATATTCCAAGGAAGGGTTAGATAATGCCAGTGACGAAAACCTGAGAAATCTACTGCGGGATGCTGAAAGGTGTCTGAGCGAAGTACAAGGACGTTTGACGACTTTCCTCAAGCACAATTGGTTGAGCTGAGCGCCAATAATGGTGCAATGGTGCAGTCACTAAAACTGAAACACTAAGACTGTTTGCCTAGGGGGATTTATGGTTGCGATCGCTTTTGCTCCTTGGGATGCGCTCCTGCGGCAATATGTAGATGACCAGGGTCGAGTAGACTATCGAGCTTGGCAGCAAGAACAGCCCCATCAGCTCAATCAGTGGCTCTCGACGTTCCAATCTTTTGATCTCAATTTAGATCTGGCGCGACAGGAGCAGTTGGCGTTGTGGATTAACCTCTACAATGCTTTCACGATCGCTCGGATTTTGGAGCGCTATCCGATCGCGTCAATTCAACCCAAGATTTTAGGCGTACCAAACTGGTTAGCGTTTCTGTGGTTTTTCTCTCGGCCCGCTCATGAGGTGGCAGGCAAACGCTACAGCTTGGCGCATATTGAACATAAAATTCTGCGATCGCAGTTCCAAGAGCCTCGGATTCATTTTGCCTTGGTTTGTGCCTCGATTGGTTGCCCCTTGCTACGTAATGAAGCTTACTGGCCCGATCGGGTGCAGCAGCAGTTAGAAGCAGATGCCAGTCGCTTTATCCACAACAAAGATAAAGTTCGTTATGACGGAGAAACACGGACGCTATATTGCAGCCAAATCTTCAAGTGGTATCGCCAGGATTTTCTTCAAGTGGCAGGTTCCATTCCAGACTACATTCGTCTCTATGCCCCAGATCTCCCTGTTAATGCTGAAACCCCCATCAAATATCTAGATTACGATTGGCAATTGAATCAGCGGATATCGGCATAGAACTTCTTGAGATAAGTGGCTGAAACTCCTAACCCCCAGAGGAAGCCGATATAGGAGTAGATAGCCGTAGCTTTGAGTGGACCCCAACGCGCCACCCGGCGATCGGAGGTTTGCACAATTCGGTTGACCATGCGGATCTGCCCTTTCTGCACCAACTTTAGGCATAAGTCCCCATCTTCCATAATTGGCAAGTTGGGATCAAAGCCACCACAATCCCAGAAGTCGCTCCGACGGCAAAACATGACTTGATCGCCAAACAGCAGGCGTAACCCTTTAAAGAAGAGATGAGGACGGAACAACAGTGGTGCGTAGTAGGTTTTGAGATAGTGATGCAAGGAGATACCCCAGCGGGTGGTTTGTGGGCCTGCTAGTAAACAGATAAAGCCACCGCAGGCAACCCGTGCATCCGCCAAGGTCTGGCTCATAATGCTCGTCAAGTCGTCTGGCACCCAAGTATCGGCATGCAGAAAACAAAGGATATCCCCACAGGCAACTTCGGCCCCCAAATTCATTTGCAGCGATCGCCCCCGTTGCTCGGTCTCCAGAATGCGAAGTTGTGTGTTTGGAGGCATGCAATCAGAGATTGCCACGGCTTTGGCGATCGCGACTGTCTCATCTTCACTACCGCCATCTACGATGATGATCTCGGCGGCAGGAGGATATAACAAGGCCAAGTGACGCAAGGTGCGCTCTAAGCTACCTGCTTCGTTCAAAGTTGGAATCACAATCGAAACACGAGGTTGCATTAAACGAAAGCTTAAGCTTCAGGAGTGTTATCAATCACCTCTAGCGGGCTGTCAGTGACCTCTACAGTGGCTGGAGCCATACTAAGTTTTGGTTCGCCACCCCACTGATCGAGTACGTCTTTTACTAAAACTTCCTGTACCCAAATCTGGCCCACGATAACCAAAGGGATCGCTAGAAACAAGCCCAGGAAGCCGAAGAAGATGGCAAAAATTACCTGAGATAGCAGTGTGACGACTGGCAAGATGGCGACCTGCTTGGACATAACAAACGGCACCAGCAAAAATTGCTCTAGCTGCTGAATGCCTACATAGAAAGCTAAGACAGCGCCTGCTTTCCAAGGAGCATCTAGAAGTGCGATCGCCATTGGCGGAATCAAGCTCAGGGTTGGCCCTACGGTTGGGATGGCTTCCAAGAGTCCTGCGATCGCCGCGTTGGCTAGCACCAGAGGAACGCGCAGAAGCCACAGACCAATGGCACTGACTAAGCCGATAACCAGCATATTAATCAGGATGCCGCCCATCCAATTAACCAGAGCGACTTCGCATTTCGCCAAAATCTCATCGGCGCGCCTCCGGTAAAACGAAGGAAACAGCAGCACAAACCCATTCCGGTAGGGAGTAGGATTGACCAGTAGCATCACGGTCAAAACCACAACTAGTAGCAAGTTCAGCAGGATCGCCAGGAAATTTGAGAACAGCGAAAAGAAATTGTTAAAGGCCCAGGTCGCAAACGGTTGAATTTGACGAGTTAGATCGTTGACGCTGGGTAAATATCGCAGGGGTTGACCTGGCAACTGGGTGCGTAAAGCGTCCACCCAAATTCGCAACCGTTCTAACCCTCGTGGCACCAGTTCCGTCAATAGTTGAAATTGCTCGATAAAGGGTGGAATGGTGATTCCAATAAAGACGAGGAAGAAGACGAGGAAGAAAGAGATAGCTAAGAGGGCGGCAATCCCTCGCTTGGCACCCGATCGCCGCAACCGTCTGACTAAACGGTTCAACGCAGTCGCAAACACCACAGCCATAAAGACCAGCAACAGCACCTGCCGAATCTGCCACAGAATGTACATCGAAACCAGCAGGGCAATTAAGCCAATCCATTGTCCTATTTTCATAGATCTAGATGAGTCCTTTCGCTGAGCGCGGCAGACGAGGGTTGCAAGACAGAATAACCAAGGCTTTCCTGTGATTCATTGTCAGGCTTCCTGGTCAATCCTCATATCACTCTAAGGTTGAAATTCACCTTTGGAAATAAAAACAACGTGCAGAAGCCCTAGCCGCATCAGCAATTAGTCGTTTGAATACAACGAACTATAGATTACTTCATATAACCTTTTGCTCTCCTGCCCTCACCTCGATTTTGATAGGTGTGCTTCAGCGCATGGCAGTTAGGGCATAAAACCTCTAAATTTGTTGGGGCATTATTCAAGAAATTTCCATCAATATGATTGATTTCTAGAGGTATTTTGGTAATTGCTCAACTAGGTTGACCTAAGCACGCCTTTGGTAGAAGATGATAAACTTTTGCCATGAAGGAACTGCCCCCTCTCGCTGGACTGAGTCACGCAGAAAAGGATGCCCTGATTCAAGGGCTGTGGCAGGAGTTGCAAACGTTGCGCTCAGAGGTCGAAAAGCTGAAGCAAAAACGGGTCAAGAAAACCTCCCGTAATTCAAGTTTGCCTCCTTCTCAGGGCTTCAAGCCAAATCAGAGGAGGGCTCAGTCCCCTGCCCTCAATGGTGAGGAAACGGGAAGTCACCGTAACGGTGGGCGAGAATTGAGCCAACAACCGGATCAAGTCGTCGTTGCCCAAGCCAAGAGTTGTCCCCACTGTGGGGTCGAAGTGGAGCTATCAACACAACGCTTGAGCGGGACTTACGAACGCATTGAATTGCCGCCGATGACTCCTCACATCACCCGGGTTGAACGTTACGGTGGGACTTGCCAGTGTTGTCAGCAGGCGTATGAAGCGCCTGTTCCAGTCGGTTTGGAGCCAGGGTCTCCCTTTGGCACCAGTGTCGTGAGTTTAGTGACCTATCTCCGTTACAGCCATGCCATCAGCTATCAACGGCTGAGCCAGCTGATGAGTGAGCTTTACGGTCTCAGCCTGTCCGAAGGAGCGATTGCCAATCTCCTGCAACGGGTGCGCTCTCAGCTAGAAAACCCGGTGGCCAAGATTGTCGAACGTTTACGCAGTGCTCGTCTCGTCGGCAGTGATGAGACGGGGGCACGAGTGAAGGGGACCAACCAGTGGGAATGGGTGTTTCAGAACGACCAGGTGTGTTTGCACGTGATTCGTCCCAGTCGTGGCAAAACGGTCATTGATACCGTGATGGCGGGGCATCAACCACAGGTTTGGGTGTCTGATTTATTCAGTGCCCAGACCGCCCATCCGGCGCACGACTGGCAAGTGTGTCTAGCCCATCAACTGCGCGATTGTCAGTATGCCATGGATGCGGGTGATGAGTTGTTTGCGCCCCGGATGAAATGGCTGCTCCTCAAAGCCATTGCCCTGCAACGGCGACGACACACCCTGGCTGCCTCAACCGTTCAGCAGTATTGCTCTCGATTTCGCGGCTTACTGCGGGAGATCTTGAATCTGCAACCCAAATCGCTCGAGGGACAGCGGTTGCTCAAACGCTATCAGAAGATTCGGGCTCATCTGTTGCTGTTTTTGACGGATGAGACAATTCCGTCAACCAATAATGCCAGTGAGCAGGCGTTGCGCTGGAGCGTCGTCTTTCGCAAGGTGACGAACGGATTCCGCTCGGACTGGGGAGCGGAGCTATTCGCTCAGGTGCGATCGCTTGTCAACACTGCGAAGCGTCAGGGCATTGCTGCCTTTGATGCCATTTCCCGTGCCCTTACCTCACAGCAGACAGATTGGCTACTGGGTTGAGCAATTACGTATTTTGTTAGTAAAAGGGTTTATCTTTGACCAATTACATTCGCTGCACTGGTAATTAGCCTTCTCTAATAAGTAGTTTCTAATATAAGAAGAAATCAGAGTTCCGCCAGATATCTGACCGCTGACTTTACCACTCAACCAACTCTCGATATAGAGCTTCTGTTGAAATTGAGCGCTACATAATGAACTGCAATACTTCGCTCTACAGTCGCTGCTCTGCAAAACTTCACTGCAATTCAAACATGCCTTCTTTAGCATCAGTTTTTGCCTTCCTCCTTTAGCGGGAGAAAGAGATAGCTGGTACTTTGCAATCCAATATCGAATGGTAGTCTGGCTTTTTCCAACCCTCTCAGCGATCTGTCTGCTAGACAAACCTAAATTTACTAACTCTTGAAGCTTCTGCTTTTCAACCATGAGAGCTGTAAAAAACCTACAGTTCTCATGATAAATTCAGCAAGCTTGTTAGTACAAGCAGACTAAAAAATTGTACAGTGACTAATTATTTGTCGTCATGACGAATTAATGTCGTTAAGCTGTGTTCAAGTTGTATCATAGCTTTCAAGCGAAATGTAGCCTAAAGAGCTACTATAACTTAACTGTTGGAGAGAGACAAATTAAGTGTCGTTTTTCAGAAAAATGACAAATTAAGTGTCGTTTTGCAAAAGGGCTTAAAATTGGTTAGTGACAAATTAAGTGTCGTTACCGGGCAGTTGTCCAGTAGTTTTCAAAAATTCTGGTTTTGCTGCTACCGGTATCTTTCAATTCTTGTACCGTTTGAATCTACTTGGAGCTCGATGGCAGGTTAGCTCCATCCCTAAAGTAGGTTTCCTCTCTAGTTCAGCGCCTAGATGTATTGCAAAGGTATGCCCTCCACGATGGAAGTGTAAATCAATTCCGGTTGCGACCGCGCTTGAAGGAGCAACGAGGGTTGTTTCTTCCGAACGGCGATTAAAATCCTCGTTGCAGGTATCGGGTTAGGTCAGCTCCGACGCGGCGCTCTACCGTTGGATCAGGCGGTAGGTTCCAGCGTAGGGATTGATAGAGTAAGTGGCGGTGTAGGTCAAAGGCAGCTTCGATGAGTTCGCTGTAGGTACTGGCGGCAGCGATCGCCCAATCATAGGCAAACCAGGCTGAGAGCAAACCGATCACTAGGGGCCAGGTTGTCCAGATGCTCCAGCCTACGAATGTCCAACCACAAAATAACAAGCTCCACAGCCAAACGCGAGCAGCGGTGTTGAGGTCAGCGCGGGCCTCTTGCAGGTCTTTTCTAACCGCATCGGGGAGAAGCATCCACAAACGTGCCCAACAGATGACGGCATCAAGTCCATATTTTTCCAAGGGTTTGCGTTCGGCAGCTCGCAGCAGGTTGCCTAGGCGAGTGGGCATGAGGTCAGGATTGACGGTGGGCAAGGTGCGGAGTTCTTGGCTCAACCGAACTAGCTTTTCCTGTTGGGTGGGGGTGAGAAGTTGTTCGTTGAGTTGGAGGTATTGCTGACGTTCCACTTCGCTAAGGGCTGCTGCACCTTGGGTTTCAATCGTGCTTTTGAGGGCTTGAAATTTAGTGTTTTGTTGGTCTTCGATCGCTCTAAGGGCTTGGCTTTTCTGAGTGAGTTTGGTTTTGTGATCGCGATAGTGTCGAATCCGCCACTGCCGCAGCGGAGAGAACCACAGCGGCCCATAGCCTTCCAAAAATCGTAAGGTGGCAAAGTCGAAGCGTTGCACGACAAAAGCCGAGGCAGCAATGATGCAGAAGCCACCCACCAAGAAGGCAATTTGCAGGGGTTCAGGGTAGTTGGTGAAGGTAGCGACAAGGGGTTGCCAGCCCCAACGCTGAATGATGGTCGTGAAGCCACCCAGCCAGAAGACAAAGGCAGGGGTGAGTAAGGTGGCAACCCATTGTTCGGCGAATTTACCACCGAAGCTTTCGAGCACTTTTGCGGTCATGGATGCACCTTACGGCTGGTTAGGGATGAGGGCGATGAGGTGGTTGGGGCAGAGGGGAATGGTGCTGTTGTTTTCCCGATACCAAGTCTCAGGGCAGTTGTTGTGGGGGCAGACATATTTGGTGGCGGATTGCGATCTTGGATCTCCTACTAAGCCTGAGTAGCCGCTGATTGACCGAGTAATTTGCTCTGGGTTTTCACCTTTGAGGTAGCGCCGCGTCCATTCTTGAGTGGGTTCTAGGTGGCGGAGGACTTCGGTAATTGAAATCTCGACGGATTGCCCAGATTCGGCTTGGGTGAGGAGTGTTTGTAGTTGCTGCTCAACCTGCTGGGCGGTTTCTGGGTCAAGAAGTGTGGTCAAGTGAGGACGGATGTCGTGGGCGGCAGTCAAGATCGTTTTAGGTTGGGTCATGGCAATGATGAAGTAGGCGGGCAATGAGTGGGTTGGGCGAGGCGAGTTCAGACACCTGTGTAGGTAAAGGCTGCCCAGTGGAAGGGATGAGCGAAGGATCGCTCATTTTTGGCTTCCCAGGCGAGTTCGTTGTAAAGCTCTTGGGCGGTGGTGGGTGACAAGCGGGTGCCTGCAAAGGCAGGAATAAACGCCTTGAATTCAGCAATTTTTTCTTCGTTGGTAGTGTCGCGGAGCCAAATTTGGGCTTGGCGTAGGGCTTGGTCGGGAGGCAACGGTTTCTCGCTGCGCCACAGGTCGTAGAACTTGGTGAGCAGGAGCATGGTGCTGAGGTCGGAGACGGACCAGAGGGAGGCAATGACAGCGGCAACACCCGCCTGGAGCAATCCTGTTGGCAAACTGACTGCTTCATCAGCATTTTTGATGCCCGAAAGTCCGGTTTCGCAGGCGGAGAGGATGGCAAGGCGGAGGCCACCCTGATCAGCCAGGTTAAGCACGAAAATATCACGCAGGGTCAGGAGGCCATCACTCATCAGGAGGCCGCTGTTGAGCGGATCGGTGAGGTTGGCAGTGCCGTGGCAGGAGAAGTGGACGGTCGCTACTCCCACTAAAGCCTTTTTCACCGCCTCAACGGTGGCGTCCCCATGCTTTAGGACGGTGGATTGGGGAAAGGTGGCGATCGCAGCTTCTACTTCTCGCTTGGAGTTGGGCAAATCCTGACGGGGATTGTTAATCGCCAGGATGGATTCTGCTGGAGAGCGCGGGGTGATCGCCCTTGCCGCCGTCAGTGATCGCGCGTTCGGCGCATAGGTGAAGTGGATGTCGTCGAGGGCATAGCGTCGTCCAGTGGGGCGGGTTGGATGCTCAATCCAAGCGGCGTGCAGGGGGAGAAAGCTCAGAAGCCCAGTGGGGATAAGGGTGGCTTGATGAAACTGGTGCTCTTTGAGGTGCTGGATCAGGGGCTGCATGAGCGGCTCCCAGAGTTGGCAGGTGCTGCGATCTATTTCCTCACACCACGCCAAATAGTTGGCTTTGGCATCATTGCGAAAGTCTTGATGGGCACCGAACCATCGACTGAGTTTAGGATTATCCGCAGGACCGTAGAGAATTTCTCGTAACTTACTCTCAGGTAAATGATTGAGCCAAACAGGTTCAATATTGTCAATCATGACAATTAGAGCAAGACTACCTGCGGAAGTAGGTACGAGGTAAACCAAAGGACAGTCGATTTTAACGGCACAACAAACATCATCGAAGGTCGGTAGGGACAAAAACTTCTCATAGCCAGGAATTTGGCGAATTGATTGAATTAGCGTGTCGAGTTGTTGGCGCAGGGCGATTGCACTATCCCTGAGAGCTCCAGGTGTCAGGCTATGACGCTCCGTAGAGGTCATGCGATTGCGCTGCTGGCTTTCCAGATTGCGAAGTTGGTTGGCGATCGTCTGGTAATCCTGATAAAGGTCAGGGTGAGTTTGTTGCAGTTGGGTCAGATCGGCGCGATCGCGATTGAGGCTTTCACTCAAACCACGGGCACGACCTCGCTCCAGGATTTCAATAGCTTGCTGAAACTCTCCACTCCGGCCCAAGGCGTAGGCAGCACGGCGGGGGAGATCGGCGGTTTCCGACAACTCAGCCGCTTTGCTATCGAGTAAATTCGCACTTTGATAAAGCGTTTCAGCTGCTTGTAGCGCTATTTGATAAACGGAAACAGCCTCTTTCCATCGCGTTTCCCCAAAGTAGAGATTGCCCAAACTGCGGGCAGTTCTGCGGCAGCCGTCTGGGAGTAGCTCTGGAGTAAAGATTTCCAAGCTGTTTCGATATGCGGCAATGGCATCCTCAATGTTTTGCGCTCGATCTCCTCCAATGCGTTTACTGTATGCGGTTGCCAGATTTATCATTGATTCTGCCCAGTCGATGGGCATGGCCTCGCGGGTCCTCACCTGCAACGCCTGCTGATGAGCGGCGATGCCCAGTTCCAGGTTTTGCGCTCGATCCCCTCGGATGCGGTTACAGTATGTGTTTGCCAGATTATGCATTGATGTTGCCCAATCGACGGGCATGGCCTCGCGGGTCCTCACCTGCAATGCCTGCTCATGAGCGGCAATGGCATCCTCAATGTTTTGTGCTCGATCCCCTCGGATGCGGGAATAGTATGCGATTGCCAGATTATGCATTGATGTTGCCCAATCGACGGGCATGGCCTCGCGGGTCCTTACCTGCAACGCCTGTTGATAGGCGGCAATGGCATCCTCAATGTTCTGCGCTCGATCTCCTCGGATGCGTTTACTGTATGCGGTTGCCAGATTATGCATTGATTCTGCCCAGTCGATGGGCATGGCCTCGCGGGTCCTCACCTGCAACGCCTGCTGATGAGCGGCGATGCCCAGTTCCAGGTTTTGCGCTCGATCCCCTCGGATGCGGTTACAGTATGTGTTTGCCAGATTATGTATCGATCCTGCCCACTGGACGGGCATGGCCTCGCGGGCCCTCACCTGCAACGCCTGTTGATAGGCGGCAATGGCATCCTCAATGTTTTGCGCTCGATCCCCTCGGATGCGGTTACAGTATGTGTTTGCCAGATTATGCATTGATGTTGCCCAATCGACGGGCATGGCCTCGCGGGTCCTCACCTGCAATGCCTGCTGATAGGCGGCAATGGCATCCTCAATGTTTTGCGCTCGATCCCCTCGGATGCGTTTACTGTATGCGGTTGCCAGATTATGCATTGATGTTGCCCAATCGACGGGCATGGCCTCGCGGGTCCTCACCTGCAATGCCTGCTCATGAGCGGCAATGGCATCCTCAATGTTTTGTGCTCGATCTCCTCGAATGCGGAAATAGTATGCGATTGCCAGATTCATCATCGATTCTGCCCAATCGACGGGCATGGCCTCGCGGGTCATCACCTGCAACACCTGCTGATAGGCGGCAATGGCATCCTCAATGTTTTGCGCTCGATCTCCTCGAATGCGGAAATAGTATGCGGTTGCCAGATTATGCATTGATGTTGCCCAGTCGATGGGCATGGCCTCGCGGGTCCTCACCTGCAACACCTGCTGATGAACGGCGATGCTCAGTTCCAGATTTTGCGCTCGATCCCCTCGGATGCGGTCACAGTATGCGGTTGCCAGATTATTCATTGCGGCTGCCCAGTCGATGGGCATGGCCTCGTGGGTTATCATCTGCAACACCTGCTGATAAGTGGCGATGCCTAGCTCCAGATTGAGCCAGCGTGCCCCCAAGGGAAACTGCTGAATCAGGTTGCCAAATTCCCCTAAAATCGCCGCGATGAATGTGCGCTGTTCCGTATTTTCCTGCAAAAGTTGGGCGGCGACGCTGGGCAACACCGCTAGCAGTTCTGCATTGAACCCGGTTTGCTGTTGTGTCCACAGGGGATAGATCTGCTGCGGATTGCCTCGCTTATCCCATATCAACTGCAACGTCTCTAACAAAAACTGACGAGCGGCGTCTGCCCCTTGCGGTGTGACTTGCTGTAATCCCATTGCCTCTGCCAACTGTGCTGCCAAGCCTCGCAGCCATTGAGCATTGCCTCTGCCCTCGCTTTCCAGGTGGGTCGCCACTTGTTCCATCGTCGCCAGTAGCCCTTCATCGAGCAGGTCTGAATGGGCTTGCAAGAGTGTGGCTTCCTCTCCCTGGGGATATTCCAGAAGTTGCTTAATCAGTGCCACATATGCCTGAAGCCGTTGCTCATCCATGCGGTTTTCCCCAAGAGCTACTGCTTACTTCTACATCCTCTAATTATCCCTTTCCAATAACTTATGTCTGTATTTAGCTAGCTTCAGAAGTCTGCTTCTGAAAAGCTGGGCTTTTCTATAAACTCTGGAACAAAGCGCTCGCCCTTTCTAAATAGATAGAGTGGGGCGATCGCTCTACCATGGGTTCAACCTAGCAAATCTGTCATTTACTGCCTAAGTAGTCTGCTCCAGGTTTTCGCCTTTGAGGTAGCGCTGCATCTCTTGAGTGGTTTCGAGGTGGTGGAGGACTTGGTTGGAATCTCCACACGTGGCAACGATGAAGTAGGCGAGCAATGAATGAGTTGGGCGAGTCAGACACCCGTGTAGTTAAAGGCTGCCCAGTGGAAGGGATGAGCGAAGGAGCACTCATTTTTGGCTTCCCAGGCGAGTTCGTTGTAAAGCTCTTGGGCGGTGGTGGGTGACAGACGGGTGCCTGCGAAGGCGGGGATGAACGCCTTGAATTCAGCAATTTTTTCTTCGTTGGTAGTGTCGCGGAGCCAAATTTGGGCTTGGCGCAGGGCTTGGTCAGGAGGGAGGGCTTGCTCGCGCCACAGGTCGTAAAACTTGGTGAGCAGGAGCATGGTGCTGAGGTCGGAGACGGACCAGAGGGAGGCGATGACGGCAGCAACCCCAGCCTGAAGCAGTCCCGTCGGTAAACTGACCGCTTCGTCGGCATTTTCGATGCCCGAGAGTCCTGTTTCACAAGCAGAGAGGATAGCGAGACGAAGACCACCCTGATCAGCCAGGTTAAGCGCGAAAATATCACGCAGGGTCAGGAGGCCATCACTCATCAGGAGGCCGCTGTTGAGCGGATCGGTGAGGTTGGCGGTGCCGTGGCAGGAGAAGTGGGCGATCGCCACTCCCGCTAAAGCCGCTTTCACCGCCTCAACAGTGGCGTCTTCATGAGCCAGGACTGTAGATCTGAATTGGGGAAAGGTGGCGATCGCAGCTTCTACTTCTCGCTTGGAGTTGGGCAAATCCTGACGGGGATTGTTAATCGCCAGGATGGATTCTGCTGAAGCGTGCTGCGCGATCGCCCTTGCAGCCGTGAGCGATCGCGCATTCGGCGCATAGGTGAAGTGGATGTCATCGAGGGCATAGCGGCGCTCAATGGGAGTGCTGGTGTCTTCCGTCCAGGCGGCGTGGAGTGGTAGGAGGTTGAGATAGCCAGTAGGGATGAGCGTGACTTGCTGGAACTGATGCTTTTTGAGGTGGGCGATGACGGGAGCCATCAGCGGTTCCCAGAGTTGGCTTGTGACTGTATCGATCGCATCAAACCATCCTTGACGATTGCTCTGAGACGGTCTGTAAGTTGCAAACCAGGTTTGTAGCAAGTCAATCAATTGGGTTTCATTGATGGCATCCAACCAAACATCATGAATAGTATTGGGGGTAACAATGAGGGCGAGACTGCCTGCGGCGGTAGAAATGAAATACACCAGAGGGCAGTCCTGCAAAACCTTTTTGAGGTCGGTAAAGGTGGGAACGGAGAGAAATTCTTCATACCCTGGAATTTGGCGGATGCGTTGAATGACGCCTGTGAGTTGTTGGCGCAGGACGATCGCTCTTTCCCTCAGTTTTTCAGGCGTTAAGTTGTGGCGATCCTCGGATGTCAGGCGATCGCGCTGCTGGTTTTCCAGGTCGTAAAGTTGGTTGGCGATCGCCCTGTAGTCCTGGCAAAGCTTGAGGTGGGTTTGTTCCAGTTGGGTGAGGTCGGCGCGATCGCGACTCAGACTTTCGCTCAATCCTCGAGCACGGCCTTGCTCTAGAATTTCGACAGCTTGCTGGAGATGCCCTGTTCGGGCCAGGGCATAAGCTGTCCGGCGGGGAAGATCAGCCGTTTCAGCCAGTTCAGCAGCTTTGCCATCCAACAGATTAGCACTCTGATAGAGGGTTTCGGCGGCTTGCAGGGCCTTTTGATAAACTGAAACAGCGTCTTCCCATCGCTGTTTTCCAAAGTAGAGATTACCTAAGGTTCGAGCCGTCTTGCGGCAGTAATCTGGAAGTAGCTCTGGGGTGAAAATCTTCAAACTATCCTGATAGGCGGCGATGGCCGCTTCGATATTCTCCTCCTGATCGCCTCGGATGCGGGAATAGTAAGCGTTTGCCAGATTCATCATCGAGGTTGCCCACTCGAAGGGCATGGCCTCGCGGGTCCTCACCTGCAATGACCGCTTATAGGCGGCGATAGCCGCTTCGATGTTCTCCTCCTGATTGCCCCGAATGCGGTTAGAGTAAGCAGTTGCCAGATTCATCGTCGATTGTGCCCACTCGAAGGGCATGGCCTCGCAGGTCGTTACTTGCAACGACTGCTCATAGGCGCCGATGGCCGCTTCGATGTTCTCTGCCCGATCGCCTCGGATGCGGGAATAGTAAGCAGTTGCCAGATTCATCATCAAGGTTGCCCACTCGAAGGGCATGGCCTCGTGGGTTATCACTTGCAACGATTGCTTGTAGGCATCGATGGCCATTTCGATGTTCTCTGCCTGATCACCTCGAATACGGTCAGAGTAAGCGGTTGCCAGATTCATCATCAAGGTTGCCCACTCGAAGGGCATGGCCTCGTGGGTTATCACTTGCAACGATTGCTGATAAGCATCGATGGCGATTTCGATGTTCTCTGCCCGATCGCCCCGGATGCGGGAATAGTAAGCGGTTGCCAAGTTTATGGTCGATTGTGCCCACTCAATGGGCATGGTCTTGCGAGTCCTCACTTGCAACGATTGCTGGTAAGCATCGATGGCGATTTCGATGTTCTCTGCCCGATCGCCTCGGATGCGGGAATAGTAAGCGTTTGCCAGATTCATCATCGAGGTTGCCCACTCGAAGGGCATGGCCTCGCGGGTTATCACCTGCAACGACTGCTCATAGGCGGCAATGGCAATCTCCAAGTTAAACCAGCGTACCCCTAAAGTAAATTGACAAAGTAAATTGCCAAATTCTCCTAATACCCTAGCAATGAAAGTGTACCGTTCCGTATCTCCCTGCAAGATTTGAGAAGCGACGCTAGGCAAGACCTCCAGCATTTCTACATTGAATCGAGATTGCTGCTGTGCCCACACAGGGTAGATCTGCTGCGGATTGCCTTGCTTATCCACAATCAACTGCAACATCTCTAATAAAAACTGGCTTGCTGCTCCGGGATCAGCTGGGGCAATCGTTTTCGAACCCATCGCCTCCGCCAACTGTGCTGCAAATCCCCTTAGCCATTCAGCGTTGCCGCCTTCCTGGCTTTTTAAAGAGGCAGCTACTTGTTCCATCGCTGCTAACAAACCTGCATCCAGCAGGTCTGTATAGGCTTCTAAAAGCTCACCTTCTTTGCCCTGAGGACAATTCAGGAGTTGCTCAATCAACGCCAGATAAGCCTGCATTCGCTGCTGATCCATGCAGATTCTCCCCAAGGCCACGGCTTGCTTCTACAGCCTCTAGTTATCCCTCTCCAGCAGCTTATGTTTACATTTAATTAGATGTTTGCAGAAGCTGACTTCTTGAGAACAAGCTAGACTTTTCCATAAACTTTGGAGCAAAGAAATCGCCCTTCCACTACATAAGGATAGGGGCGATCATGTCGCCCTCTTAGTTAACCTTGAAATTCCGAATTGTAAGTCTGAGACAAATTGTTGTCAGGAAAGAGAATATCCATTAATTTAGTTCATATGTTCTTTTTCCTCCTCTGGAATTTAGCCATGAAAGAAGAGGTTGCTTCTAATATTGCAGAATGCTTTCTTCCCCTGAAGGTTCTGATAGTGCCTTTGCTCAGCCTTTAGAGAAGGGCGAGGCAAATGTGATCGCCCTCGAACTTGATGAAGCCACCCAACGAAAACTTGAAGTGATTGAAAGCTTGATGGAGCCGTGCGATCGCACAACCTACGGTGAAAAGCTCCGTGATGCAGCCGAAAAGCTGGGCTGTTCTGTTCGCACGGTGCAGCGGTTGGTGCAGAAGTGGGAGGCGGAGGGGGTAACGGCTCTGGCTTCTTCCAAGCGAGCAGATCGAGGAACGCATCGGATTTCGGAGTTTTGGCCCAAGCAGCAAGTCAGACAGTATCTTTTCTTTATGCCTTTGCTGCCGTCGCCCCCGCCATCGGCAAGCTGTGTAGTTTGATCTTGCCTTGGGCCAATACTGCCATGATGAATCTGTTTCTGGCGCACTTGTCATTGGAGTTTGCCCAGTACTTCATCATCTTGCAGTTGGATCAAGCGGGATGGCATCGAGCCAAGCACTTAGCCATTCCGGAGAACATCCGATTGTTACCACAACCTGCTTATAGTCCGGAGTTGATGCCAGTTGAGCACATCTGGGAAGAGATGCGAGAAAAGCACTTCTACAACCGGATCTTTCATTCTCTCGATGCAGTCGAAGCTACGTTATGTCAAGCCTTGAAGAACTTGATGGATACACCTGAGCAAGTGCGCTCAATGACCTTCTTTCCCCATATGAGAATTACGCTCTAGAACGCAACTTGGTATCAATTCCCCAGCGCTTGGCATAATCGGTGATGGCAGATTTGGGAGCAGTCTGAGTGGCAACGATGAGCAAGGCCCCGTCTTCTAGGCGCAAAGCCGCAATGTAGACCCAATGCCCCCAAAGCTGCCGTTTATGGCGCAGAACTTTGTGCTGTCCTGGCTGTAAATCCTGAAAGACTACCTTGGCTTTGAGGTTCTGGTCACCCTGCTTGAGCTTGTGATTCTCACGGATACGGATGCGGAAAGGGGTGAGTGGGTCTTTGAGCAGATAGCCCAACTAATCTTTGCCCACAAACTCTCGGTCGGCACTCAGGCAAGCAATGTCTCGCTCTCCAAAGCGCTCCAGAAACTGGTTGAACAGGCTCATGCGCTCATCCGTGTTGGAATTGCCCCGTTTGTCGAGCAAGCACCACACCAAAGGAAAAGCCACTCCTTCATGCACCACCCCCAGCATCAGAATGTTGAAGGTGCGCTCCCCAAATTGCCACTGCGTTCGGTCAATGGAGAGCACCCACGGTTTTGGAATCGCCATCAGAGCCACTACCGCCTGGGCAATCTCCGCGTAGTCCATTTCATAGTCGCGAAAGAATCTCTGGAGACGCTTATAGTGCGAATCCGTTTGAGCCTTCCCACTGAACGCCGTTGCGAGTTCAGCAAAGTTAATGGTTTTAACTCGCAGCAGCTCAGGGGGTAACAAGAAGGCTAGAACAAGGACTGGAGGCGGGAAGCAGCGTCTAGTCCTCGCTGAAGATAGGGTTGCTTATTGCCACTAAGCTGCATCCAAGACTCTACCCAATCGGTGGCTAAGTCCATCCCTTCCAACCAAGCTTGAGCATACAAACCTATCCAAAAATCGCTATGTCTGCGACGTATTCTTCGTCCTTCTTTGGCTCGACAAATATAGCTAGCTAAGCCTTGAGTGCGAACTTCATGGCCTTGAATGACTGCACTGGTATAAGCAAGGGCTAAGAGAACAAATAAACCTGATAAGCGCTGAGGATTGAGACGAGTGGATTCGACTTGATACCCTCCACTTTTGTAGTCACGAAAGAAAGCTTCGATGCCCATGCGATGTTGATAAGCCGTCACAGCAGCACCTAAAGAGGGCAGATTGGTTAAGAGAAACCAAGCACTTTTCTCGCAATGGCCTCGATATGCTCGTTTCCAATAGCAAGCCACATTAAACAATCCCAGACCCCCTTGTTTCGTCACCCTCACCTGCTCGAAAAAGCGCGATTGACCGGGTTTTAATCCCAGGTGTTGGAGTTGCTCAACCAAACCCGTTTCATCTTGAACGTACTCGTTACAGCGTAAGCGTAAACAGAAGCTGAGCTGTTCTTGGCCCAACCATTGCGCTAGATGCACCGAGCAGAATTCCCGGTCCCCTAAGACCACGACTTGATAAGGCTTGAGTAGCGCTGAAAGTGGGCGCAAAACCGCTTGTTGTTGCGCTAAGCCCGAACTTCCAGAATGCGACAAGAACTGCCAGTACAAGGGCAGAGCCCGCCCTCGATAAATCACACTCGCCATCAGCACATTCACCCCTTGCCACTGCGTGCGGTCGAGGACCAAGTAAAGAGTTTGTCCGACTCGGAATTGGCAAGATAGCAAGTAGCCGACTAAGGGCAACCAGAGGGTATCAATGTGCAACTGAGGGCTCGAAAACAAGCGTTGCAAACAGCGGCGACGACCCTCGAATTGAATCGGTAGAGGCAAGGTGGTCGCAAGTCTTTCGAGGCGCACTTGTTTATGCCATTGCAATAGCAACACCAGCAGATTCACAAGTAAGTAATGGCGAGGACTGAGGCACTGTTGGAGGTGAGCTTGGTAGAATAGAGGCAGCATTTTTAGGGGTAGGCTTGTGGTCAAGTAGCAAGCCTATCTTTTTTTGTGTTTAGCGGCTCTATCCCCTGCTACACATCTGCTTCAAGCTTTCTGTTACCCCCTGAGCTCGCAGCAGAGCGATCAGAAAAGCGGCCAGAAAACTCAGTCTGGCCCCATGCCAAGCGAGGTGAGGACGCAGGGCATCTCGAAGTAGAGTAACCTGATGCATAAGGGTTTCATGCTCTGAATGTGGTAGTTCTCATGAAACCCTTTCCTTGTAAACATTTGCAAGCTTTTGTCCTGTACTTAGAGTAATGCTATAAATGATTGGACCTCTTGCAGATTAGCTTCTTGAGAGGGTTGCTAAAGCTTTGAAAATGAGAAAAATCAGGACATTACCATTGAAAAGCGTCCTGATGATGAACTACACGATAGCGCAAACTCTGTCCCCTAAGCACTTTAAGCGTCGCTTTGGGGTTCAACGAAATACCTTTCGCCAAATGGTGAATACCCTCCACCCCTTGTGGCGACCTGTTCCTAAACCGGGTGCTAAGCCCAAGCTAGGGATTGAGGATCGGGTGCTGGTGGCATTGGAGTATTGGCGAGAGTCTCGCACCTACTTCCACATTGGCAGCAGTTGGGGCGTGAGCGAAGCGAGTGTCTGCCGCATCGTGCACTGGGTTGAGGATGCCTTGATGCGCTCTGGCCGATTCCGCTTGCCTGGTAAGAAACAACTGCTACAGGGTTTCGCCAAACCGCAGGTGGTCGTGCTCGATGTCACTGAAACTCCCATTGAGCGACCAAAGCGCCGTCAGCGGTGGTTTTACTCAGGCAAAAAGAAGAGACACACCCTCAAATGCCAACTGGTCGTTGAGCAAGCAACAGGCCGCATCATCTGCACCTTTTTTGGCAAGGGACGTCGTCACGATTTCAAGTTGTTTCAAGCCTCAGGGGTTCATTTTCATCCCCAAACACAAAGTTTGCAGGATAAGGGCTACCAAGGGATGCAAACACTTCATCCCAACAGTTGCTTACCCAAAAAGAAACCGAGAGGCGGACAGCTGAGCCGTGAGGACAAAGCTTACAATCGCACCTTAGCTCGCGATCGGGTCGTGATTGAGCAGGTCAATCGCTGCTTGAAGATTTTTAGAATTTTAGCTGAGCGCTATCGCAATCGCCGTCGTCGCTTTGGGCTGCGATGCAATTTGATTGCTGCTTTGTACAACTATGAGCAGTCTCAAGCTCAGTGATTAGTTCTAATCTGCAAGAGACATCATGAGCCACTGCTCACAACCGCGAATGAAAGTGGTAAAGTCACACTGACAAACTGGTTCAGAGGTCGGAATGGAACTAGTGCCCCAAGCCTGAGCAAGAGACTGACCGCGCCCGCTAACGGCACAACCACTTGTGCATCTCATAGCATCTGAGGTAGCACGCAAAGCAGGATCGATTACCTTCATGGCGGGCGAACCAGTTCAACTCCATTGGAGGATCAGCCGATGCAAGTGACTCATGAGTGCTGCGCTGGAATTGATGTCCACAAAAAGACGGTTGTGGTCTGCTGCCTAACCTCGAGTGAAAATGGCAAAGCGAAGCGGGAAACGAGAACCTACGGTACGACCACCCGTGAACTGCTGAGCTTGTGTGACTGGTTATCGAGTGAACACATCACCCATGTGGCAATGGAGAGCACAGGGGAGTATTGGAAACCCGTTTACAACTTGCTCGAAAGCAGCTTTGAGGTGAGGGTGGTGAACTCCCACCACTTCAAACAAGTTCCGGGACGTAAAACCGATGTCAAAGATGCAGAATGGTTGGCTGAGCTACTAAGTTATGGATTAGTGCGAGGGAGTTTCATTCCACCGCTCCCCCAGCGTGACTTACGGGATTTAACCCGCCAGCGCACGACCCTCATCCGTGACAAGGCCTGTATCATCAACCGCTTACAGAAGGTGTTGGAATGGGCCAACCTCAAACTGGCCTCCGTTGTCACTGATATTAGTGGTGTGTCTGCCAGAGCGATGCTCAAAGCGCTAGTCAAGGGAACCGAGAACCCAGAAGCTCTAGCAGAGCATGCGAAAGGACGATTGCGACGCAAACAAGCTGCCTTAAGCGAAGCACTCACAGGTCGAGTGCGAGAACATCATCGCTTTTTGATCCAAACTCATCTCGAACAACTGGAGTTTCTCGAAGCTCATCTGCAACAGTTCGATGAGCGCATTGAGCAGTTGATTCAGTCTCAATCTCCTCCACCGGAGTGTGAGCCTCCAACACCTTCTGATTCCTCTTGCCCTGAGGGGGTGGAGCGATTGTTATCTTGGCAGCAGGCGATGACGCTTCTCGATACCATTCCTGGAGTGGCTCGTCGCAGTGCCGAACTGCTATTGGCAGAAGTCGGGGTAGATATGGGACGCTTTCCCAGTGCAGCTCACTTGTGTAAGTGGGCAGGCATTTGTCCAGGCAATCACGAGAGTGCGGGCAAACAGTATTCGGGTAAGACGCCACCGAGTAATCGTTGGCTGCGGGGGATGCTGGTGCAGATGGCGAATGCAGCGGTACGCTGTAGAACCTCCTACTTTGCCAGCGTTTATCGTCGTTTAGCCCCCAGACGAGGACACAAACGAGCAATTGTTGCTGTAGCTCATCGATTGTTGATTGCGGTCTATCACATGTTGAAACAGCATCAGCCCTATCGGGATTACCGGGCTAGCGACACAGGGGAACGCTCTCAAGAACAACGTTTGAAGAGACTGCAACAACAGGTGGAACGGCTAGGCTATCAGGTTCAGCTCATTCCGCCTCCTGTGACTCAACCGCCCGCATAGTCTTCTATTTTCAAAGCAGGTCTATTGGCTAAACAGTGAGTTTGTACTGCTTGTAATAAAACATCTGGCACCTGTAGCGTCTGTTCTGAGGTCCAGGGTCCCGCAATGATTTCTAAACATGGCTCAGTTGCTAGTATCCGAAAGCCTTGTGGTTCCAACACACTATGGATTACGGCTAGCGGTTGAAGATGAGGTTGGCACAAGTCATGCCATTCCTGCATGAGTTCACAGTGTTTACTAATGATGATGTAGTGAGTGCATTGCTTCACTAAAGGAATTTTCTCCGGTTGCACCTTGCCACCGACATCAACCAATACCAAATTAACCAACTGCCGTAGGTTCGCGGTCGCCCGCGTGTGATACCGAAAATACTCTGGGATGAGTTCAGCCGCATTTTCGTGCTCATGAATCCGACGCTCATGCTCTGTGATCAACCGTTTGGCAAAATCGCGATCGCGGGATTCGTGGCTCCAATTACCTTCTCCATCCCAGTTCGCCCGCTGCAAAAATATTTGCTGCTCAGGACACTGCCGATTCAAACCTAAACGTAGAGCATTAGAAAAGATACTCTTGCCACTTTCTGGCGGACCCCCAATCAAAATCGCAGGGCGAGTCGGGCGCTGCAACGTGATTGAAATCAAATCCCCGATCGCTCGTTCTGGTACTCGGCTATGAACCACGATCGCTCCTCCCTCTGGTGCAGAGAAGCAAGCCATCCAAGGCGCTGTACGGCAATGCTTAACTAAAATACCATAGAGCCAAGTTGGCATCTGTCCAAATAAAACCACCTCTCGCGTCAGGTCTAAATCAGGGGGTAGCTCAATCTGGGCGATCGCCTCCGGTTCAATCTGCTGGTTAGGAGGAATGGTGGTAATCTCCAGGATTTGATAGTTTGCCGCAAGAGTTTTGAGGTGAATCATTGGGGAAGCATTCATTGCCAGTTTTGAATTCGACTCGATAGACAGCTATTTGCGAAAGATAGATTCGGGTAAATCAATTGGGAGTACTTGCCCAACTTCGACAACTCGTGAATGCGTTTCCACCACAACCGCACCCCCCGATCGCGAAGTAGCCGCACCCAAGCGCGGGTCAAAACAGGCCACCCAAGCCGCTGCATGACAAGCATGAACTAAAAAGCCATAGACCCAAATAGGCGCTCTGCCTTCAATCACAACACCTTGACTGCCCACGAAACCATCTGGCAGGCTTACCCCCTGTAGGTCTTGTGGTTCCACCAAGCCATCTGGAGTCGTGATGTTGATGTGCAGAAGCTGGTAAGCCAAACTAGTTTGGGTCTGCTGCGGAATCAGTTGCAGTTCTAGAGGTTTCATAGAGGAAGCACTAAGCTAAAGAACACTTTATGAGGCTTTGGAAAAGGACGTTTCCAGAGAGGGGCATACTAGAGAAACCACTCACCTTGCGAGATTCAGCCCAGGAGACTTTACAATGCCTGATTTGATTTGGCGTGATCCGCCTAGCCTGCCACTCTTGCAATGGTTAGCACGCGGCTCGCTGAAACAAAACTTGGCTCAGGCTGTACGTCTGTGGGTTTGGCTGCATCTACTATATGGCCCCGATCACATCCGCCTCAGTTTACCCAATCCTTTCACTTACCCAGACTGGCGTGATGCTTTCTTTAGAACTGAGCATCCTAAGGGAGATGAGAAGCCAGAGTTGCACGATCGCCTCTGTCCTTGTGCCAAAACCACTGATGCTTGGTTGTTTGGCGATCGCCTCACCCTCACCCAACCCGATTGGGAAGCTTGGCTGAGTCATCCTGATAATCGCCAATTGTTAGAGCAGCGATCGCGCCAGTTTAAGCAAGCCCTGCAACAGCATGAAGCATTGCCCCCTCGGTTAGAGCAGTTTTTACATCGCACTCGCTTGTTTGCCGTGACTCGGCGAACCCTCTTTGCAGATCTGCAAGTGCTGGTAAAAATCCATTGGCTAAAGCGACGTGGGCAGAACTACTACCTAGTGAAGGAATGGCCTGTACGCCCTGCCCCTGCGATCGCGAAGGAGCATGAGTCTTACTTAAAAGCCTATGATCTAGAGTT
Organism: Trichocoleus desertorum NBK24; assembly: GCF_030409055.1. Taxonomy (GTDB): domain Bacteria; phylum Cyanobacteriota; class Cyanobacteriia; order FACHB-46; family FACHB-46; genus Trichocoleus; species Trichocoleus desertorum_B. The sequence goes on along the minus strand of NZ_CP116619.1, from coordinate 121,445 downwards.
CCTCACTCAACCCGATTTGGCTGCGATCGCGGATAACTTTGCCTTAGTTCAGGGAGAACGGCGTTTTTTCGTGCATGTGGAGTATGTGATTCCGCCAGACAAGTTAGATCAAGTGGATCACTGGCAAGAGCAATTGCGGGTGCACTGGCAGCAGCTTCCGGTTCAGCCTGTCTTGTTGACTTATCAAGGGGCAGGACACACAGAAGTGGTTTCTGTAGTAGTATATCCAGTTTGTGTCTACTACTATCAACGCGGGCCTTATCTCTGTGCCTTTGGGCAAGTTCCTGATGGCAAGCGAGGACATATTGATTGGCGCAATTACCGTCTAGATCGAATTCTAGCGATCGCGCCTCTCGAATGGGGAGATATGCAAGTCCCAACGAAACTCTACCAGCAGTACAAGCAACGGACTCTCCCTAAGTCTGACGACATTCAGGAAAGAATGTCTGATGCTTGGGGGTTTGACTATTACCAAGAGGCACAACTGCTTTTGGTGCGCTTTGACCGCGAGTGGGATCAACGCTATATCCAAGGGACATTGCGACATCTGACCTTTGAGTCTGTGGATTATTCAGAAGTCGGGGTGTTAATTCGGCAAACGCTGAAGGGGCAGCCGCAAAAAGCCTTGCTGAAACTTTGGCGATCGCGCGATCCAAAAGATGCTTACTATCAGGCGCAATACCGCCAAGATGACCCGAATGTGAGGCAACGGCTGCGAGCTTGGCGACCGCGAGTTGAGGTTTTCTTACCCTGGGATTTAAGACAACGGATGACCCAGGAAGTAGAACGGGAGTGGCATCTGTATCATGACTAGCTTTGATCGGACGACCCTGACTTCTCGCTTTGAGGCTGCCTTGGTGTATGCCGTACAGCTTCATGCTCAGCAGCGGCGCAAGGTTACAGGTACGCCTTATATAGCCCATCTCCTGAGTGTGGCTGCTTTGGTATTAGAGGATGGGGGCAGTGAGGACGAAGCGATCGCGGCGTTGCTCCATGATGCGGTGGAAGACCAAGGTGGAGCCACGACACGCGCAGACATTTTGCGACAGTTTGGGGCAGTGGTAGTAGACATTGTGGATGGGTGTACAGAACCAGATGTACAACTAGGCCAGACCTGGCAAGAACATAAGTTGCAATATCTGGAGCAGGTGCGGCAGGCTGACCCAAGAGTGCAGCGGGTTAAGTTAGCGGACAAGTTACACAATGCGCGATCGCTGCTGGTGAATTTTCGGTTGGAGGGAAACAGGATTTGGAGGGAGTTCCAGGGTGGCAAAGAAGGGGTGCTCTGGTTGGCTAAGATGCAGCTTCAGATGTTTCAGCGGATCAGTAACAGTTGGATGGTGGCGGAGTTGGAGCAGGCGGTACGAGCGTTGGTAGAGCAAGCTGGAGTTGCAGCAACCAGCCCCGCACTGGAAGAGGATATTTCCACTGGGGATTAGGATTTGAGCAGCTTGGGACAACTCACGTTTGTAATTCAAGAGGCTGTTCATGATGAATTTACTTCGGTGCACAACTGTGATCGCGATCGCTCCGGCGATCTGCTTACTCACGATGCTGGCTCAGCCTGCGGCAGCAGCGGTTTTGGGCAATGGGGGTTGGGACTATGCGATCGATTCTTTTGATGACAGTATTCAGGGGAATGCGATCGGGGGAACGAGCTATGAGGGATATGGAATCGCAACGAAGCAGGTAGCCGATCGGCTATGGGTAGCAGTTAGCAGCAATTTGCCGTTGGAGGGAATCGCAAATCCTTTAGCGGCGGATGGGCATACAGGTTGGGCGGATTTTATCTTGAATTTCTCTGGCCAAAACCTCAGTAGTGCGAATGGCAATTTGTGGGGTGTTCGCTTTGCAGGTAACAATGCCTCCGGCGTAAACACATTGGGGTTAGTTAGTCATGTCTCGCTCAAGAGTGTGGCGGCGGAAAATGGCCTGTTGCTCAATAGTTTAGGAGCCTACAACGACTATGTGGCGAAGCATGGCAGAACGCCCTCGAATGGAGATTTGGCGGCATATGACCCCTATTTCAATCAAGGAGAGCGACTGCCCAATGTGATTGCGAGTGGCACCTGGGAGGGAGAGGCTAATTTACTGAGTGCGGCTGAGTTGGCAGATATAAACTTTGGTGGTTTTGGGGCGCAAGCGTCCCATCTATTTGGTTTCAGTGTGGATCGCAAGCGCCTGCCTGTGGGAGGGTTTGTGGCTTACTTGTCACCGGAATGTGCCAATGATGTGATGGCGGTGAGGGGTGAAACGAAGCCTGTATCGGAGCCAGAATCAGTGCCAGAACCGACGGGATGGTTGGGGTTGACGGTGATGGGATTGGTGTTTGGTGGTAAGAAATGCCGCGATCGCTTGAAGTCAGCGGCGGTTTAGCGATCGCTTTACTTTGGTAATTCCTCATTAAAAAATGGAGAGATGTAACTCATGGCATCTCTCCATTTTTGTTGATTTTCTACTACCTCGCTTTCAATTCATTAACCAAGCCAAAGATGGATGACATCGCTGGACTAACTGCTGCTATGGGAATGGCGTTTCCAACTAATCCGATTTTGGTTAATCGGTAAAGTTGCAGAGGATGAAGAGCGCTGGATCAGTGAGTATCTTAAAGTTTCCAACTAATCCGATTTTGGTTAATCGGTAAAGACTTGGACAGTATACAGGGTCAGACCTTGTGTAACTCAGGGTTTCCAACTAATCCGATTTTGGTTAATCGGTAAAGCGTTCGATTACTTCTGCTGTTTTGCTTCTATCCACCATTTCTGTTTCCAACTAATCCGATTTTGGTTAATCGGTAAAGGATGTTGTAACAAACTTGATTTCTGAAACTGAAAGGGATCTAGAGTTTCTAACTAATCCGATTTTGGTTAATCGGTAAAGGAGCTTGGAATTTTCTCATTTTTACAACGTCAACAAAATCGTTTCCAACTAATCCGATTTTGGTTAATCGGTAAAGCCCATATATTCATTATTTCGACTCGCCGTCAGGCACTAGTAAGGTTTCCAACTAATCCGATTTTGGTTAATCGGTAAAGAATCTGAGTATAATCTTGCTAAATCCATTATTGATTCTGCAACTGTTTCCAACTAATCCGATTTTGGTTAATCGGTAAAGGCCTGTTGCTATAGCAATAAGTGACGAGTCTGGAAGTTTCCAACTAATCCGATTTTGGTTAATCGGTAAAGCTCTTAACGCTTAAGACATCACTCCCTAACAACCGAGTTAGAGAGGTTTCCAACTAATCCGATTTTGGTTAATCGGTAAAGACCAATGCGATCTCAATTACAGAGCAAGGCGGAGTTACTCACCTTTCAGGTTTCCAACTAATCCGATTTTGGTTAATCGGTAAAGCTTCGTACTACTAATCACGAATTTACTCGTGATGAAATGTTTCCAACTAATCCGATTTTGGTTAATCGGTAAAGCTGTCAGTGTTGAACAACTGAAAAGTTTGGAAGAGTTACGTTTCCAACTAATCCGATTTTGGTTAATCGGTAAAGAACAGCAGATCAGCCTCAGCCAACTGAAAATGAATCTCGTTTCCAACTAATCCGATTTTGGTTAATCGGTAAAGGAGCTAGTTAGCGAATTCCTGGAAAAGTTTGAGTCTAAAGTTTCCAACTAATCCGATTTTGGTTAATCGGTAAAGTCTTAAGTAGTCTGGACAATAACCTGCTTAGTTACGCTTGTTTCCAACTAATCCGATTTTGGTTAATCGGTAAAGTCGCAAAGAATTCTCTTTTTTATTGAGCAACTTTGCCAAATGTTTCCAACTAATCCGATTTTGGTTAATCGGTAAAGACTTTAGCTCTTCTAGCTTTAGGAGTTTCAAATCCATCAAACGTTTCCAACTAATCCGATTTTGGTTAATCGGTAAAGCTTTGGCGATCAACCTCAGACGCCACTTAATTCAACTCCTGCGTTTCCAACTAATCCGATTTTGGTTAATCGGTAAAGGGTAGTAAGACCATTACAAGCGAAAAAATTCAAGGTCAAAGTTTCCAACTAATCCGATTTTGGTTAATCGGTAAAGTTTTACAGAAGACTTCATGAAAAAAGAAAAAAACACTGAAGGTCGTTTCCAACTAATCCGATTTTGGTTAATCGGTAAAGACTGCGAAATCGACTAGAAGAAGAACTGGTTTTTGCCACACTCCAGTTTCCAACTAATCCGATTTTGGTTAATCGGTAAAGCTAACTCCTGATTTACTTGAGCTAATCAGTGGCTCTATAAAGTTTCCAACTAATCCGATTTTGGTTGATCGGTAAAGGTGTTGTTAATTCTTCAACACCGGAGCAGATTAAATTAGCCGAGTTTCCAACTAATCCGATTTTGGTTAATCGGTAAAGCTTCGAGAATGCAAAGGTCAATGGTAAAGGCCGATGGATTGATGTGTTTCCAACTAATCCGATTTTGGTTAATCGGTAAAGTTTCAACTCTTGCGATCGTAGCATCAGAACCACTGATTCCTATGGTTTCCAACTAATCCGATTTTGGTTAATCGGTAAAGAAGCTTGGATTCGAGTAATTAAAAGAGATTTAGAAATGCGTTTCCAACTAATCCGATTTTGGTTAATCGGTAAAGTCAACCAAATCAACAAGCCGTTTAATCCAACACCTGGCACTGGGATTTTTTCCAACTAATCCGATTTTGGTTAATCGGTAAAGGTTGGGCGCAGATGCAACAGCAACCATCAGGTCATCTACCTCAACGTTTCCAACTAATCCGATTTTGGTTAATCGGTAAAGTCCATGTTGTTAACGTTGTAGGCGGGAATGCCGTAACCGTTTCCAACTAATCCGATTTTGGTTAATCGGTAAAGGCTACTACTCTTAAGATTTATGTTAGTCCTAGTGAGTTTAGGTTTCCAACTAATCCGATTTTGGTTAATTGGTAAAGTGGAACTACAAGCCTGAAGCAAGCTTAGTCACTGAGATTGTTTCCAACTAATCCGATTTTGGTTAATCGGTAAAGGTTCTATAGCTATTTTAGTTTTACAGGACACGGCTCCTGTGTTAGTTTCCAACTAATCCGATTTTGGTTAATCGGTAAAGACCTTGGATACACCACAGGTAAAACCCAGTCTGTATCGGGGGTTTCCAACTAATCCGATTTTGGTTAATCGGTAAAGTATTCAGAACTCGAGATACCTTGGTTTTGGTGATTGTGCGTTTCCAACTAATCCGATTTTGGTTAATCGGTAAAGGTTTATAGAAGCTAACACTGACATTCCTTCTGATAGTGACTCGTTTCCAACTAATCCGATTTTGGTTAATCGGTAAAGTCTTCTACTTATTTGGATGGGTATGATCAATCTTTGATTCAATGTTTCCAACTAATCCGATTTTGGTTAATCGGTAAAGACTTATTTCGGTTTCGCTCTTGCTGATGGCATGCTTCCTGATGAGTTTCCAACTAATCCGATTTTGGTTAATCGGTAAAGGAGGTGCTTAGGGTTTCTTTCTGCATGAATAATGCTCAAGTTTCCAACTAATCCGATTTTGGTTAATCGGTAAAGATTCGAATGCAGCGTAGAAAAGATGAGTCGAGAACAAGCACAGGCTTGTTTCCAACTAATCCGATTTTGGTTAATCGGTAAAGGCAGGTTACGAAGCGGATGACTGGGCTGGTTTAGCTGCCAGAATCAAGTTTCCAACTAATCCGATTTTGGTTAATCGGTAAAGAAAGTTAGCTTACTACCGTACTGTAGAGTACTTTGATATAGAGTTTCCAACTAATCCGATTTTGGTTAATCGGTAAAGCATCTTGATAAAAAGGCAGCGGCTGAAGAAAATCAAAACAACAGTTTCCAACTAATCCGATTTTGGTTAATCGGTAAAGAGCAGCAGAAGAAAGCCTTACTGTCCTTTACGATGAAATGGAAGGTTTCCAACTAATCCGATTTTGGTTAATCGGTAAAGTCCATTGAACTATGTATTGGATCAACGTACTTGATGTTTCCAACTAATCCGATTTTGGTTAATCGGTAAAGACTCTCCTTATCCCAACGGAAGAGATACGAAATGGTACTTCTATAGATTTAAGTTTCCAACTAATCCGATTTTGGTTAATCGGTAAAGCCTGTATTTATTCATAGGCAATGTAAAAGTGAATTGTGCTGGTTTCCAACTAATCCGATTTTGGTTAATCGGTAAAGACTCAGATTCAAACATTTGGGTATTACAATCCTGATAAGTTTCCAACTAATCCGATTTTGGTTAATCGGTAAAGCTGTTCGGACAGACATTAACGGATTTGATAAGCAACAATAAGTTTCCAACTAATCCGATTTTGGTTAATCGGTAAAGACTAAATAATGCTCCCAGCAAATATCCTCCACGAATTGCTATGTTTCCAACTAATCCGATTTTGGTTAATCGGTAAAGGAGTATATTGCTGATGTAGTAGTTGTGTACGAGAGTAATAAAGTTTCCAACTAATCCGATTTTGGTTAATCGGTAAAGAATTGCAGGAGACTACTATACTGAATCCTGACGATATCCTTTTGTTTCCAACTAATCCGATTTTGGTTAATCGGTAAAGGATTTTTCCCTAAAGGAGGGGGAAAATATAGTTAACTTTCCAAGTTTCCAACTAATCCGATTTTGGTTAATCGGTAAAGCAAGATACACATCTGTTAGTGTAAGTTTAATACCAACAAAGGTTTCCAACTAATCCGATTTTGGTTAATCGGTAAAGCCGCCAGGAATGGAAAGGAACATTTACAGAACTTCAACAGAATACAGTTTCCAACTAATCCGATTTTGGTTAATCGGTAAAGACTAACAAGCAAGGGGCAAAGTTAACTTTAACTGACGGAAGTTTCCAACTAATCCGATTTTGGTTAATCGGTAAAGCTCTTCCGTCAGATGCAAAAAAAACTGAGTTTGTTAGGCTGGTTTCCAACTAATCCGATTTTGGTTAATCGGTAAAGCTGATCTTCAGAAGATTCGCAAAACCCTTCCCTCTCCGCAGGTTTCCAACTAATCCGATTTTGGTTAATCGGTAAAGACCCGGTTTGTGATGAATGCAGAAGGATAGAGAGACTACTGGATGTTTCCAACTAATCCGATTTTGGTTAATCGGTAAAGGTTTTAGCGCTAACAGCACAGTCTGTTCTTGCAGGATACAAGTTTCCAACTAATCCGATTTTGGTTAATCGGTAAAGAGAGGTTATGGTACAAATGGTACAAGCTCTAGCTCATCAGCGTTTCCAACTAATCCGATTTTGGTTAATCGGTAAAGCTCTGCTCAATCACTTCAACAAAAAGCAGAAGTTTCGAATGTTTCCAACTAATCCGATTTTGGTTAATCGGTAAAGGCTATCAACTGAACAACTACCTACATCGCTAAAAGCGAAAGGAATGTTTCCAACTAATCCGATTTTGGTTAATCGGTAAAGTCTAAAGCTTCTGCAAAAGTCCGAACTGTGGAAATAGACGTTTCCAACTAATCCGATTTTGGTTAATCGGTAAAGAGATTCCAATACCTTTGGTGGTCAATTCAACCGCCCCAAGACGTTTCCAACTAATCCGATTTTGGTTAATCGGTAAAGTCAGGAGGGATTGCAACAAGGAACGTTGGTTAACGGAAAACAGTTTCCAACTAATCCGATTTTGGTTAATCGGTAAAGAGTTCAGCCAGCATCACTTGCTAGTAGCAGTTTTTAGGCTGCGAATCTACGCATCCCCCTCTAACTACCCAATGAAGCCCCTTTTCTGAGACTGAATCAGGCGAGCTGACCTGGTAAAACCCTTGCTCCAAGAGCAATCGACATACGTCAACGAAAAAATCAGGGTTTGAGACCTAGTAGAGGGTGCGTCGATCACCGAGCAAGCTGGCTAGCAGTCCTCTAGATAATATACATTTTGGGTGGAGGTTGAGGCGGCTCACTCCCAATTGTTAACGTTTGTTCCACACAATGAGCCGTAATCCAGTAAAAACGTACATTATCTTCTACTGGCTTCACTCGCCGTTTTACTTTCTGATAAAGCTGCCGCATCTCATCTTGGTTTAGAAAGCACTCAAACACACTTTTCTGCACCCGCCGTCCATAGCCTTCCAAAAAAGTTGCCAGCTTTAGCCGCCTACGATCGTCTGGAATATCATAAACAACCAAAACTAACACTACACCGCCCTCAAAAAGGCTTCATAAGGCGCTGTTGAACTCAATAAACACCGCTTATAGCGCTGTACTTGCAATTGAATAGCGCGCCGATAAGATACCTGACCCTGCACATCTGGATGCGTTACATTAGCAGTCATACGCTCCTCAAAATACTTAAGAAAGACTCTCCTAGCAGGTTCAGTCAAGTAGACCCCACCCGTGTCAGTAGGCCAGCTAAAATCCGTTGGCTTAATTGTTTGCTTGTTAATCAGTGTCATCACTAAACTATCGACAACTGGAGAGCGAAACTCCTCCATCAAATCCAATGCCAAATGTGGCCTTTTGTGCTCCGAATAGTGTAAATTGCCTAGATAAGGATTCAACCCCTCTGCCAAAATCAGGCTCAAAACGTTGTTAAACAGCAGCGTATAACCAAAACTCAGCAAAGAGTTAGTTGGGTCTTTGGGTGGACGACGAGTACGTTCTCGGAACTGGAAGGCAGGACTCGTGATCAATTGCCCAAACGCGGGAAAATAACGAGCCGCAGTAATGCCTTCATAACCTCGAAGTACATCTAAACTCTCTACAGTCCCAAGCGCTGCAATATCAGAGGAAATCCCGACAATAGACTCTGCCACCTCTGGTAAATCACGCTTTCGATTCAGCCGCAGCAACAATTGCTTTGAGTTCATCAACTTGCCCCAAACAATGGCTTTCGCTGTCTCAAGTTGGAATGGTTCATCCTTCCAACGTTGAAACTGTGCCATTTCCGCATCTAAATCCTCAAATTCAGCACTCCACAAGTGCCCCTTATACTCCCCAAGCTGGCTCAAAAACACCACCGAAATTTGCAGCTCCAAACAAGTGGAAATCACAGCCGCCGTCAGCTGAATCGTACCAAACACCAAAATTCGCTCCACCTCTCGGATCGGCACCTCAATCTCAGCTTCCTTGGGAGCATGTCACCTTTGCAAGGTTCGGTGAAATCAGTCAGGATAGAGGCAACTCATTGCTGCAACCCCTGACATGACTCCAGTTCAAGCCCAAGCCCTCAAAGTTCATCTCGAAGCGATTGCTCAAATTCTGTACGCCGAAAGTGACCCGGAAGCGATGAAAACACTCGAAGGCATTGAGTTGACACTGCGAGAGCAGATTCAAGCCCATGTCAGTCCCGAATTAGGGTGTTTTTTATCCGAGCGGTTAGCGGTACGCAAGCAGGAAGAGTGCGAAGGCTAAAAAGTACACTGGGAGAGCTAGAACTCACCACGGGCCAAGCAGAGAAACTGGCAGTTGCTCCCTCCCGACAGTTGAGTCCCCATTTAGAGAAATGCTGTCTGCGCTTAAGTGCCAATGTCTCCTATGAGCAGGCAGAGCGTGATGTAGCTTATCTCACCGGGATTCGCATTCCAGCTAAAACTCAACAACGCTTGGTGCATCATCAGAGCTTTGAGTTGCCAACGGCCCAGCAGCCCATTGCAGAACTCGGTGTGGATGGGGGCAAGGTGCGGGTGCGAACGCCGTTGGGGGAGGCCTGTCAATGGCGAGACTACAAAGCCATTGCCACTGAACAAGGTAGGGTTGCCAACTTTCAAAACAATGCTCAACTGATTGGCTGGGTTAATGCTCAAGCTTTAGAGCATCCCTTGACCTGTTTAGGCGATGGCCATGATGGAGTTTGGAATCTGATTGCTCAAATCGCCACCGCAGAGTGTCGTCGGGAGATCCTCGATTGGTATCATCTCAAAGAGAATCTCTACAAGGTCGGCGGTTCGCTCAAGCGTCTCCATCAAGCTGAAGCGCTACTGTGGCGGGGGCAAGTGGATGCAACCATGCTCTTGTTTGAAGACGTTCAGAAAAGACAAGCGCAGAACTTCTGTGAGTATCTCCGCAAACATCGCCACCGCATTGTGAATTACGACTACTTCCAAGCGGAAGGGCTGTGTTCGGTGGGTTCGGGTGCGGTTGAATCGACTATCAAGCAGATTGACCGTCGCGTTCAAATATCAGGTGCGCAGTGGAAGCGTGAGAATGTTCCGCAAGTGCTAGCTCATCGTTGCGCTTACCTCAATGGTCTAATCGGTTTGCAAAACTGACATGCTCCCGCTTCCTTAGGCGGCTGAATCAAAAAACGTCCCTGCTCCTTACGAAGCGTCGTTCCCTGCTGCACCAAATAAAGCGTAGACATATCACCCTTCCAAGCAACTTCATCCGAGTCAATCTCGACAGACTTCACTGGCCGCACCGCATACCCCAAAACCACAAACAGCGGTGGTGGAATTGGAGTCCCAGCCGTTTTCAGTGCTTCCACCAACGCTTGTTGCATCACAGTCGGTTGAGTCGAAGCTTCTGCATGCACCAAGCGCAACTCTTCCCGTTTCAGAGGCTCCAACTTTCGGTCAGTTGGCTTCTTAACGCGAACCACCACGTCTCCCGCAAAGGCATGCCCCAGAAAGCGAAACCCTTGCTCAAAATTCGTGATCCGAGTTTTATCTGCATGCAACTGCAACCCCATAGTGCTGAGCAGTTGCTCTACCTCTGCTTTTGCCGCCACCAATCGCGATCGCCGTCGTGCCAACAGCACAAAATCATCCGAAAACCGCACCAGCCTCAGGTCACGATTGGCAAAAGCAGCATCAAAATCATCCAGATAAATATTTGCCAACAGCGGCGAAATCACAGCCCCCTGCGGAATGCCCTTCTGCGGTAACATCAACCCTGCCTGAGCCAGCACTCCAACCGAAATCCAAGCCTTAATCAGGTTCAGAACAAACCGAATACCCTCCTCTGCTACATGCTTGACTAAGCGCTCCTCCACTTCTGCCAATAACCGCCGATGCTGCACCTGCTCAAAATACTGCACAATATCCGCATCCAGCACCCACTCATACCCGCGATCGCGCCACTGAGCCACTTGCTGCACCGCCATCAAATGCGATCGCCCAGGTCGATACGCAAAACTACACTCCTCAAACTCGCGCTCCATCAGCGGATGCAACACCTGAAGTAACGCCTGCTGCACCAAGCGATCGCGCACCGTCGGCACCCCTAACTCGCGCCATTCTCCCTCAGCCTTGGGAATAAACAACTGCCGCAACGGCAAAGGCCGATATTTGCCACTGACTAACAATGCAATTAAGGTCGCGATCGCAGCATCCTTATGCACCCCGAACTGCGCGATCGTCTCTCCATCTACTCCCGCACAGCCCTGATTCGTCGCAACCTGATCCCACGCCAGCTCAAAGTTAGTAGCAGCGAGAAATTGCTGAACTAGATCAGCCATCTCCTAACCCACCAAAGCAAAGGCGCTGTGCTGGTAGTCAATCAGAAATGGCCCAAAAGTTTGTTTAGTGCCAGGGTTAAACGACACATATTCTAATTCTCGATGCCTAGGTAGACAGGCCATAATCATCCCTACAGACATTGGCTTAGTGCCGCCCGTAAAGTCTGCAATCATGTCAGTCGTGTCATACCTACTACGACGAAAAATTTGATTGACGCAGTCAAACGTATCCTGTGCATCCGCAGGGGATACCCCAGTTAAATGAATCTCGACCTTAAAATCTTGGTTGTATTGCTGGGCGAGCTGCTCACATTGTTGTTGAATGCTCTTGGCATTTTCCCGGCTATTAGGCCCAAACCTCTCAGACTCCAGATCATTAGAAGGAATAAGCCAAACCTTCTCCAGTTTGCTCTGCTGCAAGTGGTACTCGATCGCAAACAGAGCACTTGCAGGGTTGCTAACCAGAATGATCAAACCCTTCTTACCGTCAGGCTGCTGTAGCTCATCCTGAATAATTCCTGCTTTTGCTAAAGGACGACGTAAACCTTGCCATGCACTAATTACAAACACCACTGCAAATGGAATCAAGAACATAATCAGTGCTGGCAAGTAATCCTCTACGGTTGGTGGCTTGTCTCCAATCTTGAACCAGTAACGGGCCACTTGTTGAATTAATATCGCTGCATTATCAAACCACCAGCCTGCAATCCCAATTCCAATAAATGTCCAGAAGGGTAGTCCCAGTAAGCGAAAGATCCGCCCAAATTGTAGACGTGATAGCCCTCCTCGAATTGGAGCTGTGATCCATCGTCCCACTTGATTCAACGTTCTCTTCTGAGTCAACCATTGCTTCATAGGCGACGCGACCGCGACAATTTTTCGAGTCAGTCGCTGTCGCGAAGGCCAGTTCGAAACCCGTTGAGCGATCGCCTGAGTTTTACTCACGAATCGTTTCATTAAAGCTAAATTCTGAACTCGTTGAGCGAGCGACTGACCAGCAAAGCGACGTTTCATTATTCTTTAATTCAATTTCTAGAGAGTGAGCAATCGGCATAGGTGGGGAATACGGCCATTTCTAGAGGAACCGCCATCCCTAGTCTCGATGGCAACACCTAGACTAGAAAAAACTACAAAGAAACGATATTGCCCCGCTTGAGCGGGAATACTGAAGTAGCAGTTTCGAAAATCGACCCCAATCCGTACGATCACTTCTATTGAACTGCTATCTGGAAAACCCCTCTTCCAGAATTGGTTAGAGTATTAGCTAACTGTATCCCCTACCTTTCATGAGTAGATGACAGATACTACCAACACGGTTTACACGGCTATCACCTTCGCCCCAGTACAGGGCTTCATCGAAAAATCGCGCAAGCTCCGAGATTTATTTGGAAGTTCATTTATCCTGTCCTATTTAGCTCAAGCCCTTTGCGCTGTCGCTGATGATCCCGCTAACGTAAACTACCAACTGATTTCTCCTGCCTTAATCAATGTCACTCAAGGCACTCCTAACCAAATCCTAATTGCAGGTCTTTTTCCTGAGCAAGAAGCTAAGGAGATTTTGAATCATGCCTGGTTAAAGCTAACCCAACACTGCCGCATCTGGATCGAAGAACAGTTACCAGAACCGTATTTCCATTACTGTTGGAAGCGTGACTGGTCTCTATGGACGAACCATGCCTGGGAGTTCTTTTGGGCAACTGGCCGGAGTATTACAGAAGCCAGAGAAAACCTTAATGAGGTGAAGCGATCGCGTGATTGGACTGGAATCAATTGGACAGGTGAAAGCTCAACTCTCTCTGGCGCTGATGCTGTTGCTTTTCCGGGAATGAGTCGCAAAGTAACTCCCAAACAGCGATCCCAGCGTCAAGAGGATCAAGAAATTCAAGAGTTTTACCAACGATTGAGTCAAGCGATCGGAGAAGCACTACTTAAAGACATTAAAGCTCAAAAAAATATTCCTGATAATCAAGCCACGGCATTCTACCAACAAGTTCTAGTCCAGCAAATCGGAGAAGCCCGCCTTGATCAGGAAGAGACGCATATTGAATCAGCTCAAGACCGGGAAGAACTGTACCAAAGGCTTTTGGGCCAAACACTGGGTGAGGCCATTCTTACCCAGCGAGAACAAGTCAGTATCCCGGAACTGATCAAGCGTTTAGTGACCTTAAAAGCGATTGCCCAACCTCTAAACATTAAATTTCCAGACAGCTTCAAAAGCATCAGTCAAGGAGAAGAAGATGGCCCCAATCGATCTGTACAACCCGGTGACAAACCTTGGAAAGGCTGGTTTTGTGGAGATGGTGACAAAGCAGGCGATTACCTGAAGCAACTAGGAACTAAACCTGATGAACTTGATCAAATTCATCATTTCAGCAAGAACATGCGGCTTTGGGGAAAACGGCTAGAGCAAACCCTACGAAACGGTCGCATTATTTACGCCGGAGGCGACGATTTTCTAGGCGTTTTCAATCGCGTTCAATCTAAGCTCAAAGCTCAAGAGTGCCTCGATTGGTTCTATAACTTTCAAGTTGATGTATGGGATAGAGCTATAGGCCCTCAGCAAGGGCTAATTGTAGAGAAGAAACCAATTACTGCGAGTGTGGGATTTGTTTGGGCTGCACCTAACGTTCCCCAGAGGGAAGTCCTGCAACATTGCCGAGAGGCAGAGAAATCTGCTAAGCAGAAAGGGCGCGATCGCCTTGCACTTCGAGTTTTATTTAATAGTGGCAATCACTTGGAGTGGACGTGCCCTTGGCGATTTCTCCCTATCTTACAAGACTATTGCGATCGCACTCCTCACAATGGCAAAGATACCTGGGCACATATTTACAATGACGTTGCCATTTTAGAGTCTCGTCATGCCTTTCAGGGCAGGGATGCAACAGGAAAAGTGGTTGATGACGGACTGGAAGTTGCACTCGCACTCTTCAATGTCTACTTCGACAAACAGAACTCTCCTCAAAAATCACTAAGCTATTGGCAAGCCACAAATAAAGATGAGTTCTATAACTTGATGGCAGCGGGTTTGCAAGCTTGTAATCAACCCGATGGATGGAAGCAGTTTTTTAGATGGGATGGTTTGTGGAACAGCGAGGAGATCATTGACCCAACCGAACCAACCAAGAAACGCTTAAAGGGAGGAATACTAGGCGATCGCACCTTCTATACCCAGGATGAACGACTAGATGGTGTACTGGACATTTCTAAAGCAAAGCAAGCATTTACATCTTGGATTATCAACCTGGCGAAAGTAGGATTCCACCTATGTTCAGACACTTAGTTGCCATTGAAGCATTGGGTTTGCTCTACGGTAGTGCCGGACGGTTTTTATCAACAGAAAACTTAGTTGGCAGGTCGGGGACCCGATTCCCACCTAGCGCAGCCACTGTCTCAGGCTTATTTGCAGCTTACTACGGCGAAACCTGGATGAAGCGTGATGATTTTTACATTGCTGGACCTTTTTGGTCATGGAATGAGCAGCCCCAAAACTTCTATATACCGACACCCCGTACCTACCTGGTTAAAAACAGCAAGATTCAACACCGATTGAGTTGGCAAAGTCACTCGAAAGCCCAGAAGTTCTGTTGGCTGAATAACAGCGGTGAATCTCCCATCGATAAATTTGAAAGTGATACCTGGCTACCTATTGATCAATGGAATCATCCACAAACTGTTGAAAAAAGTCCTTGGAAATTTCTACCTCATTTACACCCACGACTTAGAGAAGATGAACGGCGAGTAGATACGGACAGCGATCGCGGTAGTCTGTTCCTAGAAAATGGAGTCCAGCTTCATCCTGACGCTTGCCTGGTCTATCTTGCCAGCCATAAGCTTCCAAGTACTTGGTATCGGTTTGGAGGTGAAGGACATTTAGTTGATGTGACTTGTCATTCCCTTGCAGAACAAACTCAAAAGTTGCTCAAGCAACCTGTTGGTAAACAATTTGCTCTGATCACACCCGCAGTTTGGGGTTCAAATCGCCTCTCCTATCGTGAGCCAAAGCTGCTCCGTAAAGGTGAGCCCAACCGTCACCAACTTGAAGCTGTTGATAGCGACCTTGAGCAATCAGCAGAGTGGGATGTAGAAACCCTTTTAACCGAACGTCCTATTCCATTTCGCTATCGATTAGGCGATCGCAAGGATGACCAAGGCAAAAATATTCATCAACCCAATCAGCCAAAACTCCTATCTCGCGGACGCTATGCCGTGCCTGCTGGAAGTGTATATCTGCTTAAACAGCCCTTGGAAACATCCTGGGAAGGTTGGGATCTAAGCTGGTTTCCTCAAGAAGGCGTGTCCTTCAAACGCTGGGGATGCGGATTAGCACTACCCCTACCTAATGCAGTGGCTGAACCTACTGCCGAAACCCAAGGCGCGATCGCTTCCTAATCTTTCTTCGTTATTGCAAACTCAAACTCAAAGTCATGTATCACAAAGCCTACGGCATCATCGAAACCTTAGCTCCACTTCATGTCGGAGCAAGCGCTGGAGAGGAAACCGGAAACCTCAATCTCATCTTCCGGGACCAATTTACTCAAACAGGCATCATCCCTGGTAGTTCTATTCGCGGTCGCTTTCGAGCTGATATGCGCCAGGAAGAGGGTAATACTGAGGGCTGGTATGGTGCAGAGGTTAAGAAAGGACAACCCGACAGTACCAGTGAAGGTATTGTTAAATTTGAGTATGCCTCATTACTTTGGATTCCAGTTTATTGTCCAAATCAGCCGGTCGTTCGTGTCTCCTGTCCTGGCCTGCTCAGACGCTATCAAAAACTGGCGGGTTTTCCAGAGCACGAGGTTAAGCCTTATAGCTTTTTTAGTTTTAATAAGGAACAGCAAGTCTCGGAGCTATTTTTTAATTTAGGGTGGCTGAAGTTGAAGCAAACGGATAGCAAGCTAAGAGACTATATGCCAGATTGTGTTTCTACTGCGAAGGAATACTTACTGGTGGTGGTTAGTAATAGTGATATGGCGATGATTCATGACATGGCGCTATATCGTCAAAGCCGTGTTTCTCTAGAGTCAGAGACTAAGGTAGCTAAGCGAGGTGCTTATTTTAATGTTGAAGCACTACCGGAAGGAACGATTCTGGCATTCCCCATTGCACTACGCAAGATGTTTCAAAATCAACCCGTTGAGATGAAAGAGTTTCTAGAAACTGCAAAGCTAAATCAGGAGCGTGAACTATATTTTGGCGGGCTAGAATCAATTGGTTTTGGACGCACCTTAGTAACCGTTAAGCCTCAAGTTCAGGTAACAAAATAGGAGCACCCAAATGACACAGGCACAAACAGAAGAAAAATCCAATTGGCAGCCTTATAGTCTAGATCGACATGCTCAGGAATTAGTGCTTGCTAATCGCGATCTGAAAGATGTTCTGAATGAATCGCATAAGATGCGAATGGCTGTAGGATACGGCCTAGAGCGATTTTGGGGAGAACATTTACGGCTAGAACGGGAGAACAAAGATAAAGCGGCTTATTGGAAAGCCGTGTGGGATAAATTGTGGGATATTTTGGCAGAAACTAGCTTAGAGATTGCGCCAGATACCTTAGAGCAATTTAAACGAAAGATAAATATTAACGCTAACAATGCCAGTCATCAGATTAAAGAAGTTTCCAAAACCCTTTGGAATTTGCCGATCGCTCATCAACGCATTGCACTCATGGTGCTGACCCAGTTCTGCGACGCTCTAGTATGGTGGACGCAGCGGTACAAGAAGCCTGGCAACCAACAGGAGGGCTAACAATGAAATCTTTAGCATCTGCACTGAAAGGCAAAGCTGAGCAGTTAGAGGCTATGGGGTTGGAGATTAACAAGCAATCTAACCTTGATGATCAGTGGGGGACCGATCCAAATCGAGTTCCAATGATGTATCGTGCTCAGATTCAAGGACGGTGTTCACTGCACAACGCCAGGAAGGAGAATCGGGATCTTGATACTTGGGCTGAGCAATGGATATACCCAGTTAATGGGGAGGCCCGATACCAGCACTCTCGTCCTCAGCTTGAACAGCAGGCTCAAATTTACCAACTTGAAGTTGAGTTTCCCTTTCGTCTGTTTAGCAATTGTGGGCAGGATAGCATTGCCCGTCCAGCAATCGGTAAGCATGGTATTCCCCTCCTATCGGGCAGCAGTGTCAAAGGGCTGTTTCGCAGGGCCTGTACGCCAGAGCAAGCCGCAAAGTACTGTGGGCAGGAGATACGGCGACAGGGCAAAATGCAACATCTACCAGGAGCAGCCATGCTCCGCTTTCACAGGGCATACCCTCTAGGGAATTGGGCAAACCGAATTATTGATTTGGTGCACCCCCAGGGAAATCGCCAAATTGGCACCAAGGGTAATCCTAAAGAAGAGCCTGCTTCGGCATCCGCCTTAATCAGCTTGTACCAACCCTTGTTAGTTTTTGAGTTCAGTAGCCCTGATCCGCATATAGACTGGAATGAGATTCGACGAATTTTGCTCAAGGCGATCCAGCTTGGAGTTGGAGGGAAAACCAGTTGTGGCTATGGGATGGGGGGAAACTTTCCTAATAAACCGCTCGTTCATCCTGCATCTCGGCTGAGTTTTTGGCTCAAAGGGGACGGGGTAAGTTCGATACTGCGAGATGGTACCCCAGAATTTCGGATCAATATATTTAAAGCTGCTTTGCGAGGGCATATGCGGCGCTTATTAGCTGGTATAGATAGAGAGAATAGAGGAGATGTCGTTGTTAATTGCTGGTTTGGCAATACTAGGTCTCCAGCAAGAATTCAACTGATTTGGGAGGAGCATCAAGAGCCAACGTTTTCAGATACTAGTCAGCCTAATCGCAATCCGACCTATAGCGTGGATGGGATGCTGTATGCGGATATACACCGTAGGAAGCCGTCCTTAGATGAAGCCGAGAATAAGCAGATTCAGAGACAGGATCAAAAGGACATAGCGTTATTAGAAAGGATTGTGCAGTTTGCCTACGTGATGGGTGGGTTTGGTAAATCCTGGCGGCGCGTGTGGCACAAAACTTTTATGCCGGAGTATCACGAGAATAACTTCGCGATTGGCTGTCACTGGTCATCACGAGATTTAGACAATATTCAAGCGCCAAAGCAACTGCAAGATTTCTTAAACGATCTATATGACCAGTGTTGTGATTACTTGAACATTCGCAAACAAGATGCTCAACCTACTGGCTGGCGAGAGGCTTGGTCTCCACAGCGAGTGGCAGTCTATTGCCGTCCAAGTAGTAACTCTGTGGCGATTCGCCTTTTTCATGACGATACGTTTAAAACAACACCTGCAATTGGTGGTAGAAATCCGCATGATGAGCATCCCGATAAGTTTCATCCACCTCAAAACACAAGCTCAGTCTGGCATCGGATGTTGCCAACTCGTAATAGCCAGTATCTAGAGATTGTGACAGTTTTTTATGGCGATCGCGAACCCTGGCAGCGTGATGGTTCAGATCAGTTAAAGCGGTTCATCCAGGAGTTAGAGGCCCATGGGATGCAGCTAACTTGGGGGCAGAGGCCATCCTTTTAACGCATGATCACCATATAATTATGCGATCGCTCCATACAATATAACCAACCTCGACGACAGCTAAGCTGTCGTTTTTTTCTGAATCAGTGGTAAATTAGTACAAAAGAATTAATTGCTGATAAGCCACTATGCAGGATTCCCTGGTTCTGAATAGTCAGTCTTCTGTCTTTATCCCAGATTCTCCTTATCAAGATATTAACCCAGCAGAGCCGCAGGTCATTATTAATGAACTCAGTGCTGAGGCTCAACTAAAACTAGAAGTGATTCAAAGCCTCATTGAGCCATGCGATCGCGCTACGTATGGTCACAAACTGAGAGATGCTGCCGAGAATTTAGGTGTTTCAGTGCGATCGGTACAACGATTGGTGAAACGCTGGGAGCAGGAGGGGCTAGCAGGTATTACCAAAGATTCTAGGGGTGATAAAGGCCAGCATCGTATTGGTGATTTCTGGGAAAACTTTATCATCAAGACTTATAAAGAGGGCAACAAGGGTAGCAAACGTATGACTCCCAAGCAAGTTGCCATCAGAATTCAGGCAAAAGCTCGCGAAATTAAGGATGAAAAACCACCCCACTATAGAACTGTTCTGCGAGTACTAGAACCCATCATTAAGAGGCAGGAACAAGCAAAGAGTATACGGACTCCAGGATGGCGAGGCTCAACTTTATCAGTCAAAACTCGTGACGGCAAGGATATTTCTGTCGAGTGTAGTAACCATGTATGGCAGTGCGATCACACTCTTGTAGATGTGCTCTTAGTCGATCAGTATGGTGAACTTTTGGGTCGTCCTTGGTTAACAACAGTTATTGATAGCTATTCCCGTTGCATTATGGGAGTTAACTTAGGATTTGATGCCCCAAGTTCCCAAGTAGTAGCGCTGGCACTGCGTCATGCGATTCTGCCTAAAAAGTATGGTTCAGAATACAATCTGCACTGCGAGTGGGGTACCTACGGCAAACCCCACCACTTTTATACGGATGGTGGCAAGGACTTTCGATCCAATCACGTGCAGCGAATTGCAACTGATTTAGGCTTTGTCTGCCACCTGCGCGATCGTCCTGCTGAAGGCGGTATTGTTGAGCGTCCTTTTAGAACGTTAAACGAGCAACTGTTTTCAACTTTAGAAGGATATACGGGGTCAAATGTACAAGAGCGTCCAAAAGAAGCTGAAAAAGAAGCTTGTTGGACGCTACGTGAGTTGGAGCAAAAACTTATCCAGTTTATTGTTCACCAGTACAACAGAAGACCAGATGCTCGTATGGGCGGGGATCAAAGCCGTTTTGGACGATGGGAGGCAGGATTGCCAGAAATCCCTGATCCCATTGATGAACGACAGCTAGATATTTGCTTGATGAAAGCAACTCGACGCAGAGTGCAGCGAGGGGGTTATTTGCAATTTGAGAATCTAATGTATCGAGGAGAATACCTAGCGGGATATGCCGGAGAAACGGTATCACTGAGGTTTGACCCGAAAGACATCACAACAGTTTTGGTGTATCGCCAAGAAAACAACCAGGATGTCTTTTTAGCTCGTGCTTATGCTCAGAGCTTGGAGACAGAGCAATTATCATACGAGGAGGCGAAAGCCAGTAGTCGTAGGCTTCGTGAAGCTGGTAAAACGCTCAGCAATGAAGCTATTTTGCAAGAAGCATTAGACCGAGATGTTTTAGTAAACACCAAGAAAAATCGTAAACAACGCCAAAAGGAAGAACAAAAGCTGCTGCGATCGCAGCGTGAAGCAATAGACGAGAAACCTGCACTGAAAGCCGTTGAGCCTGAATTGGAAGAAACTCAGTTAGCTATTGAGGCTGATGCTGAATTTGAAGGGTTTGAGCCGATCGATTTTGATGAACTGCGAGGAGATTGGTAGGTATGACTCAAGCAAAGGAACTGGCTCAAGCATTAGGTGAACTGCAACCAGATACAGCTTCGTTGGTAGCCGAAACTAATCGGCTAGGTAAGAAAACTGTGATGCCATTGGAGCAAGTCAGTAAGTTGCACGGATGGTTAGATGGTAAGCGAAAATCTAGGCAGTCTTGTCGAGTTGTTGGAGAATCCAGAACAGGCAAGTCGTTTGCATGTGAGGCATATTTGTATCGTAATAAGCCTCGGCAGGAAACTGGTAAGAAACCGATCGTTCCGGTTGTATGCATTCAACCTCCTCAGAAATGCGGTTCTAAGGAACTATTTAAGGAGCTGATTGAGTTTTTGAAGCATCGGGCGACGAAAGGAACTGTATCAGACTTTCGTGGTAGGGCAATGGAGGTTCTCCAGGCATGTGAGGTAGAGATGATAATAATTGACGAGGCTGATCGTCTTAAACCAGAAACATTTGCTGATGTGCGGGATATTTACGACAAATTAGGAATTGCTGTCGTTCTAGTTGGTACTGATCGCTTAGACGCAGTAATTAAGCGAGATGAGCAAGTCTACAATCGCTTTCGCGCCTGTCATCGCTTTGGTAAATTATCTGGCGAGGATTTTAAGAATACAGTTGCTTTTTGGGAGCAAAAAGTGCTCAAGCTTCCTGTTGCATCCAATCTGACTAGCAAGGAAATGCTACGGATTTTGGTTTCTGCTACGGAGGGTTATATTGGCCGATTAGATGAAATCTTGCGCGAATCAGCAATTCGATCGCTCTCAGCAGGTTTTAAGAAGGTTGAGAAATCAGTGCTCCAAGAAGTAACCCAAGGGTACAAGTAATGATAGGCAGAGGCATCCAGCCTTGGCTATTTGAGGTTGAGCCCTATGAGGGAGAAAGCCTCAGCCATTTTCTAGGTCGCTTTAGGCGGTTGAACCACTTAAGTCCGAGTGGGTTGGGTCAACTTGCAGGAATTGGGGCAGTGATTGCTCGATGGGAAAGATTTCATTTGAATCCGTTTCCTACCCAGACGGAACTTGAGGCACTAGCAAAAGTACTCATGGTCGATACAAATCGGCTGACTCAGATGCTGCCGTCCAAAGGAGTAGGAATGCAGTTTGAGCCGATTCGGCTATGTGGAACCTGCTATGCAGAAACGCCTTGTCATCGAATGGAATGGCAGTATAAGTCGGTATGGAAGTGCGATCGTCATAACCTAAAGCTTTTGGCTAAATGCCCAAACTGTGAGGCGAAATTTAAGCAACCGTCTCTCTGGGAAGCTGGACGCTGTGAGAGGTGTCAAAAGGCATTTGACACAATGCAAACTTTGCAAAAGCAAGCTGAGCATTAACAGGTTTTCTAGCGCTTGGTAGAAGCAAAAACCGTAATTGCTCAACCCAGTAGCCAATCTGTCTGCTGTGAGATAAGGGCACGAGAAATGGCATCAAAGGCAGAAATGCCCTGACGCTTCGCAGTATTGACCAACGATCGCACATGAGCGAATAACTCCGCTCCCCAGTCCGAGCGGAATCCGGTCGTCACCTTGCGAAAGACGACGCTCCAGCGCAACGCTTGCTCACTGGCATTATTGGTCGGCGGAATCGTCTCATCCCTCAAAAACAGCAACAGATGAGCCCGAATCTTCTGGTACCGTTTGAGCAACCGCTGTCCCTCGAGCGATTTGGGTTGCAGGTTCAAGATCTCCCGCAGTAAGCCGCGAAATCGGGCGCAATACTGCTGAACGGTTGAGGCAGACAGGGTGTGTCGTCGCCGTTGCAGGGCAATGGCTTTGAGGAGCAGCCATTTCATCCGTGGCGCAAACAACTCATCGCCCGCATCCATGGCATACTGACAATCGCGCAGTTGATGAGCTAGACACACTTGCCAGTCGTGCGCTGGATGCGCCGCTTGAGCACTGAATAAATCAGACACCCAAACCTGCGGTTGATGCCCAGCCATCACCGTATCAATGACCGTTTTGCCACGACTGGGACGAATCACATGCAAACACACTTGGTCGTTCTGAAACACCCATTCCCACTGGTTGGTCCCCTTCACGCGTGCACCCGTCTCATCACTGCCGACCAGACGAGCACTGCGTAAACGTTCGACAATCTTGGCCACCGGGTTTTCTAGCTGAGCCTGCACCCGTTGCAAGAGATTGGCAATCGCTCCTTCGGACAGGCGGAGACCGTAAAGGTCACTCATTAACTGGCTCAGCCGTTGATAGCTGATGGCATGGCTGTAACGGAGATAGGTCACTAAACTCGCGACACTGGTGCCAAAGGGAGACCCTGGCTCCAAACCGACTGGAACAGGAGCTTCATACGCCTGCTGACAACACTGACAAATCCCGCCGTAACGTTCCACTCGTGTGATGTGAGGAGTCATCGGTGGCAATTCAATGCGTTCGTAAATCCCGCTCAAGCGTTGTGTTGATAGATCCACTTCGACCCCACAGTGGGGACAACTTGTGGCTTGGGCAACGACGACTTGATCCGGCTGTTGGCTCAATTCTCGCCCACCGTTACGGTGACTCCCCGTTTCCTTACGATTGGGAGGAGTTGGCTGAGAACTGCTCTGATTTGGCTTAAAGCCCTGAGAGGGAGGCAAGCTTGAATTACGGGAAGTTTTCTTGACCTGTTCTTGCTTCAGCTTTTCGACCTCTGCCCGCAATGTCTGCAACTCCTGCCACAGCCCTTGAATTAAGGCATCTTTTCTGCGTGGCTCAGTCCATCTAGAGGAGGCAGTTCCTTCATGGCAAAAGCTTATCATCTTCTGTCAAAGGTCTGCTGAGGTCAACCTAGTTGAGTAATTACCAAAAATCTTTAACTACTGAAGAATTCTTGATTTAAACCGTGAAGTCTTGCTCGCAATACTGGTGGAGATGAAGTTTGGGGGAATACTTTAGCAATTAGTGTTAGCCCCCAGTCAATGAGCAAGAAAGACCTCAGTGAAACCGATATTTGCGATCGCTACATTACACCTGCCCTTCATCAGGCTGGTTGGAAGAAGAGTCAGATTCGTAGAGAATATGGTTTTACCGATGGTCAGATGATGGTTGTGGGACCACTAGTGAGTCGAGGCAAGCGAAAACGAGCCGATTACCTACTGTTTTATCAGTCGAACCAGCCGATCGCAGTGATTGAGGCAAAGGACAATCACCACAGTGTTGGAGATGGGATGCAGCAAGCCCTGGGTTATGCGGAAGCGTTGCAGGTGCCCTTTGTTTTTTCCTCGAATGGAGATGCCTTTTTATTCCATGACCGCAGCGGCACTTATAGGCAGGTAGAGCAACAGATTGGCTTAGATGCGTTTCCGTCACCTGCTGAATTGTGGGAACGCTACAAGCAATGGCAGCAACTTCAAGAAGTTGACGCAGATCTGCTAACTGCGCCCTATTTTATTGAGATTGGGGGTAAAGAGGTTCGTTACTACCAGCAGCTAGCAGTGAATCGCGCGATTGAAGCGATCGCTCGTGGGCAGAAGCGGTGCTTGCTCGTGATGGCAACTGGAACCGGAAAAACCTTTACCGTGTTCAACATTATTTGGCGGTTGTGGAAGACCAAAGCTGCCAAGCGGGTGTTGTTTCTGGCCGATCGCAATATTCTGGTGGATCAGACAATCGTGAATGACTTCCGGCCCTTTGGTGAGGTCATGACTAAGCTGGATCGTAGGCTAGTGGATGAAAACGGGCGAATCAATACCTCCTACGAAATCTACTTGGGGCTGTATCAAGCCATTATTGGCAATGAAGAACGAGATAACCTCTACGAGAAATTCAATCGCGACTTTTTTGATTTAGTGGTGATTGATGAGTGTCATCGAGGGAGTGCAGCAGAGGATTCTAATTGGCGGCAGGTGCTCGACTATTTTTCTGATGCGGTGCAAGTGGGACTGACTGCAACGCCGAAGGAAACGGAGTACGTTTCTAATATTGATTATTTTGGTCAACCTGTTTTCACCTATTCCTTAAAGCAGGGGATTGAAGACGGGTTTCTGGCACCATTTAAGCGGATTCAAGTTGATTTGGATAAGGACTTGGAGGGCTGGACACCAGAGGACGGTGAGCTGGATGACCAGGGACAACTCATTGAACAGCGGGGATTTAACCTACGGGATTATGACCGCAATATTGTTTTTGACCAACGCACCCAGGCAGTTGCAGAGTATGTCAGTGAGTTTTTGCATCAGGGTGATCCGATGAGAAAGACGATCATCTTCTGTGAAGATATTGACCACGCGGAGCGGATGCGGCAAGCCCTGGTTAATGTGGAACTCAATCGAGGACTGGTGCAAAAAGACCGCCGCTATATCATGCGAATTACAGGCGACGACAAGGAAGGCAAAGCTCAGCTTGACCACTTCATTAACCCCAAAGAAGCTTACCCAGTGATCACAACGACCTCAAAGTTGATGACAACGGGAGTGGATGCTCAAACGTGCCATGTGATTGTGCTCGATCGCCGAATTTTATCGATGACGGAGTTCAAGCAAATTATTGGACGGGGGACTCGACTACGCCCAGATTATGGCAAGAACTTTTTCACGATTATTGACTTTCGGGGGGCAACTCAGCTTTTTGAAGACTCAGATTGGGATGGGCCAGCAATTCAAGATGAGAATTTTGAGCAGGGCAATAAATCCGACAGTTCTGATCCTGCTGCCAACCCTGATCAATTTGGGGATGATGGGTTTACTAATGGCGATCGCATTCAGTATCAGGTCAGCCGTTAAGCGTTTCAGGTGGCAAAGGAGCGGGTTAGCTATTACGACAAAAATGGCAAACTCACAACCGAATCGCTCAAGGACTACACCCGTCGCACTGTGAATGAGGCCTATAAGTCTTTAGACCGTTTCCTCAAGCAGTGGCACGAAGCCGATCGCAAGGAAGCGATTGTTGACGAGCTGGAGAAACGGGGTGTGGTGCTAGAAGCTTTAGAAG
This sequence comes from Trichocoleus desertorum NBK24, assembly GCF_030409055.1. GTDB lineage: Bacteria > Cyanobacteriota > Cyanobacteriia > FACHB-46 > FACHB-46 > Trichocoleus > Trichocoleus desertorum_B. The sequence continues at coordinate 95,728 of NZ_CP116619.1, read as the reverse complement.
CGATGGTTGGCAGGGACTACGATGCGTTTGATTTAATTTGCTACGTAGCTTTCGATCGCCCCCCTCTAACGCGCCAAGAACGGGCTGAGCAGGTGCGGAAGCGAGATGTGTTTACGAAGTATGGGGAAACGGCTCGTGCAGTCTTAGATGCCCTATTGAACAAGTATGCCGATCAGGGTGTGGTTTCGATTGAAGACACGACCGTTTTGCAGCTTGACCCATTTACCCAAATTGGCACAACGGTGGAGTTAATCCGGAGTTTTGGAGGCAAGCAGCAGTATCGAGTCGCCATCCAGGAACTACAGCAGATGCTGTACGAAGATCAGGGTGCTTGAGGTTTGCACACCATTTGAAGTAAAACTGTTTTTCTAGCTGTGAACGGGGAACGTCTGTATGTCGTTGAATGCCACGATCAAATCGATTCAAGACGTGATGCGAAAAGACGTGGGGGTGGATGGTGATGCTCAGCGGATTGGTCAGTTGGGCTGGATGCTGTTCTACAAAATCTTCAGCGACCAAGATGCTGAACTAGAAATTAACGATGATGATTACGAGTCCCCGATTCCGCTGGAGTTGCGGTGGGATGAGTGGGCAGATAGCCAGAAGCTTGGCAAAGCAGCACCAACGGGTGAGGATCTGCTGAAGTTAGTGGATACAAAGCTATTTCCCAAACTGAAAGGACTGACGGCGGATGAGTTGGAGGGGGTTTCACACCAGCGGGCGTTATTGCTTCGCAGCGTGTTTGAAGATGCCTACAACTACATGAAGTCGGGGACGCTGCTGCGACAAGTGGTGGACAAGATTAACGAGAGTATTGGCACTGGTCTTCTAAGGGAGGATAGCAGTAAAACCCCTTTGAGTCAGAAGTTCAGGCATCGATAACGGACGACCGCAAAACCCCATTGCCATTGCTGGAGTAGTGCCTTTGACTAGCCCCCAGTGTGGACGAACCCAATTATGGATCAGTCGTTGCACCTGCAGTACTCGTTGTAATCCCTGTACACACTTGGCGTAAAGGTTCTGTCGTCTACGATAAGCACTACAGCGTCGTCTGAGTGCCCTGTTTTGAGCTTCGTTATGATTGGCATGCACCTCAGATACGGCACTGATAGCCGTAAATGGATGCTCAGGGTAAACCCACTCAATCCGCCTGTTGCCTTGAGAACCTTTGATTTTCATGGCGACTTCTAACCCTTCCCGCCAAACCTTGCGGTGATGGTAATCCGGATGAGCTTCTCCTAATTTGAGATAGACACAGGCAAGTTTCCACAATGCTTTACCATAGCGCCGTTCACCATCAGTAAACCAACGAATGAACTGGGCTGGTTTTGCCCAATTCCAAGCGCTTTGAGTGCCTTGCTCAAACAGTTGAGTCTGCTTTTTGCCTGCCTGGGCGGTAATCCAATAGCGACTCTGGCGTTCGATAAAATGGATTGTCCAACCTTCACTTGCTTCGGGGGGAAAGGTTCTCGCCGACACGAGTGTACACTTCATCCCCTTCGAGCGTGACATTAGACCCATCCGGTGCAGGCGGTGACCATTCTGTAGCTTGCTGGGCAAGCCTTTGCTCCCAACGCATGATGGTTGAGTGGGACTTGCCAAACGAGCGTCCGGTCGCACGAATGCCCAATCCTTCCGTGCGAACATTCAAAGCCGCACCCACAATTACTGACGGGGTGCGTAGCCTTGACATTGGAGTGCCTGTTCGTTCGTTGAATTGCCGCTTGCAAGCCTTGCACTGATATTTCTGAACAACACTGATATCTTGACGTCTGGTTGTCCCATTTTTCACCACATTTTGGCTTTGGCAAGATGGGCAGTTCATTGATGCATCCTCAACGCTGCCTTTATTTTAACTACCATCCTTTAGCAGACCAGTGCCCTCAGGCGCTCCCGCCAGTTTAGGACTTGTCTTTAAATACCCCTCGTAGCTTCGACTATTCCTGTAACTATTAACCGTGAGAAATTCCCATGCCTCCCATCGTAGAAAAGTTGGAAAAATGCCTAATTTCTCTTGAAAATATCATTCTCTTGTAGTACATTTGCCTCATTCACAGTAGAACCCTTGTTCTATGAGTCAAATCACTATTCAGTGCCGTTTGGTCGCCAATGAAGCAACTCGTCAGCATCTTTGGGAGCTGATGACCCGCCTGAACACTCCTCTAATCAATGAACTCATTGAACAAACCAGTCAGCACCCTGACTTTGAAACCTGGAGGCAGAGAGGAAAACTTCCTGCAACAGTAGTAAGCCAACTCTGTCAACCGCTCAAAATCGATCCTCGCTTTACTGGTCAGCCCGCTCGTTTCTATATCTCAGCTGTTCATGTGGTTGATTACATCTACAAGTCCTGGTTAGCTTTACAGAAAAGGCTACAGCGCCAACTAGATGGCAAAACTCGCTGGATTAATATTCTAAAAAGCGATGCTGAATTAACTGAGATCTGTCAGCAGAGTATTGAGGTTATTCGCGCTAGAGCGAGTGAGGTTCTGACTCAATTTAAGCAGGACAGTACTCCTGTTGATGCTTCCTCTAGCAAAGGTAGAAAACGAAAGAAAACTGAGCAGGGTTCTGAAGACCCTAACCGTAGCTTTGCCACTGTTCTCTTCGAGGTTTACCAGAACACAGAAAATCTATTAGATCACTGCGTGATCAGCTATCTGCTGAAGAATGGAGGTAAGGTTAGCAATCGCGAAGAAGATCCAGCCAAATTTGCAAAGCGCTACCGCAAAACTGAGATTCAAATCCAACGCCTTCGAGATAAGTTAGAAGGTCGCATGCCAAGAGGAAGGGATCTCACTGGGCAGAAGTGGCTGGAAACTTTAGCGATCGCCACTACCACAGTACCCCAATCTGAAATCGAGGCGAAACATTGGCAAGCTCAACTTCTAGCCAAGCCAAGTTCCCTACCCTTTCCTGCGATATTCGAGACGAATGAAGACATGAGTTGGTCTTGTAATCAAAAAAGACGAATCTGTGTCAAATTCAATGGTTTAGGAGAACATACTTTTGAAATTTACTGTGACCAGCGACAGCTACATTGGTTTCAGCGTTTCTTAGAAGACCAAGAAACCAAACGCAACAGCAAAAACCAGCATTCTAGTGCATTATTCACTCTCCGCTCTGGTCGGCTCGCTTGGCAACAAGGAGAGGAAAAAGGAGAACCCTGGAATATCCATCACTTAGTTCTCTACTGTACTGTGGATACCCGCCTTTGGACTGCTGAAGGAACAGAGCAGGTACGGCAGGAGAAAGCTGTTGAAGTTACAAAAATCATCACACGTTTGAGCGACAAGAAAGATCTCTCTAAAACTCAGCAAGAATATGCTAAACGGCTTAACTCCACACTGACTCGAATCAACAATTCTTTCAACCGCCCTAGCCGACCCTTACCCCAAACCAATCCTAGTATGGTAGTTGGTGTTAGCTTAGGCTGGGATAAACCCGCTACTGTTGCTGTCTGGAATGCGAATACGCAGGAAGTTGTAGCTTACCGCAGTATTCGACAACTGCTTGGAGATGACTATGATCTGCTCAATCGCCAACGTCAAAAGCAACAGCAAATTGCTCATCAACGACACAAAGCTCAAAGGAAAGATGCTGCTCATCAGTTCGGCACCTCTGAACTTGGACAACATGTAGACCGACTAATCGCAAAAGCCGTTGTTGAGATCGCCCAAAACTATCAAGCCAGCAGCATCGCCCTACCTAAGGTAGGTGAGCTGCGCGAGAGCTTGCAAAGTGAGATACAGGCCAAAGCGGAGCAGAAATGCTCTGGCTATCTCCAAGGCCAGCAAAGATATATGAAACAGTACTCTACCAGTATTCATCGCTGGAGTTACAGTCGATTAATTCAAAATATTCAAACTCAAGCAGCTAAAGTTGGTATTCTTCTTGAAGAAGGGCAACAGCCAGTACGAGGCAGTCCTCAAGACAAAGCAAAAGCAGTGGCGATCGCTGCCTATCAAGCCCGTCAATAGGGTAATACTCTTTAGCGTTTGCACCTTGACAACTAAATTTCTTAACAGCGCCGCAGTTCATGCTGTTAACAGCCGCTGTACTGTGAAAAATGAGGGTTAGTTTGACTGTTGGAAGACAGTTTTGCTTTCTGACCCTAGTAGCTACTCACCCTGATGCTGCTGTCTTCGGACAGGAATAAGGTGCGCTCCCAGCAAAAAGGGCGCGGATGTACCGCTGTAGTGGCTATTGAATCACCCCCGACAAAGGGGGAACCCCCTCCAAATATTGATTACAGCCTCCTTTGGCATGGTCAAATTCTATCAGTGGTCCGCGCAAAACCATAAACCTTGACTGGAAGTGGTTTGTAGGATTTTTTGATTCGTTGATCTCTAGAGTGTGGCTTGCTGAAAACTAGATGGGTCTAGCAATCCCCGCAGCCAAATCCTAGAAACCAAACCACAGTGGAATCTTGGATTCCTGCGGTCGTAATCGCCCATCCTGAATCGGGTGGGTTGAAAGCTGTTGCCAGAGTGCCCTCTGCTCATCACCCACTCGTCGTAATCGCCCATCCCGAATCGGGTGGGTTGAAAGTCGTAGTTGAGTAGTACATCCTCGCAGTTAGGACGTCGTAATCGCCCATCCCGAATCGGGTGGGTTGAAAGAACGCGCACCCCCGGCATCTTTGAGTGGACTCCGTGGGTCGTAATCGCCCATCCCGAATCGGGTGGGTTGAAAGACGCATCTTACTCCAGGCATCGCAACACCTCCTGCGTCGTAATCGCCCATCCCGAATCGAGTGGGTTAAAAGCCATCGCTTATCACTTGCGAGCTTGCAATCATCTGCTCTAGCTAGGGCATATTAAATACTAAAGAAACTTGATGCTTTTAAGGTAAATGTACCTGCTATAAATTTCTTTAAGCTAGAGCTTAAGTTAATAACTTTTGAGGTGGGTTGAAAGAGAGCACTACGTTGACAAACGACGTTAATTTGTCACCACTAAGTTGACGACACTATTTTGTCTCAACGACACTGATTTGTCACCAGCGACAATAATCTGTCACCGATGACAAACAATTTGTCACTGTACATAAAAAATGGACACAACAGGACTCGAACCTGTGACCCCTACCATGTCAAGGTAGTGCTCTAACCAACTGAGCTATGCGTCCCAGCGATTTATAAAATTAGCATACTCTTCTAGCAAAGCGCAATCCCTCTTGAAGAATTAGCAAAAACTTGCTTCAGGTAGTTTTTTCGTCCCTATATCCAGAGAAGCCATCTCACCCAAAAACTCCCTGCTACCTTGGGAACCGGAAGGGTCTAGCAGGAGAGAGGCTGTGGAATACCAGGTTGTAGGCGATCGCGTGGTTTGTGGCTCAGCCCGCTTCAGCGCCTTGAGTCAGGGTCTAATTCGTCTGGAGTGGTCAGCGACAGGACAATTTGAAGATCGGCCCACCGTCCAGGCAATAACGCGGCCCCAGGCTATACCTTTCCAGGCGATCGCTTGGACAGAAACCGGAGCCTTACAGCTACAGACTGACCTAATCGAAATTCGCTATCAACCGAGTCTCCAGCCCTTCAGCGATGACAACCTACAGCTAGACTGGCGCTGTGGCGACCAGAGCGGGCACTGGACTCCTTCAACTGTCGATCAGCAGAATTTGGGGGGTACGTTCTCCAGCCTAGACCTGATCCACCGAAATTTTCGGCCTACTGAGGTTCATCCTGCTGCGGTGGAGCGCACTTACCCTCACACCGAAGAATGGCTTTATGGCCCGATGAAAAAGGCGCATCTCACCTTGCGCGATCGCGGAGAAACCACCCGCTTTGAAGAACCACCGCTCTGGCATCTGGCTCGCGATCGCCAAACAGAGCTACCAGAGGAGGTGCAGCAGTTCTTACAAGAGTGGCAGCATTTTCCCCCAGGCATATTGAGCCGTAGTGGTTATAGTGTCCTGAATGACTCAGCCAGTGCACCCCTAGAAAATAACTGGTTGGGACAACGCCTAGATCCAGAAGGGCAAGATTGGTATTTTTTTGCTTACGGCTCTGACTATGCCGCAGCCCTGCAAAACTTTGTGCAGCTTTGTGGCCCAGTGCCAATGTTGCCCCGCTGGGCTTTTGGAGTTTGGTTTTCGTTGTTTGGTCAACTCTATGACACTGATTATCACAAGTTGGTGCAGCAGTTCGAGGAGCTGAACCTACCACTCGATGTTTTGATTTTAGATGTCGATTGGCACTTGTCCGGTTGGTGTGGGTGGGATTGGAATCCTGAGTTCTTCCCAGATGCCCCGACCTTTCTCAAGCAAATCCATCAGCAAGAATTGCATGTAGGAGCCAATGTCCACCCCGAAGGCTTAGCTCCGGGTGACAGCCAGTTTCAAGCTTTGTGCGAAGCGCGGAGGTTAGACCCAGCCGATGTCAAAGCGGGAAAGGTATTTGCTGTCAAAAATCCTATGTCTAGTTGGATCTTTGAGTCTTGGCATCCCGACGGTATGGCGGAATATAAGCCTAGTGAAGCTGAACTAGAAACAGGATGGCTGTTGTTTAACTTAGCGGAGCCAGAGGAAGCTCGGTTATTTATGCAGGTGCTACATGGGCCAAGAGAAGCTGACGGCATTGATTTTTGGTGGATTGATGGCTCCAGTGCCATTCATCCCGGCGTTAACTCCCAGCTTTGGACGAACCATGTCTATTTCACCCATCTGGCCAATCGTAACCAGCGACCCATGATTTTGTCTCGCACAGGGGGGATTGGCTCCCATCGCTATCCCGCGCAGTTCTCAGCGGATACTTACTCGCAGTGGGAAGTGTTGCAGTTGCTCGTAGACTTTACGGCACGGGCTGGTAATGTGGGCATGGTTTACTGGTCGCACGATTTAGGCGGTTTCTACAACCATGTACCTGGAGTGCCATTTATTGACCCAGAGTTGTATGTGCGTTGGGTGCAATTTGGCTGCTGGAGCCCAGTGGTGCGCTTGCACTCGGATCATGGCAAACGGGAGCCTTGGGCCTATGGTCAGTGGGTGCTGGATGCAGTTCGCAAAGCCTTCCACACGCGGATTCAGTTTCTCCCTTACTTCTATCATCTGGGTCGAGTGGCCTATGAGACAGGACTCCCCCTCTGTCGGCCTTTGTATTTGCACTATCCTCAAGACCCTGCTGCCTATGAACAACCGACCCAATATCTCCTGGGCGATCGCGTCTTGGTAGCCCCTGTACTCGAAGCAGGCGGATATCGCTCAGTTTATTTGCCTGAGGGAGGTTGGTGGCATCGAGAAACTAGCAAATATTATTTAGGAGCGCAGCAATTAAGTTTGTATGCACCCCTAGCAGAAGTCCCTGTTTTTGTAAAAGCGGGAGCGATCTTGCCTTTACAGCCTGTAGCTTTGCGTGTGGGGAGTCAACCACCGGATACGTTGCGGCTCGAAGTGTATGCAGGAGAGGTAGGCGAACTCGATTTCTATGAAGATGATGGCACCAGTCAGGCGTATCTAACGGAAACGGGCAGTCGCCGTCGGTTTACACAGCAGCAAGCATCGCGCCAGCACATGCTTACATGTGAAGCCATCCGAGGCACCTATGCGGGGATGCCTCCGGCACGCAACTTTCAAGTTCATTGGGTAGGGTTAGAACCTCACAGCCAAGTCACTGTTCAAGGAGCAGAAATGAGTGATTTGCGCTGGGTAGGCGATCGCTTAGAAGTCACACTGCCACAAGTTCCTCAAGCAGCTAATTGGCAGTTGGTAGTGACTGCTAGGGAGTAAAGCAAGTTAGCTTTAATTTCGCGATCGCGCCCGCCAAGGCCACAACATTCAGAGACAATAGAAAGTAGCAATCATGACTTCTCGCGAGACGACTCTCTCAGACCTGGTATGACTAAGACGAGCGATACGATTAAACTAGACCAATTTTTGAAGGTAATTGGAATTGTAGATACGGGTGGCCAAGCCAAGATGATCATTCAAGATGAAGTGGTGAGTGTCAATGGCGTTTTAGAAACTCGTCGGGGTCGCAAGTTGGTTTCTGGCGATCGCGTTACCCTTGATGGGCAAACCTTTGAAGTGGATTTGGAGAACCTTTAGTTCACCTTTCCCTAGAGCTACCTGTATTTCAAGTAAATTGCTACGGTCAAACTGCCTTAAGACCTAACCCCCAGCCCCTTCCCACAAGGGAAGGGGAGCAAAACTCTGATTAAGAGCTTGACAATTATTTGCTTCTTTTTCGTTAAGAATTAGCAGGTAAAGAGTTGTCAGTTGTTTGAGCAGCGGCAGCCATTTTCTCTTCGTTTTTGCGGCGGATTTTGGCGTAAAGCTGGATGGTCACAGCCATTGTAATCACTAATCCAACCACAACCCAAGCCGTAGCATCAGTAGGTAAGTTGTTCTTGAAGACTGCCAACATTACGATCACGACTAGCAGAAGCGTGGGTGCTTCATTTAAAGCTCGCAACTGCCGACTGTTCCACTTACATTCGCCTCTATCTAGTTGTTTGAGCAGACGACCGCAGTAGTGGTGATAGACCAACAAGACCGCGACGAATCCCAATTTGAAGTGTAACCAGCGAGCGCGCAAAAGGTCAGGTTGGGTATACAGCATCCCGATCGCCATTGCCACTGTCACAGCCATTCCGGGCGTGGTAATGATGTTGTACAGGCGCTTTTCCATCAAGGCATACTGCTGCTGCAAGATGGAACGGGCAGGTTCTGGCTTCTCTTCTGCCTCTACGTGATAGATGAATAAACGTACTAAATAGAAAAGTCCGGCGAACCAAACCACGACGCCGATGATATGAAATGCTTTAAACCAGAAATAAGCCATGAATGCAAATCTCCCAAACAGCCTCATAACCAGAGTATCCGTTACAGTATGCCACTGGCAGAGACGCTGACAATTTGTTTGGTAAGTAAATTAACGAGTGATTGATGGTTTTGAGTGTGGTGGAAGACTACAACGCTCTTTGAGGCTACTGATTAATGATGGTAAAACTGCCGAAAGTCCTCATCCTCGTTGCTGAGTTGCACCCATTCCAGCCCCAGTACCCGCAATTTTTCGACTAGGCGAGCACAGGCTGGACGTTCGGTGGCGTAGTGTCCCGCATCGATCAAAATTAGGCCGCGATCGCGACTCTCTTGAAACTGGTGAAACTTACAATCTGAGGTGAGGTAAGCTTGCGCTCCAGTCTTGACCACCGCAGAGATATAGCTGGCTCCTGAGCCACCCAAAACGGCTACCTTATGAATTGGTTGGTGCAGATTGGCAGTGGGCGAGAAAATCAAGTTAGGTGGAGCTAACTGCGCTTGAATGCGGGCTAGCAGATCTTGTAAAGCCAGGGCTGGCTCAAGCAAGCCGACTCGTCCGTAACCAAAGCCGTTTTGAGTTGGCACAATGGGAGCAACCTGGCTCAGATCCAGAACTTCGGCTAGGACATCTGCCGTACCATGATTCACCTGGTCAAAGTTGGTGTGAGCCGTATAAATGCCGATTTGGTGGGTAAAACCTAGGCGAACCATATCACTGATGGGATCGCCTTTTTGCAAAGACTTGAGGGGGCCAAAAATTAAGGGATGATGGGCAAAGATCAAATTGACTGAAATTCCTGCCTGACGCAGCGCGATCGCCTCATGCATCACGCTTAGCGTTGGGGTGAGGCAAACTAAAACATAGGCGGGTTGATCGAGAACCCCTGGCTCTACTTGCCAACCACAGTTATCCCAACTTTCCTGCCAACTTGGATTGGCCCAAGCTTCAAACCAGGTCACTAAATCTGCAACTTTCATCCCAATTCAGCCACCGACATTCTGCACCCAACCTAGCACGAGACCGCTTGGATCTTAGTTTAGGTGAGGCGAAGCTCTACCCAAACTCATCTGGCACGAGACCGTTTGGATTGTAGTTTAGGTGAGGCGAAACTCTACTCAAACTCATCTGGCACGAGACTGCTTGGCTCATAGTTTAGGTGAGGCGAAGCTCTACCCAACTCATCTAATCCATGGTTCTAGATGCCTAGATGCCCTTTTGCAGCCAATCTTCCCCGATGCGAATGGTGAGGTCAGATTCTAAATCTCCGGTAGAAGTCGCTTCAATGTTGCCCAAGCCGATCGCCTTTTTGAGGACTGCTGCCCCCTCTAAGTCACCTTGCTGCACAATGATTTGGGTTTGGCGCTGATGGTCAGGCCAGTCTTGCACAATGTAGACGTTAGGAAACCCTTGATTCTCTAACACTTGAGCCACGCGGCTACCCAGTTCAGGTTCCCCAGAGGCATTTTGGATGGCGATCCGCAAGCCTTGGGGAGCGGTATCAGACGCTAGGTGGTATTGGCTATCTAGGGCTAATCCAGCAGCATCGATTTTGAAAAACTCCCGCATGACGCGATCGCGCCCCTGATCGTCCATGATCCAGTAGCTAGAAATGTATTCATCGGCTTGGCTAAAGCGACCAGGTAGCATCACCATCTTGAATTGATCGCGCTCTAGCCCCAGACCAAAGCCGATTAGCGACAACATTTCTTCCAAGGAGAGGTTGGTGTCAATGTACTTCCGCATAATTCGGATCGCTTTAGGCAAGCGTGGTAGCACACTGGGGCTGGTCAGGCGATCGCGTAGTGCTTTGATCAAAGCTTGCTGGCGCTGGACTCGGCCAATGTCACCATAGGCATCGTTGCGAAAACGAGCAAACCCTTCAGCTTGTTCTCCATCCAGAGTTTGCCAGCCCTGAGCCAAGTCAATTCTGAGCTTCTGAGTTTGATCTTCATAGAACATTGGCGTGGGCACAAAGACATCCACCCCGCCAAGCAGGTCTACAATCTCCCGAAAGGCATCAGTGCTGACACGAACGTAGCGATCGATCGGTACATTATTTAAGTGACGGCTGACCACTCGTGCCGTTAAAGCAGGGCCACCACTGGCATTCGCTTGGTTGATTTTAGTGATCCCGATTTCAGGAATCTCTACCTGAGTGTCTCTAGGGATCGAAAGCATACTGACTGACTTGGTTTTGGGGTCAACCCGCAACAGTAACATCGTGTCACTGCGACCCTCGAAAACCTCTGCTGAGTTTCCCGTCATCCCAGGCACGCGATCGATCCCCATCACTAAAATGTTGACCGGGCGAGAGATTTTGTACTGTAGTCCTTTTTGCCACAGGTTGTTCAGCGATACGTTTTTCGCATCGGAAGATGAGGGGGGTGCTACAGGAGCGAGCAGAGCCACCGTGGCTCCAATAGAGGCTGAGACGGTGGTCGTTAAAACGAAAGCAAAACTCCAAAAGAGGCGTTTGGCAAGGGTTGAACGTTTGGGCAAGGGGGCAGAGGCGACCGGGTTGGGCATGGGCGATTCAAATGGAGTGACTGGCGGAGAGAAAACTACCGATGCTTCCGTACCGCTGGGTTGTTGCAACTTGGAATTGCGGGTAGATTGTTCCACTCCTTCTATCACCTTTACCTCACCCAAACAACCGGATTTTACGTGTGTAGTTTTGTTAATTTAACGCGATTATACCCCTGTGATTGTTATTTCTCAGTAAAAAAATAGGTATTTATCACAATTCTCAACCGTGTGAGTTTCCAGAAAAGCCTAAGAAATAGAGTATAGAACGCACACTAGGCATCTATCTCAAAGCTTTCACCTGACCCCAGCCCAGAGCACCTTATTTGTGGCGACATAGATAATAAGGTGTTGTGTGGCTAGGCGATCGCCTGATAGCAGATTCATCAATTTTGATGAACTACTTTTATTTAATTGTAGGAAATTTGACACAGCCTCTCCTAGCTGTTAAAAAGTCAAGCGAATGGAGAGGTTTGTTGTTGTTTCAGAAGCGAGCTTACTGAATTGGAAGGGACTAGATAACCTTGGGGTCTTCTTCCTCTTCGACTTGAGCGATCGGCCAAGGAGTAGGCAAGGTATCAAACGAGTCTGTTTCGGACAAATTGGCTTGACCCAGAGGTTGAGTTTTGGTTATACCAAGCCGTTTCTTCAGAATGCTGATTAAACGTGTGAGCATAATTAGCTCCTCTAAGTTGGGTATCTGCCATCCTAATGAAGTCTGTCATCCCAACTCGTCTACTTAGCGACAGAGGCTAATCTTAAATTCTGAGAGATAGATTTGTAGAACCTAGGTTTAGGGGTGGAATCCCTACATGGGCAGTCGTATTCCCTGGCTGATGAAAGGTGGGGCGATCGCCACAATGTTAGATGAGATGGCAAGCAGGTTTTACTAACTTTTTTATTTGCGTCCAGCAACGCTGACATACAAGCATGCAAATTACAGACGATCTCCAGAAACTGTTAAAGATTTTGCCTTCGGAGATTCAACAGGTTTTAGAACAACATCCAGAGCGCGATCGCCTCGTTGAAGTGGTTTTAGACTTGGGGCGGCGTCCAGAAGCAAGATTTCCTCATGGAGCCGAGTACCTTGCTGAGCAGATAGTAACTCGTACTCAGATTCAGGACTGTATCGATCGCTTGGGTGACTTTGGGGGAGACAACCGAGCGGGCATTGAGCAAACCCTACACCGCATTAGTGCTATCAGAAATCGTTCTGGTGAGATTGTTGGCTTAACCTGTCGGGTGGGTCGGGCGATTTTTGGCACGATCGCCATGATTCGAGATCTGGTAGAAACAGGCCAGTCAATTCTAATGTTGGGTCGTCCAGGGGTCGGCAAAACCACAGCCTTGCGCGAAATTGCGCGGGTGCTGGCAGATGACCTCAACAAGCGAGTCGTGATCATTGACAGCTCCAACGAGATTGCGGGCGATGGCGATATCCCTCACCCCGCGATTGGTCGGGCTAGACGGATGCAAGTCGCTCGTCCTGAACTGCAACATCAAGTGATGATCGAGGCGGTGGAGAACCACATGCCAGAAGTGATCGTGATTGATGAGATCGGCACAGAGCTAGAAGCCCTTGCAGCTCGCACGATCGCAGAACGGGGAGTCCAGTTGGTTGGAACTGCACACGGTAATCAAATCGAGAACTTGATCAAAAACCCCACCCTCTCTGATCTGGTAGGTGGGATTCAGTCTGTGACGTTGGGGGATGAGGAAGCCAAACGCCGAGGTAGCCAAAAGAGTGTCTTAGAGCGCAAGGCTCCCCCAACTTTCGACATTGCGGTAGAGATGCTAGAGCGCCAGCGGTGGGTCGTACATGAAACAGTGGCAGACAGTGTGGATGCCTTGCTCCGAGGCCGTCAACCTAATCCTGAAATCAGAACTATCAATGACGAAGGACAGGTGATTATTACGCGAGAAGTGCCTAGCCTGTCGCCTCTGAGACGGCCTAACGCGCCCACTGGGAATGCCTCATTTAGTCAAACCAGTAGCCAAAATACAGGACAACTCCTGTCTTTTCCCCAGAAGCTATCTAGGAGTAAAAACTTAGCAGAAGTCGATAGTGGGTTGACCCCTGAAGAGGCTTTAGAGTTATCGAGTCATCAACCGCTACGGCTTTACCTCTACGGCACAGGTCGTCAGCAGTTGGAGCAAGTCATAGGGATGCTGAATTTGCCAGTAGTCTTGGTTGATGCACTGGGAGAGGCCGAGGCGATCTTGGCGTTGCGATCGCACCTGAGAAAGCATGCCAACTTACGACACCTAGCCCAAGCGCACGACATCCCAATCTACGCCATTAAATCCAACAGTACTCCTCAAATTATCCGTACTTTACGCCAAGTGCTGGGGATGCCAGGGTTGGAGGCGATCGCTGAACCTGATTTTGGTTTAGGGGCTGAGCAGATTGATGAAGGTGACGAAATGGATGCTCTGGAAGAAGCCAGATTGGCAGTAGAACAAATTGTTCTCCCCAAAGGTCAACCTGTAGAGTTGTTGCCTCGCGCCTCCCATATCCGCAAGATGCAACATGAGTTAGTGGAGCACTACCAACTTCAGTCCAGCAGCTTCGGCTCTGAACCACATCGTCGTCTACGCATCTATCCCGCGTAATTTCAACCTAATAATGAACTGATTAAAAATGGGTGGTCTTGAGCGATCGCCCATTTTTTGTGGATTTACTTCTTCAGGAATAGGTTGATTTCCTTCTTCCGGAGTAGCAGTAATTTGACAGTAGCCACAGTCGGGAAACACAAGGCAGAATACGGGTTAGCAAGATACCATCTACCTTTCGATTTTCAGCCTGTAGGTCATTGGCAATGAGGGAATAGACTCTATACCTTATTACAGTGGCGATAGGGATATTGAACTGTGGAAAAGATGCAACGTTCAGTGATCAAAGATGAACCTCTGTGGTTTAAGAACGCGATCATCTATGAGGTGCCAGTTCGGGCCTTTGCTGATAGTAACGGAGATGGTATCGGTGACTTTCGAGGTCTGACAGAGAAACTAGACTATTTACAAGATTTGGGTGTCACTGCCCTTTGGGTGTTGCCGTTCTTTCCTTCGCCACTCAAAGACGATGGCTACGATATTGCCGACTACACCAATGTCAACCCGATTTATGGCACCCTGGAAGACTTTCAGGAGTTTTTAGCCGCAGCGCATCAGCGGGGAATTCGGGTCATCATTGAGCTGATTGTCAACCATACTTCTGACCAACATCCCTGGTTTCAGCGGGCGCGGCGGGCTCCTAAAGGCAGTGTAGAGCGGGACTTCTACGTTTGGAGCGATACGCCAGAGAAATACCAAGAAGCTCGGATCATCTTCCAAGATTTTGAGACTTCTAACTGGGCTTGGGACCCGATCGCTAAGGCTTACTACTGGCACCGTTTCTATTCTCACCAGCCTGACTTGAACTACGACAACCCAGCCGTGCGGCAAGCTGTGTTTGAGGTGTTAGATTTCTGGCTCAGCATGGGTGTGGATGGCCTGCGTATGGACGCAGTACCTTATCTTTACGAGCGCGAAGGGACTAACTGTGAGAATTTGCCAGAAACCCACGACTTTCTGAAGCAAATGCGGCAGTATGTGGACGAAAGACATCCGAACCGGATGCTGCTAGCAGAGGCTAATCAGTGGCCCGAAGATGCAGCGGCTTACTATGGCGATGGGGATGAGTGCCATATGAACTTCCACTTCCCCCTGATGCCTCGCTTGTTTATGTCGTTGCGGATGGAAGACAGCTTTCCGATTATCGACATTTTGCATCAAACGCCGTCCATTCCAGATAACTGCCAGTGGGGACTATTTCTCCGCAACCATGATGAATTAACCCTAGAAATGGTCACGGACGAAGACCGAGACTATATGTATCGCGTCTATGCTCAAGACCGTGATATGCGGGTGAATCTAGGCATTCGGCGGCGCTTAGCCCCTTTGCTAGGGAACGATCGCCGTCAAATTGAATTGCTCAATAGCTTGCTGCTTGCCCTACCAGGAACTCCGGTGCTCTATTACGGAGATGAAATTGGTATGGGGGATAACGTCTATGTGGGCGATCGCAATGGGGTGCGAACTCCGATGCAATGGAGTGCCGATCGC
This sequence comes from Trichocoleus desertorum NBK24, assembly GCF_030409055.1. GTDB lineage: Bacteria > Cyanobacteriota > Cyanobacteriia > FACHB-46 > FACHB-46 > Trichocoleus > Trichocoleus desertorum_B. The sequence continues at coordinate 80,337 of NZ_CP116619.1, read as the reverse complement.
AATGCTGGCTTTAGCCGCGCCAATCCCCAGCGGTTGTATTTACCCATTATTGTCGATTCAGAATATCATTACGAAGCGATCAATGTGGAAGCACAACGAGCTAACCCTAACTCGCTGTGGCATTGGATGAAACGGCTAATGGCGACTCGCAAGCGCTTTCAAGCTTTAGGACGGGGTAGTTTTGAACTGCTACATCCAGATAACCGGAAGGTCTTGGCCTTCATCCGTACTTATGAAGACGAATCGATTGTAGTCGTTGTCAATCTATCCCGCTTTGTACAAACCGTAGAAATTGATCTCTCGGCCTTTAATGGCATGATGCCTGTGGAGATCTTCGGTCGCACTCAGTTCCCCCCAATCACCGACTCTCCTTATTTCCTGAGTGTCGGGCCTTACGCTTTCTACTGGTTCACGCTTCAACCTCAACCCAGCGCCTTGCCAGCACCTAAATCTCAAGCTGAGCTACCAACCTTAGTAGTTCAGGGAGAGTGGCAGATGGTGTTATCCCAACGCGATTCACGGGATAACTTGGAATCGGTGCTAGCGAAGTATCTATATACCTGCCGTTGGTTTGTCAGCAACGCGCAAACAGTGCAGTCGGTTCACATTAAGGAGGCGATCGCGATTCCGTTTCAGGATCAAGAGGCACGTCTCCTTTGTGTGCAAGTGCAGTATATCCAAGGAGAGTCAGATACCTATTTACTGCCTCTAGGGTATGCGGAAGGAGACCAAGCGATCCATTTGTTAGCGGATAGCCCTCAGCTAGTGGTGGCTCGGCTGCACATCGCTGGCAAAGATGATATTGGCGTTCTATTTGATGCCACCGCTGACAAGAATTTCCTCACGGCTCTTTTGGATGCAGTCGCGAGAAATCAACGTTATCCAGGGATGGCAGGAGAGTTGGCAGCTACAGCAACCGACATCTTCGCTCCTCTAACGGCTGACGTTCCTCCGCTAGAACCAACGTTGATGAAAGGAGAGCACAATAACACCTCGATTATTTATGGCGATCGCTTGATTCTGAAGCTGTTCCGTAAAATCGAAGAAGGTATTAACCCTGATCTAGAAATTGGGATCTTTTTGGAAGAGAAAAAATGCCTAGAGCATTTCGCTTCGGTGGCGGGAGCTTTGGAGTATCGCCAACGTAATAAAGAACCCATGACATTTGGGAGATTACAAGAATTTGTCTTAGATACCCGGAGTGGATGGGATTACACCCTCGACAGCCTCCGTGATTACTTCGATCACGCGCTGATCCAGCCAGAGGCAATCAAAGAAATTTCCTTCCCCTCTGACTCGTTATCCGATTGGCAAAAAACCGAAACACCCGATGCTCATCTCAGCGCGATCGGTTCTTATCTGGCTAATGTCAAGCTCTTAGCTCAGCGAACCGCAGAACTACATAGTGCTTTAGCTTCTGATCCAGAGAATGCCAGTTTTGCGCCAGAACCCTTCTCCACGTTCTATCAGCGCTCTATCTATCAATATGCGCGCAATTTGACCGGGAAGGTGTTCCGGCTGTTGAAGCAAAACCTAGGCACTTTGTCCGCGGATGTTCAACCCTTGGCTCAGTCTGTCTGTGATTTGCAAGACAAGGCGTTGGATTGCTTCCAACTCATCCTCAACCAAAAGATTACAGCTATGCGGACCCGCTGTCACGGAGACTATCATCTGGGACAAGTGCTGTATACCGGGAAGGACTTCATTATTATTGATTTTGAAGGAGAACCGAATCGAACTCTGAGCGAACGCCGCATGAAGCGATCGCCTCTGCGAGATGTAGCGGGTATGTTGCAATCCTTCTATTACGCCGCTAACCAAGCCCTCCGCAATGAAATCGAAGGTGGCTTGATCCATGCAGATAACCTAGCGCTCATGGAGCAATGGACGGAATTTTGGCATAGCTCGGTCAGTGATACATTCCTTAAGACCTACCTGGCAACTGCGGCTCAGCATCCTTTTGTGCCTCAAACCGAGCAAGAACTACAGGTATTATTAAAGGCCTATCTTCTGGAGAAAGCGGTCTATAGCCTTGGCCATGACCTCAACCACTACCCCGATCAAGTAGAAATTTCTCTACAGCGATTGTATCAGTTGATTAATGCAGGTTAGGGAGTTGTAGAGGTGAATGGCCGCTCGCCTCTAATTTGCTCCTAACAAATTTGCTCTCACAAGGAGTTTGTTCCTGCAAAAAACAGTGCCTGCAAACAAAAAAGTAGAGGGCGATCGCATTACTGGTAAACAGCAGCGATCGCCCTCTACTTTTATCTAATCTCTACCTAATGCGCCAACTCATACGCCAAAAATTAGCGCTTATTGGAGCGTTCTTTTTCACGTAGGGCGTCTCCCGCAGAGTGAAGCAGCTCACTGAGAATTTGCCGAATTTGCCGCTCTTTCTTCGCTACGGCTGTACCCGCATCTCCCAAACGCTCTTCTAGCTGCGATCGCTTTAGCTCTACTTGTTCGGCTAGCGCTTCAGCCTGGGGACGAGAGCGATCATACCAGTTTTTGGCTTCGTCTAAATATCCTTGGATATCCTCGGTGCGTCCACCATAACGGGCTGCTAAGTTAGCTCGGAGAATCGCTAATTGAGCTTGGAGTTGAGCATAGCGCTTTTTCATCAATGAGACTTCTTCGCTATCCCGCAAGCTGTCTACCGCTGATGTGATAGCTGCCTTGGCTGTAGGGGAAGTTTCACCGTGGTCTGCCTCACCCACATCGACCAACAGGCGATCGATTTCTTGTTGCAGTTCTGCCTCTTCACTGTCCAATCTTGTTTCTAGTTGCTTCATCTCAGATTGAGTTTGAGAGATCGAGCGCCGTCTGAGTTCGCTCACACCCTCAATTGCCCCTTCTAAGGAGGCAGTGACTTCCTCTTTTAGTTCACCACCTTTCTCCTGAAAGGTTTCAACCACCGCAGAAATGGCATCTCTGACGATATCCCGGAGTTCGCCTGAACCCTGCTTCATTTCAGAGGTGACTTGCGAAACCGCTGACTTCACAATGTCGCGAATGCGCTCCGATCGCACCTGTCCGGTAGATTTGACTTGCTGCAAATCTTGGGTAATTTTCTCTTGGATATTGCTAGGCATATTAAACACTCATGTTGTAGTCGTAGGCAGGGGCTATTTCAAGTTCGTACTTGAAGCCAATAAAGCTCGCACTGTAACAATCAAATAAGCTGGCGTATGATCTGATCTTGTCGCAGCCCAGCTTAGATTGTTCACCCTCCTTAGACAGAACCTGAGTTACTTGAGAAACATTCCTCCCTATTCCAATCACTTCACTTTAATCATTTCACTGCAATCAACACTCCAGCACTCTCATTCATGACTCTATCCACGGCACAAAGAGCATAGGTGCCAGGTGCGAGGATAATAGCGTTGGTATCAGCCGTTAGAATGCGCTGTAAGAGCCAAGTGTTGCCTGATTGTTGATAAAGTGTCCAAGAGCGAACTGTGCTGTTAGCAGCGTTAGTCCAAGTCAGGGTGCCATTTTGTAATTTTAGGTTAATGGGGAGAGAAGGGCGATCGCTACTGAGCCAAGGTGTGGCAGGGGCGAGAGCGGGCTTTGTATAGATGGCATTCTTGAATGTGTCAGTAATACCCAAACGGTTATCCAGCAAAGGCTTGGTACTAAAGAAGATGTTTCCCAAAGCCAACTGAGCAGCCATACCACGGGTAATCGTGACTTGCTGCTCCACTTCGGAAATAGGCCATTTTATACTGTCTAATTTGCTTAAGTTATTTCCCACATAGATGTGCCGACGTTGCGGGTTCTGCTCTATCCACCATTGCAACAACATCGGGTAACTTTGGGCAGGCGCATCAATTCGCCAATATAGTTGTGGCGTGAAATAATCTACCCAGCCCAACTGTATCCACTTCTTAGCATCGGCGTAGAGGCGCTCGTAAGCATCTAGACCTTGGGCTTTAGGAGGCTGTCCGGGGCGATAAATACCGAAAGGACTGATACCGAATTTGACATGACGTTTTGTGGCTCGAATCCCGGTAGCAAGGCGCTGAATCAGTTGGTTGACGTTCTCCCGTCGCCAATCTCCCAAGGAGAGGGTGCCACCTTTAGCTTGATAGGCTTGGTAGGTTGCTTGGTCGGGAAAGGGTTGATCGGCGATCGGATAGGGATAGAAATAGTCATCTAGATGCACTCCATCTACGTCATAGCGGCGCACCACATCTAAAATCACGTTGTAGGACAAGTCTTGGACAACTTTTGCTCCTGGGTCCATCCAGAGTTCGTCCCCGTAGGGCAACACCGCTTCAGGATTGGTAACTGCTAGGTGTGGAGCGGCTAAAGACTTGTCTTGTCGGGAAGTTCTGGCGCGGTAGGGGTTGAACCAGGCATGTAACTCCATATTCCGCTGGTGACACTGAGCGATCGCAAACTCTAAGGGATCGTAGAACGGCTCCGGGGCTTTTCCTTGCGTCCCTGTAAGCCAACTGCTCCAAGGCTCTAGCTGAGAAGCATACAGAGCATCTCCTTCCGGTCGCACTTGCAGAATTACCGCATTGATATTCAGTGCTTGCAACTGCTCCAACAAGCTGACAAACTCTGCCTTTTGCTGGTCTACAGATAGCTTTTGGGAAGAGGGCCAATCTCGGTTCCAGACAGATGTGACCCAGACTCCACGAAACTCTCTGGTATGAGATACGGTAGCAGTGCGCTGATAAGCAACAGTGTAGTTAGAGGGAATGACAGGTGCCTGTCCCAAGTACACTAAAGTCTGATAAATTAGGGCTGCCACTTCAGCGCGGGTAGCTGCCTGGAGCGGGTTCAGACGTTTCAGATCGGGGTAGTTGATGATTATTCCTGCACTGGTAGCAGCAGCGATCGCCTCAGTCGCATAGGCAGGAATTTGGGCCGTATCCTGATATACCTCAGCTAAAACTGGCTTGAGGTCAGCCACGACCATTTTGGTAATGCCCAAACCATTGACTAGGGAAACCAAAACCTGTGCCCGGATAATCTTCTCATTCGGTTGAAACAGATTATTCGGATAGCCCGACAGAAACCCAACTTCGTAAGCTTTTTGAATTGCGGCTCGCGCCCAATGAGTTGCAGGTACGTCTACAAATGGCACATAGGGGCGAATGGCAAGTTTGGGGAAGGTGGCTTGCATCAGCGCTGCAAATTCAGCTCGCGTAATCGATTGGTTGGGCCGAAAGGTACCATCCTCAAACCCTTTAATGATGTTGCGCTGCGCCAAATTCTCAATGAAAGCGCGTGCCCAATGGGTTTGAATATCGGGAAAGCGAGCAGCCGTGTAAACCATCAGTAAACCTCAATATAGATGCAGCGACTGGTCTATATCTTTCCCATGCCGAGCACACTCATTTGCACTTCGTCTAGCGCCAAATTAGTCCTTCCCTCAAGCTGTCTGAATGGTAGCGATTGTCCGCCCATCTGTGAGCCACTTAGGTTGGTACGAGTTTAGCGCCGGAATATACATCTTCTGCACTCCATTTGGAATCACTTAACCTAGCCCCGGTTCCTGACAGTGCCAAACCAAATCTGTGCGCCAACGAAGCTTAGTGAAATTGGAGACAGGTAATCTTGCACTAGTTATTCAGTGAAACTAACTAGTTTGGTAAATGCGATCGCACCAGAACGAGTTAATACGCATAACAATAGGCACATCAAATTTACTGAACCTTAGCCTAAGTAATTAATGACACTGCCCTACCACCTCCAGGTAGCTGCTCTAGATTACAGAACATTGTTGTATCAAAAATAGCTTTGTGCTCATTAAAACTTCAAGGTAGCTCACACAAGCTTTTTGGAATCAGCTATACAAGCATTAGATAATGGTGGATTTATGCTGGACCTAAGTATTTATAAGTACTTTAAAATTAATTTTCTAGTATATTTTTTTGATGAAACACACGTAGAGTCTCTACCGTCTACGTACACTTCATGTCAATTTACGTACAGAGACCTCTTTAATAGTGCTCAGAGTAAAAAGAAGAGCCGAGAAATACTTAGATAGAAGGTACTTCCGATACCTAAATTGACCTGTCTCTCAAGGGGTCTCAATCATCAACATTCACCCAACGAGAGCAATGAACTTCGTATCTAACCTTTGGAAAACCGGAACGGTTGCAGCGCTTGGTGCTCTTTTTTTGGTTGGCTTACCACTCGTAGTACGACCTGCGATCGCCGCTTATGGTTTGGAACAAGAACCTAACAATAACTTACCTACAGAAGCCCAAAGTCTAGACTCTCTGTTCTCGCTTGATTGGGACGAAGACATTTTAGACTCTTTGGAAATCCCCCATGCTTCTATTTGGGGTAGTGGTTTTTCGGAGTGCGACACTCAGGATGAGTGCCTAGACGAATTTGACTTTTACTCATTCATAGTTCCTACAGGCAAGCGGGCTTTTAGCTTCTTCGACATCGATCACACTACTGAAAGCCTAGACACTCGGCTCCTTTTGTTCGATCGCTTGCCAGACTTAACTTTACTGGCTGAAAATGATGATGCTTTAGCAAGCTTGGGAGCTAAGGGTAGTCAGGCAAGTTGCTCAATTTTCAATCCCAACTTCTCTTGTGATTCCTTCTTAGGATTCAACCTGAGTAAACCAGGTACCTACTACTTAGGTGTTAACTTTATTCCTCCTGCTACACCAGGCCGAATAGAAGGTAACTACACATTGCATGTTTCCTTACGGACTGAAGACGTGCCTGCAAGTGTGCCTGAGCCTGCTTCTGTTTTGGGTCTTCTCAGTGTGGGGGCTCTAGGTGCAAGAGCAAGCTACAAGCGAAAGCAAGCTACTGGGCTAGACCAAGCTGCTTAAACCTCACCTAATGCTGTGATTAGGCCAAAGGAGCGATCGCCTATAGAAGCAGAATTGATACCAGTAAGTATTGAAGATACAGGTATTAATAGTAACTTCACAAACCTGCCAAGTTTCTGAGATCTAGAACTGGCGAGGAAAACAGGCGATCGCCTAAGTAGTTTGGTAACACGTAGTACAAAGTTTCAGTGAAAAACACGTAGATGCTTGCTTTATTAGCTCTACGTAATGCTTCAATCAGAAGTGATCAATGTCTACCTAAAGATGTAGGTATTTACCTCATCCATTCAGATCCATATGACTAGAGAAAGGAATATGTTTAACTTCCCTCTAGCTATCTGGCGAAGTTGTCTCTGGCTAACTTCCAAGATGCCTAGATTTAAATGGAAACCATTTAAGCACTTGCGAATTGCCATCCTATTCACTCTGGCAATTTTTGCAGGTCAGGCGGTTTCATCTACTTTATCGGCTCAAACAGTTTCTGACCCGCTGCCACCATTGGTTTCGCTGAGTACGGTTCCAGTTCCTAAGCCGCCTAACATCAGTGAGTACATCAAGAACGAAAAAGCAGCGATCGCTTTAGGAAAATCTCTGTTTTGGGATATGCAGGTAGGAAGCGACGGCGTGTTGGCCTGTGCTTCGTGCCACTTTAGCGCTGGCGCAGACAACCGTTCTAAAAACCAAATTAACCCTGCTTTAATTGCTGGAGACAAAACCTATCAAATTGGTGGCGCACCTAATTACCAATTGCAAGTCGGTGACTTTCCCTTTCACAAACTGGCAAACCCTGATGACCGCAACTCAACGGTGCTAGCGGATGCCAACGATGTCGCTTCCTCTCAGGGAGCATTCAATGGCTTCCTAACCGAGGTGGTGCCCCGTAAATCCGCTGATGCAGGAACCGTTGAGACAGACAACGACTCTTTTGAAATACAGGGCATTAATGTACGTCGGGTAGAGCCTCGCAACAGTCCCACCGTCATCAATGCTGTTTTTAACTTTCGCAACTTCTGGGATGGTCGAGCGCAACATGAATTCAACGGGCAAAACCCATTTGGCGATCGCGACCCTAATGCGCGAGTTCTAAAAACCACAAGCTCTGGCGCAGATTGGGTGAGGATCAGCATTAAGAATTCCAGCTTGGCTTCTCAGGCAGTTGGCCCACCGCTGAGCGGATTTGAGATGTCCTTCCAAAAGCGCGGATTCGCTCAATTGGCACGAAAAATGCTCTCCCTGCGTCCGCTCTCTAAGCAGCAAGTCAGTTCTACAGACAGTGCTCTAGGGTCTTCTAGCCGCTATCCTTTACCTGGCCTCAAGACCTCGACCTACGCCACCTTGATTCGCAATGTCTTTCAAGATGTGTGGTGGAACAACACCAATACGATCGTAGAGTTTGATGCCAACAATAACCTAGTCTTAAAACCTCACCCTGGAACTCCTTTGGCAAGTAATCAATTTACCCAAATGGAGTACAACTTCCCCCTCTTCTTTGGCTTGGCAGTCCAAGCTTATGAAGCGACTCTGGTTTCTGACCAAACTCCTTTTGACAAATATGCCGCCGGAACCACTAGCGCTCTGACTACCCAGCAGAAACATGGCTTAGAACTCTTCGAGGGTAAGGCGAAATGCATTAACTGTCATAGCGGTCCAGAGTTTACCAACGCTTCCGTGGCTAATGTCAAAAACCAGAAGATTGAACGGATGCGGATGGGTGACAACAATGTTGCAGTCTATGACAATGGCTTCTACAACATTGCTGTGCGCCCCACTGGGGAAGACTCGGGTGTAGGTGGTACCGATCCATTTGGTAAGCCGCTATCGTTTAGCAAGCTGACTCAGCAAGAAGTGGCTGCGGGTGCGCCTGCTCCTGTCTTGGAGGGTGTCCCCGAAGAAAACATTGACGCAGCACCGCTAAACCCAAATGAGCGAGTTGCCGTGAATGGAGCCTTCAAAACTCCAACGCTGCGTAACGTAGAACTCACTGGGCCTTACTTCCACAACGGAGGTCAGCTCACTCTCCGTCAAGTTGTAGAATTCTATAACCGAGGCGGAGACTTCCACGAAGCCAATATTAATGACTTAGATCCCGATATCGTAAATCTGGGTCTAACAGAAACAGAAAAAGATGAGCTGGTCGCTTTTATGAAAGCACTGACAGATGAGCGAGTTCGCAACCGCAAGGCACCTTTTGATCATCCTCAACTGTTTATTCCGGATGGTCACCCCGGTAATACTCAGTCTGTTACTAATGATGGCACTGGCAATGCGACAGATAGCTTGCTCAATATCCCTGCGGTGGGAGCTAGCGGTGGTAAGCCATTACCCTACTTCTTAAATGTTTCACCAATGGCTAATTTGACCCCTACAACAACCACATCGACTACCAGTACCAACTCCCTAGAGGGCAGTATCACTCAACAAGATTGCCCAGCAGGCACCACGTTAAAGTTCGTCTCTGGCGGCTATGTCTGTATGTAAGCGATCGCTAAGGTAGTTCAAATCAAGTAGTTCTCCTGGCTTTGCCTAGCTTCTCACGGGAAGCTAGGTTTTTTATTGACCTTGGAGAGTATACAGCATCACTGCTAAAGCTCCTATGCCCAAAACAATCATTAGACCTGCGGGCATAAACTTGCGAGTTTTAGTCCAGCGCCCGACAAAAACCACGATGAGGAGGGCAGTGAGAGCAGCCGCTAAAGGCAAGCCCCAGGTGTATCCTTGTAGCTGTAGAACTGCAGCACTAATTAGCAGTAAGCCACTGATGCTGCCAGAGATGAGGGATGCTTTACTTTGGACTTGGAGATAGCCCACAATTCCCCCGATAATAGCTAAAGTTCCGTAGGCGATCGCAGCCAAAATACCTGGGTTGATCACAGCTGATTCCATAAGGTCAATTCGCTTGCTATTAGGGCTGAAATTTGTACACTTAGTTCCAGAGATTAGCGGACGATCGCGCATTCCTCAAGTAAACTACCTGATTCATTCATGGATGCCCAAACTGTTGCTTCAGTTCAATTTATTCAACGTCAAGCTGCGTCCCTCCTGCTGTACCAATTTTTATTTGAGGAGGAAGTAGGGCGGTGCTTTGTCGAACTATTGCAAGCTCTGCGTCACACGGATGTAGATGGGCTGGCTTGTGTGCAAGCCTATGGGCGCTGGTTTCAAGCTTTGGCGGCGAGCAATCAAGGCTGGCAAGAATATCTGCTGATGCAACTCCTCAAGGCCGATAATCCCTTCTCGCGGCGCGTACAGAAAACGAACTTAACCGAATTACCTCCCGCTCTCGTCACAGCGGCTCGGCATGACCTGCGGGTCTTGCAAACGCTCTATGGCTGCACCAGCTATCGTTTAAGCCAATGGGTGCAACTGATTGCCCAGTTGTCTGCGGCTCCAGTTTCTTGGGTAGATGACTTGACCTGCTTCAGTCCCGCGATCGCGCTGCATACGGACGAAACCATGCAGGAGCAACTGCTGATCACGAAGCTCCAAACGATGGATGACTGGGCAGAGGCTCTAGACGATTTAGTCGCCTATTACCAACGTTTTGGCACTGGCTTCTTTGCAGAATATTGCGCTTGTCGATGGCAATCTGGAAAACTAGTAGGAATTGCTCATCCTGACCCAATTCAGCTCAAAGACTTGGTGGGCTATGAGGCGGCACGAGAGGCTCTAATGAAAAACACAGCCTTTCTGCTGTCTGGTTACCCCGCCCTACATGTGTTGCTCTACGGTAGCCGTGGCTCTGGTAAGTCGTCATTGGTGAAGGCATTACTCAATGAGTATCGCGACTTAGGGTTGCGCCTGATTGAAGTCGCCAAGTCTGATCTGAAGGATTTGTCTGTGATTGTGGAGCAACTCCGGGAGTTACCCCAAAAATTTATTATCTTTGTGGACGATTTATCGTTTGAGGAAGATGATGATGCTTTCAAATCTTTGAAGGTAGTGCTGGAAGGCAATTTAACAGCTAGACCGCAGAATGTAGTTGTCTATGCCACGTCCAACCGACGGCATTTGGTGCGCGAGTTCTTTGCCGATCGCCCTCGACCCAAAGATAGTGATGAAATCCACAATTGGGATACGGTACAGGAGAAGTTATCTTTTAGCGATCGCTTCGGCCTAACTTTAACGTTTGAGCCTGCTAACCAGGATATGTATTTGCAGATGGTGCGCCACCTCGCGGTTCAGGCAGGAATTGCCATCACTCGCGAGGAACTGGAATTTCAAGCGCTGCAATGGGCTACGCGCCACAATGGTCGCTCTGGCCGTACCGCTCGGCAGTTTATCGACTTCTTGCAAGCAGATTTAGCGCTTTCTAGCTAGAACCGATAACCAGCCCCAACCTGCACTCTGACCGGAGGATTGGTGTCAGCGCGATCGCGGTTGAGCCTCAGTTTGGCATCTCCGTAGATCACAATGCCCTCACTCACTGCTGCTTCTACCCCGGTGGTCAGGACTACCCCATCGCGATCGCCTAAGGGTGTGGATTGTTCTGGCGTTTTGACAAAGGTATATCCTGCTCCTGCATAAATGTTAGTGTTGCCGCTGACAGCAAGGTCATAAGAGAGCATTGGCATCACGGCCTTGACTTCTTTGTCAACCAAGAAGACAGCCCCTCGCGCTGAGATTTTGCTGTTGGGCAAATCTAAACGGCCTTGAAATTGATTTTCTACGGCGACGCTGGAGTTGTTGGTAGGTTCTTGCCACAGTTCCGCTGGAGACCAAGCGGGGCTACCATCCCAAGTTCCTGGTTCCATAAAGGATTGCAGCATTTCGTTGGTTTTGCTGCTATCGACTGTAACGCCAACATAGCTACCTTGCATCCCCTGAGGCTGAGCAGTGGCAGACTGGGCCAGCAAAATTGCGGGGGCGATCGCTAAACCAAAACCAAGTAGGGAGGGGAGAGGCAAACCTAAAACCAGTCTCATAAGGTTTTGAGTCAAAACTACGTTATGTGATGCCATTACTCTTACAGAGTAGCGCCGATCGCTTCAGGAAAGTTACTAAGGGGGCGATCGCGCACTATACTGTCACCCGAATCTTCTCAATACTTGCGATCGTTGGCAAACTAGAGCCTAGAGTTGGAGTGGTCTCACCCGAGAGTTCTGACCTAGGGCTTAACAGACTAGTGCTCATAGACAGAATAGAATACTGATTGTAGTCGCTCTTGAAAGCGCGCATTGACAGGATGTGAAGATGGCGCTCCTAACTAAGAAAGACTCGGAAGAGGCGATACATTTCGGGAGTGGGCCAATCTAGTATGAATCAGTATTTTGCGACGGTGGCGAATGGTTTAGAACCGCTTGTCGTTCAGGAATTAGAGCAGCTAGGGGCACATTCCGTTAAACCGGGGTTTTGTGGTGCGGCTTTTGAGGGCGATCGCACCTTGCTTTATCGCGTTAACCTGTGGGCCAGGTTGCCATTCCGCATCCTCATGAAGCTGCACCAGTTTCCTTGTCAGACTGCTGAAGATCTTTATCGCGGGATTCAGACCATCGATTGGTCCGAGTATCTGACTCCAGATTTAACCTTGGCCGTGAACGCGACGGGCAAGACTGATCAGCTCAACCACACCCACTTCACAGCACTTCAGGCTAAAAAGGCCATCGTGGACCAGCAGCAAGAGCAGTTTGGCGATCGCTCCAATGTCGAGTTGCAAGAACCTGATTTGCAAATTAATATTCATCTCGATCGTGAGGGTTGCACCGTCAGCCTGGACAGTTCTGGAAACAGCTTGCACCGCCGAGGCTATCGTCCTGCGGTTGGAGCCGCCCCGCTGAAAGAATCTCTAGCAGCAGCACTGATTCAACTTTCGGGTTGGCAACCGGAGCAAATGTTTTATGACCCGCTCTGTGGCTCTGGCACCTTACCCCTAGAAGCTTGTCTGAAGTCGCTCAATATTGCCCCAGGACTGTTTCGGGAACGATTTGGGTTTGAAACTTGGCTGGACTTTGATCTCAATCTTTTAGAAAGCTTGGTTCAAGAAGCGGAATCTAGTCAACGGGATACACTGCCCGCGCCAATTTGGGGTAGCGATCGCGATGCTAAGGTGATTGAGCAGGCGATCGCCAATGCCCAAACTTGCGGCGTATTGGACCAAATCTGGTTTTCCGAGATGGATCTTTCCGAGGTGGTGGCACCAACTGACAGTGGGGTAGTGTTCTGCAATCCTCCCTATGGCGAACGCTTGGGCCGAGACACCGACCTGGGGGCATTTTACAAACAGCTCGGCGACGTTTTGAAACAACGCTTTAAAGGCTGGACTGCTTTTATCTTGAGTGGTAACAAAGAACTAGCTCAGTCAATTGGGTTGAAATCCAGCCAGCGAATCGCGGTGTACAATGGAACGCTGCCCTGCCAATTAATGAAATATGAGCTGTACTAGAGATCTGGACTAGAAAAGCTTTGGACTAAACATCACATCCAGGCTGGAAGAACGCTCGTAGCAACACCCAACATCGATCATGCTCCGACTCACCGAAGTAAAACTACCGCTTGAGCACCCTGAAGAGGCACTTGAGAAAGCTATTCTCAAAAAGCTTCAAATTACGCCTGCCGAGCTAATTAGCTATTCCATCTTCAAGCGCAGCTATGACGCTCGTAAGAAAGAAGACATTATTTTTGTCTATATTCTGGATGTAGAAACCGCTCAGGAGAAACGGCTACTCCAGCGCTTCAAAAAAGATCCGCATGTGATGCCCACACCTGATACGAGCTATCGCTATGTGGCACAGGCTCCAGCGATCGCAATATCCTCAACTCATCGACCGATCGTGATTGGTGCAGGTCCCTGTGGCATCTTTGCGGGGTTGTTGTTGGCGCAGATGGGATTCCGTCCGCTAATTCTAGAACGAGGTAAACCAGTCCACGATCGCTCCGTAGATACCTTTGGCTTCTGGAGTAAGCGCAAATTCAACCCCGAATCGAACGCCCAATTTGGCGAAGGAGGTGCAGGCACTTTTTCTGATGGCAAACTCTACAGCCGCGTTAAACACGCCAATCATCATGGGCGCAAGGTGCTTGAAGAACTCGTGAATGCGGGTGCTGCTCCGGAAATTCTCTATGTCAACAAACCTCACATTGGTACCTACCGACTGGTAAAAATTGTCGAGAATATGCGCCGCACAATCGAATCGCTCGGCGGTGAATTTCGCTTTGAAAGTCGAGTGCAAACGATCGCGATCGAAGAGCATGGTGAGAATCGGCAAGTGCGGGGTGTAGTGCTTGCAACCGGAGAGTATATCCCCAGCGAACATGTCGTCTTGGCGGTGGGACACAGTGCCCGTGACACATTTGAGATGCTGCATCAGCAAGGTGTTTACATCGAACCCAAACCTTTTTCGATCGGGTTCCGGATTGAGCATCCCCAGTCTGTGATCGATCAGTGCCGCCTGGGATCGCAGTCGGGGCATCCGGTTTTGGGTGCAGCCGATTATCAACTAGTACATCATTGCTCGAATGGGCGATCGGTCTATAGTTTCTGTATGTGTCCGGGTGGGCAAGTAGTGGCAGCAACCTCAGAAGTGGGGCGGGTCGTCACGAATGGCATGAGCCAGTATGAGCGCAGCGGCAAAAATGCGAACAGCGGTATTGTGGTGGGCATTACGCCAGAAGATTATCCGGGCAGTCCTTTAGCAGGAATGGAGCTTCAGCGCCAACTGGAGGAGCGGGCTTTTGAGTTAGGCGGTCGCACCTATGAGGCTCCGGGGCAGTTAGTGGGCGACTTTTTGGCGCAGCAGCCTTCTACGACCCTCGGTAGCGTCAAGCCTTCTTATCGGCCAGGAGTGCATCTCTGCGATCTCAGCTCTAGCTTGCCCGCTTATGCGATCGCCGCTATCCGCGAGGCTTTGCCTGCCTTTGACAAACAGATCAAAGGGTTCGCCATGCACGACGCTGTGTTGACCGGGGTAGAAACCCGCACCTCCTCCCCGATTCGGATTAAACGCAACACAGAATATCAGAGCCTCAATACGGCAGGGCTATATCCGGCGGGTGAAGGAGCGGGATATGCAGGCGGGATTCTTTCGGCAGGCATTGACGGCATCAAGGTGGCAGAAGCAGTTGCCCTCAACATCTTGCACCGTACCACTCAGACAGCAACAGCATCCTAAAACCTATAATCATGCTTGATTATTTTAGGCGGTGTTCTCTGAAAGCACCCAATTGAATTGCGATCGCACCTGGAGGGAGGATCAGAGAGATTAAAGCGATCGAGCAGAATCGCGACTCCGACCGCTAAAACGGCTCCAATGGATAGACCAATGGCTAGCAAGATCAGGTAAAAACGCTTAAAGCTTTGTTGGGTAGCTCGGAGCCTTTCTTGCTTTGCTTGTTCTACTTCTGGTTCTATTAATGGGGGAATTTCTAGTTCTACTAATGGAGGAGTAGGCGGAATAGGTATTGGCGGGGGCGTTTTCTGGCCTGAGCCATTATTGCCATTGAGATCAGAATTGGACGGGTCGGAGGGATGCTGATTCATACCCGTGTCTTATGGCTCCCTGATGTGGCATGTCGATCAATAGCCTCAGTCTAAACCTTTTCAGCGATCGCCCTTCTGTGTATTTGCGATCGTTTTATCATTGAAACGGGCGATCGGGATGCAATTGATCTTGCTGCCAAGACAGCGGATTGTTGTGGATATACTGCCGAATCTGCTGCAAGGATGTCTCATCACGAATGATGCGATCGTAATAATTGCGCTGCCATACTGTTTTACCTGTTGTACCCCGTAGCTGATTCAGTCTGCGAGTTGAAGTAGATTTAAAGGTTTGAATCATGGCCCCAATTGACCCTGACTGTGTGCCGCAGGGTTGTAGGGGCAAAGCATTCGGAGATGAGCTTGAACTATCATCCGAGATCTTTTTTCCGAATGCTTTGCCCCTACCTGTATCGCTACCTAACCAAAGAATGCCATGCAAATGATTGGGCATGATGACAAACCCATCCAGCGTTAAGTGTTGAAAATGGCGAGATAAGCTCAACCAACAGGCATGAACCATCGAACCCGTTGAATTCAATGGGTGTAATTAAAAGTAGCAGGTTAGGTCAAGCTGGATTTTGAGCAAGACTCGCCCAGTAAGAGTGCCAATCCTGGTTCGTCCGCAGCACTCGCAAGGCTAACATTGCCTCCGCATGTTTGACACTCCACCAACTGCCCGAGCGTTTCAGTCGTTGCTGAATCACATAGCGATGAGCACTTTCAATTTCACCAGAACCAATCGGTAAGTCTGCGGCAATCGCTCCTTTGTAGTCGAGTTGCTCTAAGCGATTAGACAGGACTTGGAAGGTTAGGCTCCCAGAGAACGGAGTACTAAGCAGGCATAATCACCTCCAGGACTTGCTCACACGATCGCCCCTGAGCAAACAACCCCTCAACCAGATGCAGCAATTGCCGGTAGGCCTCCCGAGTCAGACTGTAGAGCCGCTGTCCCACTGTTTGCTGGTCCTTGGCAAACGCAAACCTCTCCGATTTCTTGCCCTGACAAGTTGCCTGCTGGAGTAGCGACTGCGCTACACAACTTAAACGGAAGTGGCGTTTGACCGCTTCCTGATTGCGTACCTGAGCCGCCTCAAAGCCTGCTACTTGTTTGCAAAACTCATGAAAGATCTCGCAAGCCCAGCGGTAGCTCCAAGTCTGAATCACTCGGGCACTTTCCCAATGCAGGGCATCACTGAGCAAAAAGCGCGGAGCGTCGCTAAGGTCGGGTTGCTGATGCACGACAACGAGGCGTTTACGCCCGTAGCGCTTGAGTCGAACCGTTTTTGTGAAGGTCCAGAAGGACTTAACTTCGCCGTTGCGACCGCGCACCTGGAGAGAGCGAAAACTCTCTGGGTGCTCTTGGCGCAGTTCGGTGGCAACCGCATCGACCCGCTGCCATTGCCCGTTCCACAGAATGAGTCGAGAGCATTCAATCTCGCTGACCCAATGCTTGCCGGATGCCTCAATCAGCTGCGTCAATTCCAGGGTTAACACTCCATTGTCAAAGGCATAGTCAGCTTGGGGAAATTGTCCCTCTGCCTCGATTTGCCGCACCAAGTCCACGACCATCTCGGTGCGTTTGCGATAGGCCAATCGGTTCTTGTGATAGTGCAACAACTCCACCAAGCGTTGCTTCACTTGTTCCATCTGCTCGTAACTCGGTTGAGCCGTCATGCGCAGGTAGCCTCTCTCTGCTTCACTAAAATCGGGCAACTGCACCTCAACCGCAATTCCATCAAGCTGCTGGCCATTAGCAATCACACCCGTGACGACCGTTTGGTAGCGGCTCATGCAGTGGTTGACATAATCGTAGGCGCGCTTGACCCCATAGATGTGCTCGCCATCTTCATGATGCGATAGGGTCCAGTCCAGACTGATGATTTCTCTCCCACATCCTTGGTGCCGCAGACCGACTTGCCGCCGATGCTGCTGCATGAGAGCCTCACTATCCCATCGAGCCTCAAACACCGCCTCATGCATCGCTCGTCGACTGACGGCTTTGCCCTCTGGATATACCTGCTGAGCGTGAATGCCTTGCAGGGTCTTGTTCTGGCTCAGCAACAGCCCACTGATGTAGCGACTGACATGCTCGAATCCGGCTTCCCGACAGAACACGTCTCGGTAAGCACTCATCCCTTGGGCAATGGTGGCAGGAACACCGATGAGGGGAATCATTTGCTGCTCCGCTAGCGATTCACCATCACGATACCTTGTTAGCCTCCCCTCCTTCTACTCCTAACCTTCCAAGTCCTGATTAGAGATGTAGCGGGAGGCGCAACGGACGGGTGCTGTTTTGTCAGGCACCGTGTCTGCTTCCACAAAAGGATGCAATGCTTTGAGTACTGCTGCAACGTGGTTGTGTTTGAGTCGTCGCTTTTGCTGCGCTAGCCACGTCTTGGGGCTCTCTGGAGCACAAACGGTGCTGGCATCGACGAGATACTCACACAGGTGATAGAAATCGATTAAATAGCGACCCGGTTGACCAAATCGTTGGGAAATTTGGTTGGCAATCCAGGGAGCACCATCACCAATGCCATGCACAAAGGTTTGTTGTCCTACCCCGACTCGAATGGCGCTGGCAACCAGTTGCTCACCTGCCTCATCAGTAGTTCCCAAGGTCGCCCCAAATACCGGATGAGTTTGCTCTGGAGTCCGAGCGAAGGCTAAGCGAGCTTCCTGCCAACCGACTTGGCGAGTAGTGCGACGGTTCAGGGGGTAACAGAAAGCTTGAAGCAGATGTGTAGCAGGGGATAGAGCCGCTAAACACAAAAAAAGATAGGCTTGCTACTTGACCACAAGCCTACCCCTAAAAATGCTGCCTCTATTCTACCAAGCTCACCTCCAACAGTGCCTCAGTCCTCGCCATTACTTACTTGTGAATCTGCTGGTGTTGCTATTGCAATGGCATAAACAAGTGCGCCTCGAAAGACTTGCGACCACCTTGCCTCTACCGATTCAATTCGAGGGTCGTCGCCGCTGTTTGCAACGCTTGTTTTCGAGCCCTCAGTTGCACATTGATACCCTCTGGTTGCCCTTAGTCGGCTACTTGCTATCTTGCCAATTCCGAGTCGGACAAACTCTTTACTTGGTCCTCGACCGCACGCAGTAGCAAGGGGTGAATGTGCTGATGGCGAGTGTAATTTATCAAGGGCGGGCTCTGCCCTTGTACTGGCAGTTCTTGTCGCATTCTGGAAGTTCGGGCTTAGCGCAACAACAAGCGGTTTTGCGCCCACTTTTAGCGCTACTCAAGCCTTATCAAGTCGTGGTCTTAGGGGACCGGGAATTCTGCTCGGTGCATCTAGCGCAATGGTTGGGCCAAGAACAGCTCAGCTTCTGTTTACGCTTACGCTGTAACGAGTACGTTCAAGATGAAACGGGTTTGGTTGAGCAACTCCAACACCTGGGATTAAAACCCGGTCAATCGCGCTTTTTCGAGCAGGTGAGGGTGACGAAACAAGGGGGTCTGGGATTGTTTAATGTGGCTTGCTATTGGAAACGAGCATATCGAGGCCATTGCGAGAAAAGTGCTTGGTTTCTCTTAACCAATCTGCCCTCTTTAGGTGCTGCTGTGACGGCTTATCAACATCGCATGGGCATCGAAGCTTTCTTTCGTGACTACAAAAGTGGAGGGTATCAAGTCGAATCCACTCGTCTCAATCCTCAGCGCTTATCAGGTTTATTTGTTCTCTTAGCCCTTGCTTATACCAGTGCAGTCATTCAAGGCCATGAAGTTCGCACTCAAGGCTTAGCTAGCTATATTTGTCGAGCCAAAGAAGGACGAAGAATGCGTCGCAGACATAGCGATTTTTGGATAGGTTTGTATGCTCAAGCTTGGTTGGAAGGGATGGATTTAGCCACCGATTGGGTAGAGTCTTGGATGCAGCTTAGTGGCAATAAGCAATCCTATCTTCAGCGAGGACTAGACGCTGCTTCCCGCCTCCAAGCATTGTTCTAGCCTTCTTGTTACCCCCTGAGAGTGCGACGGTCTACCTTTTTCTGCTCAAGGGTCGTTGTTTGGGTTGTGACAATCGGAATCATGCTCCCGTCCATCTCCACAATCAGACAATCTACCCCATCGTGTTCTGGTATCTCGGTGTTGAGTTGACGACGTTGCAAGTGTAAAACCTGCTCGGCGTGCCGTTGGGTCACTGCTTGGGCAGAACTCACGGGCACGCTAATGCCATGATGTTCTTGCAACTTTTGGGGAATTTGTCCAAACGGCACATCGGCTCCAAAATCAGTCATCACTCGTTGTAACGGCAGTGAATATCCCCGACAACGGACAACTGCTGCTTCCCTAAAAGGTCGGGTCATTCCTTTGCCTTTGCCTTGGCTAAACAATTGCTCTCTCACTTCGATGGTTCCGAAGCGGGTGTACCAATAGAGTCTTTTTTTCGACTGCGTTGAGCGTGGGGATGGGTGTTCACAAACTCATCGTGTTGGACTTGATTTTGCCGGGTTGCCCATCCTTGCAAGGCTGAGCGTCCCAGTTGCTGAATTTCTTCAATCACTCGTTGTTCGGCTTCATTGGCTTTGACCAGACTTCCCTCGGCATTCTCCACGACTGACAACAAAGTCTCTATCTTGGCTTTTAGATCAGGATGATGGTTTAACCGCTCTTCCAAGCTCTCAGACTCAGTAGATCGCAAATTCATTCCAGAGCGGGTAAGTAGATTGCTGTGATGACTGGAAAATGCCGCTCCACTGCTTGGGATAGGAACTCCAGCATTGTCTTGAGCGCAAACAGTTCCCGGTAAACCACTCGTCCTCCTCGTTGCGTCCAACTGATAAAGAACCACAGCAAATACACCCAAAGATTGACTAGGACAAACGCTAGAGCGACAAACAGAAAGCGGGTTACAGGATTTTTACTCGTGGTGCGGATGCGACACTGGTTCTTGATCCTGTAACTGGTCTCAATGCCAAACCGGTCTTTGTAATGCCGATGGGTCTGGTGTAGGGCAACCTTCACCCGGTGCAGTACATAGACAGTGTATTGAATCCCATGCTTGCCCTTGAGCCCTTTGTAATAGTTACAAATCACCCGCATCTGACAGCTGACCGAACCATACTGGGGACTGTTGAGGGTGTAGGGTGTCTGGTAGCTGCGCCGTCCCCTTAGCAGTTGACGGGTTCCTCCAGTTTTGCCCCGAATCACCGCAGGCATCAGGAAGGGAATCTGCAATGCCTTCAGCCAACGGATGACAGGGACACTATAAAACCCTCGATCCAAGTAAAGCCGTTTGACTCGGACTCGCAGCGGACTCAACCTTGCGAGCAAATAAGTCAGGGTCGCCACTAAGGTTTCTTGACGATGCACTGCATGAATCCCTAGGGTCACACGTTTGTGACGACAGACAACATAGACTGTGGCATAGGCGAAGAATGAGGTAGTTCCAGCTTTAGCTTGAGAGCGGTAGATGTAGGGAGCCTCCACCTCACTTGGGTTGCCGTAGTAGGGAATTAAGTGTAAATCGATGGCAATGCGATGCTGCCTTCTGCAAATCTTGGGTGGAATTCGGCTTTGCAGAGCCGCATTGAGTTGGCTCTCCAGTGTGGCCATCTCATCCAACTTATCCAAGTGATAGCGGATACCATTACCACTGGGTGTACCTTGCAAGCGTTGAGCCGTGTGTTCGATGCTATCGCCTCGGCTGGCAGCCCGCAGCAGGATCTCGAATAGGTCTTGGGGGGTGTATCCGCCTTTCATGTTCAGTGGAACAGACTCGAGTAGACAATCAAGGGCAGCTTCCAGTGTCCCTTCATCGGTCAGAGCGGGAGCAGGAGATAATGAAGATGGGTAGGTCGTCATGGCTTGATCTAATGCTTTTAGCCTGACCCTACCCCTTTCCTAGAGAATTTGCGATCTACTGAGACTTGGTCCGAGTACCCACTGAACTGTCAGTTGATTCTTGGCTCATGGGATGATGCACCTGGCTCGTAAGGAATTTACTAAATCATAGCTATTCCAGTCCTTCAATTCCTGCTGCCACTTTTAATTGCACCCGAATTCAATTGCATTAAATCATCTACGATTTCGCCAAACAAACACTCCCGTTGGTGAGTACAGAGGGTGATAAAATAAGCACCTGGTGAGGTGTAGTCGTAGTTTTTTAACCGAGTAGAACGACGGTGATGTTTATTCGGATCGTATTTCACAAGGGGATTTCTGAGGTGAATTGCTAAATCTACACCTGCTAGAGTTCCCTGAAAAGCAGAGAATGAGTGCTTCAAAGAGCGATCGCCCTCTTGTAGCCCTAATTAAATCCATTTCACCGGATCGAGTTGATAGTAGTGTTGTAGCTGCTTATAAAGATCGGGATGTTTTTTCAACAATTGCTGGGGTTTTTCAAAAAATGTCTCAGTTGCCACAGCGAAAAACTCAGCAGGATTGAGAGTGCCGTAGCTATCCATCACCGTTTTGGCACCTCTTTGCACATCCTGACAGAGTTGTTGATACTCCTGCGTCATCACCTGCGCCCAAACTGCATAATCTAGATCTTTGGGCAAAAACGGCACACCTTCGGCATTGCCGTCTTCTTGATCTAATTGGTGGGCAAACTCATGCAGCACTACATTATGTCCATCTCGCCAATTAGTGGCATCTCGCTGTACCTGCTCCCAAGACAACACCACCTGATCTCGGCTCCACGACTCTCCCAATCGCGCCACCCGTCTTTCCTCCACTACATAGTTACCCTCGATCGCCGTCTCATTCACAAAATAGACACTGGGATACACCAAAACTGATCGCAACTTGAGAAAGTAGGTGCCTCGCTCATTCAACAACAGCAAACAAGCAACTGCCGCGATCGCCAATCTCATCTCCTCGGTAATTTGCAATCCCGCACAGCCAATAAATTGCTTCTCTTTTAGAAAGACTTGAATATGTCCCTGTAACCGTCTCCTTTCACTCGCAGAAAGACGAGGGTAAATAGGCAGATAATTCTCTACTACAGCATCCCAAAGGGGTGAAAATGGGCGTTGCTTCAGGCGATCGCGGCGGCGTTTTACTAAGAGGGGAGTAGCGAAAATCCCAACCACAATTAGGCCGATCGCCAGAAAGAGAATGACTGCTGCAACCATGTACTATCGCGATCGCTGCGAAGGCTCTTGGGATTAAGACAAATTTTCTGGAGTAGTTTGCGGTGTTCTGAAACGGGAGAAAAATCGCCACAGCTTCGCGATCGCAAATCCCAGAAATGCGATCACTACAATAATGGCTACGACTGGTAAGGTGATTGCTAAAATCGAGAGCGCGATCGCCACGACTAACTCCACCGTCGCCACAATCGGATTCGCTAAGCCACCAGAAGTTGCGGTTGAGGTCGCTCGTAAGAGATTGGTCAAGCTTTTGGTGATGCCCGCCGCTCCTCCGCCTGCTACCAGCGCTAGCGTCCATTGCGCTACAGGATTAAGGTCAGGAGCCAGCGAAGCCGTCACAATCGTGCCCGCTAAAATTGCTGCTGGCGTTGCTACCACATCGAGCAGATGGTCGAACCAGGGGATGTAGTAGCCGCCTACTTCTAGAGTCGAGGCGATCGCAAATACAGCTAGAGCTTGGGGGCTTTCAATCCAGTCAAAATCAGTGGGCAAATTGGCATGACCCAGCACGGCCGCCGCACTAAGCATCAAGAGTGGCACAAAGACTCGGAAGCCAGAGGCCGCACTCAAACTCACGCCTAATAAGATCTCGATCAAAGTGTTGAAATTTAAGAGCTGATCCACAAGCTCCTCCCCTGTTGCTGTACCTAGCCCCTAAATTCAGGATAACGTTTGCCACATATCCCTAGCCTGAGTCTAAGGGTGATCATTACGACCATTTGGTTTTTAGGAAAGTGCATGTGAGCCTGTGTATCTATAGAGTCCGTAAAATCAGGGCCTCATTTTAGAGGTTCTCCCCGCTACTTGGGGATTACTACAGCTAAGGAGATGCTCACCTAACTTCTATGCTAGAACCCGAACAAGTTCTCCACATTCGCCAAGGAACGCCAACTGAAGCGCAGTACCGACTGAAGCAAAAACTGGGGCAAACGGCTGGACGGCAAACTTGGCTGGCAGAAGATTTAGCGGCGCAGCCTCCAGAACCTGTAGTAATCAAGCTTTTGGCTTTTGGCGACCAAGTGCAGTGGGCTGACCTGAAGTTGTTTGAGCGCGAAGCTCAGGTGTTGCGGCAACTCAAGCACTCGCAAATTCCCAAGTACCGCGATTATTTTTCCATTGACGATCGCCTGCTTTGGTTTGGACTGGTGCAAGACCATATTGCGGGTGCTTCCCTGAAGCAACTGATCGCTGAAGGCAAGCATTTCAGTGAGCGGCAAGTGAGGCAAATGGCGGCAAATCTGCTGCATTTATTGATCTATCTTCACGAACTCAGCCCTCCGGTGTTGCATCGTGATATCAAGCCCAGCAATTTAATTTTGGGCAAAGATAATTACATCTACCTGATCGATTTTGGTGCGGTTCAAGACAAGGCTGCGGCTGAAGGCAGCACTTTTACAGTTGTGGGAACCTACGGTTACGCACCAATGGAGCAGTTTGGCGGTCGAGCCGTTGCCGCTTCTGACTTGTATGCCTTGGGAGCAACCCTAATTCACCTCCTGACAGGGATATCGCCAGCAGAGTTACCTCAGAAAGATTTGCAGATTCAGTTTGCCGATCGCGTCAGCTTAGATCCTGACTTTGTTTGGTGGGTGGCGAAACTGGTACAGCCCGACGTAGCAAAACGCTTCCAAATGGCACGACAAGCGCTAGAAGCTTTGCGATCGCTAGAGGCCAGCAAAGCGGCACCACCACCGACAGTCTCTCGCCAGCCCGAAGCGTCCCATGAGCGATCGCCAGTTGTCAAAAGAGAGCGAGCCATCGTTCCGCATTTTGACACCCGAATTCAGTTACACCAAACTGCTGATGAGCTGTTGATTCAAGTCCCAGGCGCTAATCCTTGGAATTTGCTGTACTTAATTCCCATAGCTATTGGGCTTGCCATCATCGGTCAACCCTGGATTCCTGTGATTTCTAGTGTGAGCTGGCAGTTTAGCAATATTCTTGTCTTTGTCTTGCCGATCGTGCTGCTAATTGGTGGTGGGGTGTATTGGGATTTTCTACCCACCTTTGTGCGATTTACCCAGGAGAAATTCTCAATTTATAAGTCTCCCTTCAGCCTTCCGATGGTGATGTTTCAAGGCTCGATTGGAGAAATTCATAATGTCTTTCACAGTTTGAGAACCTTCGATGGCGGCAAGCGAACTTATGAACAAAGAGTCGTTACAATCCAGACCTACAGTACCGAAAATTTCTTTGCGAAAGGCTTTAGTTGGGATGAATGCAACTGGTTAGTGAAGGTGATTAAAGAGTGGTTGCGGATGACTTAATCCAGCTAACTCTTCACAATTTGTTAATTATCTTATTTAGCATTTTGCTGTTATCCTACCTCTTCCCTAGGGCAGAATAGAAAGTGTAAAGCTCGACACATTTTACTCTCGATAAAAACATCACGCGATCGCTCGTCCCGTTTACTGTCGAGAGCCCCCCTCAACTCCCACATTCTGCCCGAAGGAAGGACAGCAAAATGGTTCAAAGTATCAATGCCACTGGTGTGAGTAAATTTACAGCAGCGGATTTAGATCGATTTGCCGAAGTGCTAAATCGAGATGGAATTTGTGTCATTCCCGGACTCTTCGATCGCGAGTTGATCCAAGAGTGGGCAGTAGCATTCGATGCCCTTTTCCGAGAGCGGCAACAGCGGCCCGGTGGATTAGCTCCTCGCGAGAAAAACCGTTATTATTTGACCCTGCCTTGGGTGCAACCTTTCGCTAATACGGAAGTGTTTGCCAATCCTACGATTTTGGGTGTGCTGGATCGAGTCTTTTTCCAGGAATATCGCTTGGTGCAATTAGGGGCTGATACGCCCTTCCAAGACTCGGAGTACCAAGAACTGCATCGGGATTTCCGTCCTCTCTTTAGTGATCAGATTGTCACACCACTCTATGCTCTAGCGGTTAACTTTCCCCTCGTTGAAGTGACAGAAGACAATGGCCCCTTTCAAATGGCACGCGGCACCCATGTGATGCCTCGCGAAGAAGCATTGGTGAAGATTGCAGCGGGTGAGATTCCTGTCGAGTCTTTCCCCATGCAACTGGGTGATGTAATCATCCGATCGCCTTTGGCAATTCACCGAGGTTCGCCCAACATCACCGCTCAACCCCGACCGATGGTGGTGATGGGCTATGTGATGCACTGGTTGCACACTCCGGTAATGGATCTCACAGTTCAGAGAGATTATTACCAGAACTTGCCGCAGTACCTCCAGGAAATGTTGCGCTGCAATGTGGTAGAGCAGCTACCAGAAAACAAGACCGAAACCTACATCAATTTCAAGTACTAAAGACTTAACCCAGAAGCTTACTCCAGATAGAGGATGATTGAACGGCGATCGCTAACGATCAAAGTTCCATCCTCTATTTTTTTGTGCTGCTGCAATTCAGTTACCCTTTGTCTGGCCCCCTAAATCCCCCAATTCTGGGGGACTTTGAAAAGTGTAGAAGGCTTAGTTCACCTTTCCTTTTCTGGTATGCCCACTAGGGCTACATCGTGGAGGGAAGCTAATATTCAGTTCCCCCCAGAATTGGGGGGCTAGGGGGGCAACATTCAACTTATGCATAAAATCTAAGATTTTGAGGATGGATTGCAGAGTAAGGAGTGATGATGACTCAATCTGAAGCAAAGTCTGGGTTAGGCTCACAAGCAAATGAAGAGACCCTGACCTATACCAACCCCGTTTATCCTCATTATTTTGCTGATCCGTATGTGTGGCAGCATCAAGGCACTTACTACGCGATCGGTACGGGGCCAGCAGAAGCCGCTGGGGAAGTTGAGGAAACTGGGCAGAGACGAGTTTTCCCGCTGTTGCGCTCCCACGATTTAATCCACTGGGAATTTGTCCAGAATGCTTTAGTGCGGCCTGACCCCAGTTTGGGAGATAACTTCTGGGCACCAGAAATCGCTTACTGCGACGGCACCTTCTATCTCTACTACTCGGTGGGGCACGAAGATAAAAACCACCAGTTACGAGTTGCCACTAGCTCAGATCCGGTAGGGCCATATCAGGACATGGGCGAACCGTTGTTAGATCCGCAATCTTGTCCATTCGCGATCGACCCCCATGCTTTTTGTGATGACGATGGTCAGTGGTACTTATTCTATGCTCAAGATTTTTTAGACACTAACGAGAATACCCGTGCTGGGACTGCCTTGATGGTCGATCGCCTGGAAACCATGACCAAACTGGCAGGTGAAGGTAAAGTGGTGTTGCGAGCTAGATCCGATTGGCAAAGATTTCTCGCCGATCGCCCGATGTACGGCGGTGTTTATGATTGGCACACCTTAGAAGGCCCTTGTGTTCGCAAGTATGGCGATCGCTACTACTGTTTTTATAGTGGCGGACGTTGGGAAACGGATAGCTACGGCGTGGATTATGGGGTCGCAGGCCATGTGATGGGGCCGTACTCAGATGCAGGCAATGAAGCAGGCCCCAGGGTTTTGCGATCGCATCCCGGTTATGTCCTCGGTCCTGGTCACAATTCAATTACCGTTGGTCCCGATGGCAAAACCGAGTACATCGTCTACCACGCTTGGGATACAGACATGCAAGCTCGACGCATGTGCATTGACCCCATTAACTGGACCGCAGATGGGCCACGTTGTCCTGGTCCTACTTGGACCCCTCAAAGTATTGCTATTAGCGCTAAGTAGCTCAGTTAGGTCGAGGGTTGAGGGTTGCGTTCTGCATACAGATAATCGCAATAAAGCGCCCAAGCTGCACCCGATAAAGCAGCTAGAGATCCGGCGATCGCGGCAGTCGCTCCCCAGCCGAGCCAATTGGTGAATTCCTTCAAAATTGCGGTACTGCCTTTGGCCACGATGTAGGCAACGCCAGTCGCAGCTACCGTCACCAGTCCCACCTGGGTTAGCATTTCCATCAAATTGCTGTGGGACAAATCCTCTTCAAAGTAAATTTTCCAGATTCGGGTGTACATCAGCACGTCGGAAGCGCTGAGGACAACTTGTTTGGGTAGCTCAACGCCAAAAGTTGGCATCGCCACTGCTGCACCGCTGTCCACGGCGTAACCCGCGATCGCCAGGGCTACATCCAGTCGCTTCTTGTCTAGGTTGCTCACGCTATTCTCTCCTTGGCACTGTCTTAGAAGACCACCAGCAATTTTGGGGGTTCTGCGAGCTATCCTAGCTTGAGACCTTGATTCCTTCCCACCCAGACCTAACCTTGAACCCAATAGCTGCCCCTCTTGCCGATCGCTTACGCCCCCGCACTTTAGATGAATTTGTCGGACAGGAGCATATTGTTGGCCCTGGACGGTTGCTGCGACGCGCCATCCAAGCTGATCAACTCGCTTCTGTGATTTTTGCGGGGCCACCAGGCACAGGCAAAACGACGCTGGCACGGGTGATCGCCAACAGCACTCAGGGACACTTCATTTCGATTAATGCGGTGTTGGCAGGGGTGAAGGAAATTCGGGCGGCAGTGGAAACGGCTCAGGAACGGCGCGATCGCCAGTGTCAGCGAACAATTTTGTTTGTGGATGAAGTGCATCGCTTCAATAAATCGCAACAGGATGCTTTGTTGCCGTGGGTAGAGAATGGCACCGTGATTCTGATTGGAGCTACCACAGAGAATCCTTACTTTGAGGTCAACAAAGCCCTCGTGAGTCGTTCTCGAATTTTTCAGCTCAAGTCCTTGACTGCGGCGGATTTAGTCAAGGTGGTGCAGCAAGCGCTGAGCGATTCGGAACGAGGCTATGGCGATCGCGCAATTCAGATTGATCCAGAAGCGCTAGATCATCTGGTTAATGTGGCCAATGGTGATGCTCGGAGTCTCCTCAATGCCTTGGAACTGGCGGTTGAAACCACCGCGCCCGATCGCACAGGCAAAATTCATATTGATCTGGCGGTGGCCGAAGAGTCGATTCAGCAGCGAGCGGTCTTGTATGACAAAGAAGGAGATGCTCACTTTGATATCATCAGCGCTTTCATCAAAAGTCTGCGAGGTAGCGATCCAGATGCGGCACTGTATTGGCTGGCTCGGATGGTTTACGCCGGGGAAGATCCACGGTTTATTTTTCGCCGCATGCTGATTTTAGCCAGTGAAGATGTGGGACTAGCAGACCCAGAAGCTGTCGCTAGGGTCAATGCCTGTGCCGCCACTTTCGATCGCGTGGGGATGCCAGAAGGTCGTTACCCTTTGGCTCAGGCCGCTTTATATTTGGCAACCGCACCAAAATCTAACAGTGTCATGGGCTTTTTTGATGCCTTAGCCGCTGTGGAGCGAGAACGCGAAGCTGATGTGCCTGCCCATCTCAAGGATGCTAATCGGGATAAACACAGTTTTGGGCATGGAGCCAACTATCTTTACCCCCATGCCTACCGCGATCATTGGGTGGCGCAGCAATACTTACCTGCCGCTTTGCAGGGCCAAGTGTTTTACCAACCTTCGGAGCAAGGGTTTGAAGCCACAGTTCGATTTCAGGTCGAGCGGCGTCGGGAAGCTCAACTCGCCGCGATCGCCGAAAGCTTAGATGTAACGGCCCCAGAAATTCTCACCTACAGCCCCACCAATAAAGCTCAGGAACGCTGGCTGCAACGCACCTTATCTCAAAGTGGGGAACGCTTGGCTCAGGTCCGCGATCGCCTGTTTGCCCTAGCCCAACCCCAACGGCACCATACAATTCTGGAACTGAATGGCGGCATTGGTTTACTCACTTGGGAAGCTCTGCGCCGAGTCCCCGAAGGTGGTGTTTATGTACAAATGCCAACCTCTACCGATGTAGAACGGCTAGAAGCTCAAGCAGAAGCTTTACCAGAGTTGCTGCGGCCTAGGTTTCTGCAAGGCACTCTGCAACAACTACCAGCTTTATTAACTGCTCAGGCACCGGATATTCGGTTTGACCATATTCTGGGTCGCAATGTTTTAATGGCGGCAGGAGATAAATTGGCGCTGATTTGCACCTGGATGCCTTTCTTACAATCCGGGGGCAAAATTACCCTAGCCGAAACTGTTTCGCGCCGAACCCAGCGGCTATATCGATTAATAGATGCTGCCAAAGTTGAGCCTGACTTGTATCAACGCTTAATTGTGGCAGAAGAAGCCATCTACAAAGACTCAAGCGATCCTCGGATGAACTGGGACAGCACCGATCTACAACTCGTGTTTGAGCAAGCGGGATGTCACGCGCAAATCGAGACAGTTCAAACTGTCGCAGAAATGTATATCTCACCTGCTTTAATCGAACGTTGGTTTGCGATCGTACCTGATACACCCACTTACGCCCACTATCTCAGCGGTTATCTCTCCAAAGCAGAGATAGATTGGGTTAGAGCGTTATTCCAACGCTGCTTGCAAAATCAAAGCGTACCTTGGGAGAGTGCGATCGCCTTTATATCGGCGAACCCAAATTAGCGAACCCAACAGTTATCTGAAGCGGTTCTGACGATCCGAACCGTTGTACATCATCGGCATCATCGGATCTACCTGAGAGCGGGAATTAGAGTAATATCGTTCTGCTTTTAGTAAGCGTTGGCTAAGAGCCAAACCCAGGAGCAATGTAGCTAATTGCAATTGCCAGGGCGCAAAAATTAGACTGAGAAGTGCCCCTGTGATTGCTGCGACCGCTGATAGAATAGCGATTTCATCGCAGGATCTTTCGTAGATGAAAAATGCAGTTACTGCAATTCCCAGAGGAGCTAAGAACAACCAAGACATAGTCAATACGTTGCCAATCACTGCTAGTTAAGATGACTTAACTATGAATCAAACTTATCATAATATTTATTAATCTCTCTCCGTACAGGGAAATAAGTTTTAAGGTGGATATTGGCTTAAAGGTCAGGACAAGCCCTTAATCCAGACCGCTTTTAGGGCTAACTCTAAGATTTAAGCTGTGTAAAGAGCTGCCAAAAGAGTCGGCACGACTAAGATTCTTGACTCAGCAATTAAGAATTCATCCTCGAAAGCGTCTAGGAATACATTTCTATAAGGTGATAGAAGCTCGTACATTGACTTCTGGAGGCAACTGGGCGATCGCTACTGGAGAAATATCTATGCCTGTAACAGAGTTACTAAAGTTGACCAGTTGCCGGGAGAGGATTCCAACCCCACAGCCAATTTCTAAAACTTCGTTAAAATGTCCTACGGCCCAACAGATACGACCGAAACATCCAGGGTAGCGTCGCCAAGTTGAAGTAGTTTCTCGGCCCCAAGCAGAATCCCAATAACCGGGCTGAAGATTAATATTTACCATTGGAGTAAAAGTACGCTACATAAAACTGAGTTTTAGACAGTTTGTTGCTGTTCCACCTTGGGCACCTTGGGTTCGGAGCTAGAACTAGAACTACTAAATACTAAGAACAGTAATAGCCCTTGCACGACTAAGAAGTTAGTGACGAGGAAGAAAGTGGCTTCTTCGATGGGTAGCCCAAATAAGTGTAGCCCAGTCGTATAGGTCTCTGATATGCTCCAAATGCCTTGACCGATGGCAATGCGATCGGCGACCCACAGATATAAGGTGGGAAGCAAAGTGGCAGTTAGCCAAAGGCGTTTGCGAACCCAAAGCTGTGCTCCTCCGATCAGCCATTGCAACGCTAAGATTGGGCCAGCCCAAACCAAAATTAGCCCCAGATAGACTCCGAAGTCACGTTGAAGCAACCATACACCCATGAGACTCAGGCTTGCCCAAATGATTGTACCTGCTACATTGGCTGTGGGAGTGATTTTTAGTTCGCTTGGTTCCCCCGTATGAGCTAGCAGGCGATATAGCCATAGCCCTGTAAGAATGGGCTGTAGTACAAAGAACAAATACTCTTCGATGGGGACATAACCAACCGTACCCACCACGCGATCGCGACCATAGTGCCATACATCGCGCCAAATTAGATAGTTGTCCCAAGGTGTTGTGTAGACAAACGCTACAGCCGCAATCAGGAATAGAGAGATCCCAGCCTTACGACCTCCCACACCTGCCAAGGGCTGCGGTTGCTGCGAGGCAAGCAATAAAATAGGCGGCAAGATAAAGATTAGGTGAAACAGTGAGTAAGTCATTTTTGCGAACTGATTTTTAAGGATTAGTCATGCTCACAACATTCTCAGCCAGGGAGCTCAGCAATAATCTTCAGCAGTAAAGCGATCGCTCCATTCCTGAGTCCTTACCGAGTTTGTTACTGAGTTCGTTACTGGGTTCCGGTTTTAGACTAATCGTGAAACGTTCTAGCAGCATCCTTCCAGAGGCTTGAATCAGATTAAACATTGCTAGTTAATATAAATCGCCTAAATCGCTAGTCGCTTTGTATCCTATGACGCACAACACTAGCAGTCGCATTGGAATATACTCCGATCGCTTCCAGATTTAGGACTAGAGCATCTTCTGGAGAAGCAAAAACATATGAGGATATCTAGATTAAGAAGCCGCGATCGCTCCTACTGTACCTGCTCTCCGCTGCACATGGACTAGCTCATCCTAGAACCATTACTTCAGTGTTCTCTGCCAGTGGGAGCAGGGTTTGTCGTACGATAATCATTGGTGTACGTGAAACCAAAAGCCGCTTGAACAACAACTCGACCATTCTTCAGCAAGCTGCCTTGGCAGTGCTCGAGCGCTCTCGTCAGCGTCCTACTCCTGAACAGGTGGTTCAGGCACTGTTGGAGGTAGAAAAAGCGAACAAGCAGCAAAAAACTCGTTATTCCTTGAGCGATCTGACGGGTGACTGGCGGCTTTGCTTCATTACGGGTACTCGTAAAACTCGGCAACGGACTGGAATGGTGCTAGGCGCAGGCCGCTACGTGCCATCTGTGATCACGATCTCTCTTGCTTATGCTGCCTCTCCTTTGGCTGCGCCTCCAACTGCAACAGATAACACATCATACAGCTCATCTTTTGAGATGGGGAACGTCACCAACCGAGTTCAACTGGGTCAGCTTCAAATGGCACTCTCAGGCCCAACTAAGCTGTTGACCAACAACAACATCTTGGCGTTTGACTTCACAAGAATCACGCTGCAACTGTCTAAGTTTTCTCTATATCAGGGTACAGTTCGCGGTGGCGAAAGCAGTGAGGCCAAATTTTATTCGGCGAGTGTAAGAGCAGAAAAACAAGCTTTTTTCAACTACTTTTTAGTACAAAAAGATATCATTGCAGCTAGAGGGCGAGGTGGCGGATTAGCCCTATGGGGACGGCAAGCATGAAGCTTATGATTGTTTTTCTGTTGTTACTAGGGCTGTCACTCCTCGCTGTTCTACCAGCAGAAGCGAAATCGTTTTGTCGTCTGAGTGGCGATCGCTCAATCTGTATCCTTAGCATCAAACGCAGTGCCAAGAATTACTGGGAATACAGAGCTGTTGTGAGTGTCGATGGAGTGGTTAAACCCGTTGAGGTGTATAACTGCCGCGATCGCCTACGAGTTCGTCAAGATGGCAAAGTTGTACGATTTGAACCTCAGGAACCAGGAGAATTAATCTGCAATCTCACTCATTGAAGAGTATCTTCTCTCTAAGTGCGGGAGAATCTGTTAAGTGAGCCGATGCTAAACAAAACCCGCCAGATGTGAATGGAATCGATCCATTTTGGGCAACAGAACGAGATGGATGGGGTACCGTCCTTCTGAGGCGATCGCGCTTCAGTGGAAGCATATCTCAGAAGATTTCCGGTACCTTATTTTGTGCAGGCAGTAGTCGAGGGCGAGAGTCTTATTGCAGGTTAGCAGGGACTTGTTCGGGCACTACCCAGTAGTAAATGGTTCTTCCTTGGATTTGCTCAACTCGTTCTGGTTTCCAGTCGCCCATGTCGAAAGCGTGGGATACAATTCGAGTTCCGGGTCTGAGTTCTCGCAGGAGCTTTGGACGCAGCTTGAGATTGACATCTGGGAGCAAGTAAAGCGTGACAACTGTAGCATCGCTCAGATCAGTTTCAAACAAGTCTTGCTGTAGAAAACGGGTGCGATCGCCCACTCCAGCTTGTTGAGCATTTTCTCGGCTTTGCTGTACTAATTCTGGATTGATGTCAATTCCAGTACCACGAGTCCCAAACTCTTTTGCAGCCGCGATCACAATGCGGCCATCACCGCTGCCCAAGTCATAGAGAACATCGTTAGGCCCTACTTTAGCTAGCTCCAGCATGCCCTCAACCACTTCGGGGGGAGTTGGGACAAAGGGTACATCTGCTTGCCGTTCTTGGGGTTGAGCGGTGGGTGCAACTGTTGGTGTGTTAGTCTGGGTGCTGCTTTGAGCATCGGCTTCAAAATTGCGCTGTTGGGTGCAGGCGGCAGTCCCTAAACTAACGACTCCAACGCTAGCAAATAACAAAAGGATTCTTTGTAGTTGCATGATTTAGATCTCCTTTAGAGGGTTTAGTATGTGTTGTTTGTGATGTTGAACTCGTGATGTTGAACTCAGTTTTGGCTTATCGCCTGCGACTCCACGAGAATAGAGGAATACCCGCTAACACCACAGCTACTCCTAGAAATGCGCCTATGCCTGTATAAACTAGGCTGGAGTAAAGTAAATAAAGGCTGATGAGGCAAAATAGCAAGGGTATCCACGGATAAAGAGGAACCTGAAAAGGGCGGGGTCTTTCGGGCTCTTGTTTTCGCAGCACGAGAAGCGCTACTCCAGTTAGCAAAAAGAAAAACCAGAAGATGGGAGCTGTGTAGTCTACCATCGTCTCAAAGCCTCGACGAGTGACCGTTCCCAATAGAACTAAAGTCAGCGCGATCGCCCCTTGAGCTAGCAGGGCAGCAGCGGGGGTATTAGAGTTTGGTTGCCAACGGCCTAAGAAAGAAAAGAGGGAAAAATCTTGCCCCAAAGCGTAGTTCGTCCTAGCTCCCGTGAAGATGGTGGCGTTAATTGAACTCAAGGTGCAAATGGTAATTAAGAGGCTGATGAAAGCTGCTCCTGGCGGACCCAAGACTCGGCGCATTAGATCCGCAGCGATCGCTTCTGATTCGGCCATCGCCGCTAGCCCCAAGCCTTGCAGATAGGCTAGGTTGACTAGTAAATAAACGGCAGTAATAATGCCAACACTCCAAAGTAGCGATCGTGCAATGTTGCGCCGACCATCCTGAACTTCTGCGGAGATATAAGCCGCTTCGTTCCAGCCACCGTAGGACAGCAATACAAATAGCAGAGCGAGTCCTAGAGTACCTTGGGATGAGGTGGTAGAAGGCACCGATGGAGCCAGAGGGATAAAGGCCATCCCCGCCACGACCACTAGTAAAAGCCCCAAAACTTGGGCAACGGTTAGCCAGTTTTGTGCACATTTCCCCTGCTGTACCCCCAGAATATTGAGGCCAGTTAGACAGGCGATCGCGATGGCAGCATAAAGAGAGGCAGAGAATGGGCCAAGCCGAAATAACTGAGAAGCGTAATCGCCTAGAACAAAAGCGAGTAGAGCGATCGAACCTGTTTGGATGACAGTCATTCTGGCCCAAGCAAACAGAAAAGCTGCCCGCCTGCCAAAAGCTCGCATTAGATAGTGGTAGTTTCCTCCCACATGCGGATAGGTGGTTGCTAGTTCCGCATAACAGAGGGCTCCCAGCAGCGACATCCCCCCGCCTAAGAGCCAGAGTAATACTACTTCTGCTTTACTACTTGCATTTGCTGCTACCAAGGTAGGTGTTTCAAAAATCCCTGCCCCAATGACAATGCCGACAATCAGAGCAACTGCATCTGTAAAAGATAAAGTAGGCTTTGGTGCCGCTGCTGCGATGACAGAGAGACTGTGTGATTGATAGGTTTCACGTTTATTCACGTTAAATCCTTATGCAGAAGGAATCTCTGGCCTGTAATATACATGTTTGATCACAACTCAACATCGCCTTTAAGAGCCTTTAAGAGCCTTTAAGACTTTAGAAGTTGTAACCTAGTCCTAGTTGTAATCCCACTTCGGTTCTGCGAAGGAACCCTACATTGACCCCAGCTGTAGCCGTGAGGCTATCAGAGATAGGGGCATCTACGCCACCCGTCACCATAGGCCGCAGTCGGCCATCTCTTCCGGTTGAAAGAACAGCACCCCCACCAACGTAGGGAGCGATGCTAAGACGACCATCTCCGGTGGCTGCCGCTGTGGGGAAGTCAACCGTCACGGGCAATAGGAAAGTAGCTCTATTACCAACTATGGCAGCAGGGCGAACGGAGACATTATCAGTCACCCCAACTTTACTAAAGACAGCGAAATTGCCGTTGCCTAAAGCTGTTCTACCACTGAGACCAATGTTGCCACCTACGCCGACATAGCTAGAGCCAGAACGGGTAGCGGTACCGGGTGAAATAGTTTGAGCAATTATCAGATCTGTGGAATCACTCTCTAATATTGCTGTATTACTAACTGTGTTAGGGGCGGTAGTATGGAGGTCGGAGCTAACCGCCTCAGCTTGGGCAGGTAGGCCATTCCAGGCGATCGCTAATATACCAAGGCCGAGTGCTGTGAAAGTGCCTTTAGAACAAGGGGTATTCATAATCTATCTTGCCGAATCATTAACTTTGATATCTTTAGTTTCAGCAACGAATGTGATTAGAAAGTGACAGGGCTAAATATCCCTACAAAGTTTTGCTGTCAGCGATCGCACTTATCGCAGAGGCAGCTCAATTTGAAACGTAGTTCCCCGTCCGAATTGGCTGCTAACAGTGATATGTCCTTGATGAGCCTCAATAATTTGTTGCGCGATCGCCAATCCTAAGCCGAACCCACTAGACTGTTTTGAGCGATCTTGATTCACTCGATAAAAGCGCTCAAAGATACGAGACAGATCTTTCTCTGGAATGCCGATTCCATCATCTTCGACTTGGATCACTACCTGATGTGCTTGGACAAACAACCGCACCTGAACAGTTCCACCAGCGGGAGTGTAGTTGAGCGCATTGCTCAAGAGATTACTCACCGCTTGACGAATCAAATCTGGCTCGGCTCGCAGTTTGATCGGGTATGCAGGCAAATGGCTCGCCAAACTCAAAGCTCTTTCTGTGGCTTGCGACGTGTAAAAGTTGAGGAGCGATCGCAATAGATCAGTGAGATCAATAGTTTTTAGAGACTCGGTATCCAGGTAGGTTGCATGACGGGCCAGCAGCAGTAGATTCCCAATCAAATTACTCATAGACTTCGTCACCTCCACAATTTTTTCTAGGCGGAGACGTTGCTGAGCCGCATCTTGAGTCGGTGTGAGAAGTGCTACCTGAGCATTGCTAAGCACCACGGCCAAAGGAGTTCGCAGTTCATGAGAGGCATTGGCGGTGAAACGCTGTAGCTGTTCGTAGGCTTGATGGACAGGTTGCATTGCCAATCCTCCCAGAATCCAACCTGTGCCAGCAATCAGACCTAGGGTAATAGGGACTGTCAACGTCAATAAAAGCAGAAACCCCCGCAGAGCTTCTTGGATAGGAGTCAGTGGGATGCCAACTTGGAGATAGCCAATGTCTATACCAGATTCCTGCACAGCTAAGGTAACCTGACGCAGCCAAACAGGTTTTGGATCTGATAAGTCATCAGTTAAGTTATCGGTAGTTTTGATCGTCTGAAAAGCGGAGATGGTCGTAATCTGGGTGCGCACCTGCTCTGGCGGAGGAGCACCAAAATATTGCACCAAATTTCCCTGAGCGTTATACCAGCGGGCATAAACAATTTCACTGTCGGAGGGTAGCGGGTTATTTCCTAAGAAAGGAACCTTGTCTAGCTTGACTTGCCACTGGTTTGGGTAGCGTTTGAACTGCACATTTGCCGCCATGACACTGGCTTTCTTATAGAGCAGTCGGTCTATATCTTCTAGCCGTTCATTGACTTCTTGGTTATAGAGTACTCCTGTAAAGACAACCAGAATACTTCCCATTGACAGGGTAAACCAACGAGCTAAGTTACGACGACTGCGGTTGAACATTTAGCAATGGGTTGTCATGGTTCGCTGGGAGGGCTGAGGCGATAACCCATGCCATAAATAGTTTCGATCCAACTGGCTGCACCTACAACTTGCAAGCGCTGTCGAACTCGGCGTACCAGTGCGGTCAAGGCATTACTCTCTGGTTCTTGCCCCCACTCCCAGAGCGCTTGTTCAATCTGATCGCGAGTTAATATCTGGTGAGGATGCCGCATGAGATGCTCTAGCAATTGAAATTCTTGACTAGAGAGTTCCACAGTGTACTGTCCTCGTTGAGCCGTCAGACTAGATGAACTTAGCTGAAGATCCGCAATCCTCAGGGTCTCTCCTTGCCAAACGGGCGATCGCCGTCCTAAAGCCCGCACTCTTGCCAGTAGCTCAATTAGATCTACAGGCTTCACTAAGTAGTCATCTGCCCCAGCATCTAGACCTGTCACTTTATCGGAAATTGTATCCCTTGCTGTCAGCATTAACACGGGCGCTGTTTTGTTCAAGCAGCGATATTGGCGGCAAAGGCTGAGACCACTGACATTGGGTAACATCCAATCAAGGATAAGCAATTCATAATTCCTTTGAGATAGCAACCATTCAGCCATCTCACCATCTTCTACCCCATCTACGTTATGTCCAGCCCCAGATAGGGCGGTATGTAGAGGTTCTAGTTGTTCAGGATCATCCTCAACGAGCAGTATCCGCATCGCTTGCTCTTCGTTTTTATCGACTCAAACTTAAAGCATCTAGCTGATGAGTTCGTCTCTCAAGGGTAGGATTTCAGTCCTTGATAATGACTAGTAAGATTAATATTTATCATTCAGCAACGATCATCCAGTCACATCGAGTCACTGCTTTCCTAATGTTTTCTTCCCGTTGGCGGCGTGTTTTGGGGTCTTTTGGCTTAGAATTCTGGCTCCCTCTCCCTTTACTAGGGTTGGTCTTTTGGCTCAGTGGCAATTTGCTGGCAGAGCGAGTGTTGAGCCGTTCTTATGGAACTGTTTCTAAGCTCCAGGCCGATACTCAGTTAGAAATTCAGCTTTCTGCAACGGTGACATCCATTCAAGTTGACATTTTTAAACCTCAAGCAGTGACTAGAGTAGCAGTAAAAACCTCAGACTCCGCTCTGACAAAGCTAGAGTTTGAGTTTCCAACAACCGAATCTAGTCAATTAGAGTCGCTTATCGCCCAGGAGTTAGGATTGCCACAGGAAAATATTAGAAGATTGGCATATTATCGAATCAGAGATGAGTAGAGCTTGCTTAGGAAAATAGCTTGAAGAAATTAACTTGAGGCTATTTACAGATTCAGGGATGCCAGAACTCTAAAGAGAACAGAATTTACAATTCCCAAGGTGATGGAGCCTAACAAAGCGCTCCAAATTCCCCATCTTAAGCGAAATCCTTGGACTATCAAGGCAGCTAAGCCAAAGATAATGGCATTCAAAATAAAGGCAAACAAACCAAAGGTGAGAAGGAGGAAGGGGAAAGTAAAAAAGGCCAGAACAGGCCGCAATAGTGCGTTTAAAACCCCAAAAACAGCAGCGGATAGAGCTGCTTTACCAAAGCTATCAATTTCAATTCCAAGCGGTAGCCGAGAAATAATTAAAAAGCTAATTGTCGTAATTAGCCAGGTTAATAAAAGTCCAAGCATGACAGTTGCGCCTAAGAGTTATAGTGAATGAATTCTAGCGAGTTAAACAAGAATTAAGTGAGCGATCGCGGTTTGCCTTTTAGGTTTGTTTCACCTCAATCAATCGCTCCTTAAAACTTCAAGGCTCAGTTAGGGCAAAGCTTAGTACGGTTGGTTGTCCGCAGGGTTAAGCGATCGCCGCACTGACCGACGTTTTGGTCTCCAAGAGGCTGTAATAATACCTAAAAAGTAAAGAGTTTTTCCCGCTAAACCCTCCGCTGTGGTTCGAGCGTGATGCTCTTCGAGATTGCGTAACCCATGTAAATCTAGAAAGCTAAACCCAACCTTAGAGAAGAAAGGCAAGATGCAAAATAAGAGAGTATCTATATTTTGGTCTACCAATCCCAAACCGGAAGGACCGATGATCCAGACGATCGGATAACCAATCCATAACACCGTAAAGTAGGTGACTAGTTTATCGTAAAGGCTAGCTAATTCTGCCTCTTGGGTTTTGGTTTTCTGGCGTAAAGGACCCCAAATGCCCCAAAGCACGATGAGAAACGCGGCAACGCCACAGCTATACCACAAGTATCTAATCCAATCCGGTTCAGAGAGGTCTGCAATCAGTCCAGTGGTAATGACAACCACCTGGGTACTCATCAGAAAACCAATCAGCGTTAGATCTTTGCGAATGGAATGCATAGCTGTCCAAGACAGCGCTAACAGGAGCAGAGGCGTGGTGACAATCCAATCCACATAGCGAGCATAATGAGCTACTTGGCCTGCCGCCTCAACCTTGCCTTGATCAAGAGCCATCGCCATATACGCCAGCCCTGACCAAATGGGGATAAAGATGGCGACTAAGTATTCTCGTTGAGGAACGCCACGAGGGTCACGGCTCAAAGACCAAAAGTGTAAGGCTCCGATCGCCATTCCCGCTACATAAATCCAGTGCAAAAGGCTCTGCCAATTCATAGATGACCTCAGTAAAGCTGTGATTAAGGCTTTACTTCTAATGTCAGCAATAAATGTGACAGAAAAGTGACGAGTGAGATCGGCTTCGTGGCATCAGTGTGACACTAGGTTTAAAGAGCGATCGCGACTCGATATTTCCTGGCAGCCAACGAGGAGGCAAAATTGTGTTATACCTGAGTAGGTATAAATGCTTGCATTAAACCGACGACCCAAAATTTCAGACTGCTGTAGAGGGCGTGTTCTGAAATTGGGATCGTTAAACTAGTGCAACCAAGAGAGCGCTGGTCAGATTCATCCCCATGAATCTCTAGGCCAGCTTTTCCTTGGATTACTCACCATTGTAGCCCTAGATAGGCCGAATTACAGGGATTCTTGGGCTTTAGATCAAGTGCTGAACTGGGTAGTCAATAGGGCGATCGCCAACCTCCACACTTTGTTCTAAATTTCTGTTAAGATGAATCTCTGCCAGTACATTCCGGTCTGTTGCTGGCATATTGGAGTTTGCTTATCCGAGCCATCCAACTACACAGATTTCCTGCTCTTAGACTGGTCCCAGGTACTGATTTGGGATAGGGGCACCACTAGGAGCAACTTTAACTATGACATTTCATCACCTCGGCCTCTCGACCGAATTACTTCGTGCGGTTGCTGAGCAGGGCTACGACCAGCCCACTCCCATCCAAGAACAAGCGATCCCTGCCATCCTGAAAGGGCAAGATATTCTTGCCAGCGCTCAAACTGGCACGGGCAAGACGGCTGGCTTTACGCTACCTCTACTACAACGATTGAGTAGATCTGGCTCTAGCCCAAATCGTCGCAGCCCTCGTGCCCTCATTTTGACTCCTACTCGTGAATTGGCTGCTCAGGTGAGCGATAGCGTCAAAACCTATGGCAAGTACCTGTCGTTACGCGCAGCCGTTGTTTACGGTGGCGTTGGCATTGAGCCGCAAATTCAACTGCTGCGTCGGGGAGTTGATATTGTTGTTGCGACTCCTGGCCGCTTGCTAGACCATCTCAACCAGAAAACGGTTGATCTATCTCATATTGAGATTTTGGTGCTAGACGAGTGCGATCGCATGCTAGACATGGGCTTCATTAATGACATTCGCAAGGTCTTGGCGAAGCTCCCTGCATCTCGGCAGACACTCCTGTTTTCTGCTACCTTCTCGGCAGAAATTCAGAAACTTGCCAACACCTTGCTCAAGTCTCCTACTCTGATCGAGGTTGCTCCCCGAAACACAGCGGCGGAGCAGGTAACTCAAGTTGTGCATCTTGTCGATCGCGATCGCAAGCGCGAACTGCTCTCTCATATGATCGGGTTCCACAATTGGCAACAAGTGTTGGTCTTTACCCGCACCAAGCATGGAGCCAATCGCCTCGCCGAACAACTGGCAAAAGATGGGCTGAGAAGTACAGCGATTCATGGCAACAAAACCCAAGCAGCGCGCACCCGGGCGCTGAGCGATTTTAAGCAGGGCAAGGTGCGGGTTTTAGTAGCTACCGATGTAGCTTCGCGAGGTCTCGATATTGATCAATTGCCTTATGTGGTCAACTTCGAGTTACCCAATGTCCCAGAGGACTATGTGCATCGCATTGGTCGGACGGGGCGAGCAGGCAACGCTGGACGAGCGGTTTCGCTGGTTTGCAGTGAAGAATACCCCTTCTTGAAAAGCATTGAACGATTGCTCAATCGTACCTTTATTAAAGATGTAGTTCCCGGATATGAACCAGCCGCCTCAGAGGGGCCTCAGACAGGCCAAGCAAATCGGAAGCGCTCCAGTCAGGGCCGCAGTCAGCAACCCAGATCGGAGGTTGCAGCTACACCGAAGCGCAGCAAACAAAACTCTACAGGAGGAACTCGCGATCGCAAACATCTCCGTATCGTTTAAGTGAGTGTTAAGCAGGTGGTGTAAGACCTAAATTTTTGCAAAATTTTGCTGTCAGTTCTACATCACAACACTTTACAATTAGCAACGTTGCCGCGAGCGTGGAAAAGGGTTTCCTAAGATTTCCAGTGACGAAATCCAGCCCACACTGGCTACAAAAGCAACACCGATTCCCTCTGAGTAACGCCTGTAGGTGGTCGCCAACAGTTTGTCGCATTTAATCTAGAGAGCAACTATGAAAGACCTGACTCGTTATCGCAATATCGGCATCTTCGCTCACGTCGATGCGGGTAAAACGACTACAACCGAAAGAATTCTGAAACTGACTGGTAAAATCCACAAAATTGGCGAGGTTCATGAAGGTGCGGCAACCACCGACTTCATGGAACAGGAGCAAGAGCGTGGGATCACGATTCAATCCGCTGCGACAAGCTGCTTCTGGAACGACCACCAACTGAATATCATTGACACCCCAGGGCACGTAGACTTCACCATCGAAGTTTATCGCTCCCTTAAGGTTCTAGATGGTGGCATCGGCGTTTTTTGCGGTTCCGGTGGGGTTGAACCTCAATCTGAAACCAACTGGCGCTATGCCAATGACTCCAAAGTCTCTCGCGTCATCTATATCAACAAGCTCGATCGCACCGGGGCTGATTTTTACCGCGTCGTTAAGCAAGTTGAACAAGTCCTAGGTGCTAAGCCTTTGGTCATGGTGTTGCCCATCGGCGTTGAAGAGCAGTTCAGTGGTGTTGTTGATCTCCTAACCCGTAAAGCCTGGGTGTGGGATAACTCTGGCGATCCCATGAACTATCAGATCAAAGACGTTCCTGCCGACATGGCCGATCAGGTTGAAACCTATCGTGAGCAGTTAATTGAAACTGCGGTCGAGCAAGACGACGAGTTGATGGAAAAGTATCTAGAAGGTGAAGAACTAAGCATCGAAGAGATCAAGCGGTGTATCCGTAAAGGCACCATCGATCTAGCTTTCTTCCCCACCTACTGCGGCTCCTCGTTCAAAAACAAAGGAGTACAGTTGGTGCTGGATGCGGTAGTGGATTACCTGCCAAATCCCATGGAAGTCAAGCCACAGCCTGAAATGGACCTCGAAGGCAACGAAATGGGCACGTTTGCCTATGTTGACTCCGAAAAGCCATTGCGAGCCTTAGCATTCAAGATCATGGACGATCGCTTTGGCGCACTCACCTTTACCCGGATCTATTCCGGTAAGTTGTCCAAGGGCGACACCGTACTCAACACAGCTACAGGTAAGAGCGAGCGGATCAGTCGCCTCGTAGAGATGCACGCCAACTCTCGTGAAGAGGTGGAATCAGCTCAAGCAGGTGACATTATTGCGATCGTTGGTATGAAGAATGTCCAGACAGGGCATACTCTCTGCGATCCCAAGAATCCTGCGACCCTAGAGCCGATGGTCTTCCCAGAACCCGTAATCTCGATCGCGGTGAAGCCAAAAGCCAAAGGTGGTGAAGAGAAGATGGTGGCGGCACTCACCAAAATGGTGCAGGAAGACCCCTCCTTCCACATGTTTACAGATGAAGAGAGCGGCGAAACCATTCTTAAGGGGATGGGTGAGCTACACCTAGACATCAAAGTTGACATCCTCAAGCGCACCCACGGCGTAGAAGTGGAAGTTGGTAAACCCCAGGTTGCTTACCGTGAGTCTATTACCAAGCGTCTAGAAGACGACTACACCCACAAGAAGCAGTCGGGTGGTTCGGGTCAATTTGCTAAGATTGGCTATGTCATCGAACCTGGTGAAGCAGGTACTGGTTTTGTATTCGAGTCTAAGGTGACAGGTGGTAGTGTGCCTAGAGAATACTGGCCTGCAGTGCAAAAAGGCTTTGAGAGCTGCATTGGCAAAGGTGTATTGGCTGGATTCCCCTGCCTAGACCTAAAGTTCACCCTGCTAGACGGCGGTTTCCACCCAGTTGACTCCTCAGCGATGGCGTTTGAAATCGCAGCCAAGGCAGCTTATCGGCAATCCATGCCTAAGGCTAGCCCCCAATTGCTAGAGCCCATCATGAATGTCGATGTGTTCACACCAGACAATTACATGGGAGATGTCATTGGCGACCTCAACCGTCGTCGGGGCATGATGAAATCTCAGGAGACAGGCCCGACTGGTGCTCGGATCAAGGCGGATGTACCTTTGAGCGAGATGTTTGGATATATTGGTGACCTACGTACCATGACATCAGGTAGAGGTCAATTCTCTATGTCTTTCTCTCACTACGCACCTTGCCCGAACAACATCGCGGAAGAAGTGATCAAGGAAACTAAAGAGCGTCAAGCTGCGGCATAGCGCTAATTTGGCACCTCTCTATTTCTTGTAGCCCTACTGCTTAGAGATAGAGGAATAATCTGGAAGCATCCTGGTTGGCATACTGCTAATCAGGATGTTTTTTCTAGGTTTTGTTTAAGCTGCGGCATGAATTGCTAGCCAGATTGATACATCCCTGAACAACTCTAGGTAGCCCCGACTATTCTCCTTTCATTTCTTCCACTTCGAACACACTAATCATGACGCCCGCGATCGGGATCGATAGAAAAATCCCAACTAATCCAGCGATTCTGGCTCCTAATAAGAGGGCCAAAAACATTACAACCGGATTCATGTTGACGGAGCCTTGCATAATCCGAGGCATCAGCAAGTTCTCTTCTATTTGTTGTAATAAGATACAGCCAATCAGTACCTTGAGGCTTAGCCAAATACCTTGGGGTAAGATAATCAAACAAACTAAGCTGATTCCCAAAGTAGCGCCAA
Organism: Trichocoleus desertorum NBK24; assembly: GCF_030409055.1. Classification (GTDB taxonomy): domain Bacteria; phylum Cyanobacteriota; class Cyanobacteriia; order FACHB-46; family FACHB-46; genus Trichocoleus; species Trichocoleus desertorum_B. The sequence continues at coordinate 35,862 of NZ_CP116619.1, read as the reverse complement.
TTCCAGGGATTAGATCGAAGATGCCTGCGATCGCTGCTAAAACCAATGCATAGGGAACTTGCAGGACAAAAAATACGATAAAGCAAGAGACCCCAAAGAACATTGACAAAAGGAGGCGTCCCCAGAAGAATCCCAAGAAATTTTGCTGAATAGCACTTGTTAAACGCTGATGCAGACGAGATGGAAATAACTTGAGTAAAAACTGCCAGAGGCGGGCTCCATCCAACAGCATAAAAAAAGCAACGACTGCAATTAAAATAACATCCACTAGATGCGACAATAAACTCTGGAGAGTAGCCAAGCCAATGCCTATTCCCGGTAGGGCTAGCTCTCGAAGTTGTTGCTCGAGCGCGCCCAAGTCAACCTTTAGATTCCACTTCACCAAAAAAGCTTGTATTCCTTCTAATAAGGAGATGCCAGAGTCTAGCAATTGAGGCGCTTGGCTAAGTAACTGCTGGGCTTGGGATAAAATCATTAAGCCTAAGGTGGCAATTAACCCACCCAGGGTTAAAAGGCTGACTAAAAATACCAACATCACCGCTACCCCGTGGGGTAAATAGCGACTAATCCATTGAACCGGATAGTTGAGCAGGAAAGCTAAAATTGCAGCAAAGATAAAAATAATTAAAACTGTTGAGAAATAAGCTAGCACTTGAGCGATCGCCCAACCCAGAACAAACAGCAGCAAATAGTGAACCAACTGAGAATTATTCAATCGCCGCCAGCGGCTTCCTTCAGAGGATTCCCTCATTACTGCGCTCCAAACTCATGCAAACACCTAACCTGTCAGTTTAGCGCCCGCTCTAATTTAGCGCTCAATTGACCGAGGATTTGCAGCTTTTGCAGAGATTATGAAACAGCGCGATTTTTGATAGGGCTAGCAGCAATTAAGCGCTGGGTGCTTTTTGCTTCACTGGTAGCTTCAAAATAAACTCTGTGCCCTGCCCTAACTCAGAGTGGCAAACTAACTCACCATGATGCTTCTCAGCGATTTGATGACTAATAAATAAGCCCAAACCAGTTCCTTGACCCATTGGTTTAGTCGTGAAAAAAGGGCTCAGCAACTTAGCTTGAACTGCTTCTGGGATACCTCGACCGTTGTCTTGAATCGACACCTCTACCCACTCAGCATCGACACAGCGGGTCGCAATGGTGATGGTTTTAGAGGATGTTGTGTGCTCGGTGGCAGCCTCTACTAATTCATCGATCGCATTACTCAGCAAATTCATAAATACTTGGTTGAGCTGTCCCGCGTAGCATTCCACTAATGGCAACTCCCCGTAGTGCTTCTCAATGGTAATCACAGCGTTAGACATTCCTGGTTTTAATCGATGTTGCAGGATTAAAAGCGTACTCTCCAGCCCTTCATGTAGGTCAACCGCTCTTACGTCTGCTTCATCTAAACGTGAGAAGTTACGCAAAGAGCGGACAATCTCCCGAATGCGGTCAGTGCCTAGCTTCATGGAAGCACATAGCTTGGGAAAATCCTCCTCAATGTAACTGAGGTCGCTGTCGGCAAGCTGCTGATCTAGATCTGCTGATGGAGTAGGATGCTCCTGCTGATAGGCATGAATTAGATCTAGTAAGGTTTGGGTATACTCCTGAATCGGCGCTAAGTTGCCGTGGATGAAGTTGATGGGATTATTGACTTCGTGAGCGATGCCAGCCACAAGTTGACCTAAGCTCGACATCTTTTCGCTGTGAACCAACTGAAGTTGCGTCTGATTCAGGTCAGTTAAGGTTTTTGCTAATTGTTCAGCCTGTTGTTTGGTATTCGCCAGCAATTGCGCGTGTTGTAGGGCTACTCCGAGCTGGGTCGCGATTTGGCTCACAAACTCAACTTCCGATTCTTTCCACTGACGAGTTGTGGAATGTTGATAAACACCTAAAAGTCCCCATAGGTTCGGCCCAACAAAGAGCGGAACAACCATAAAAGACTTGATCTCGAACTGCTCCAGCAAGTCGATGTGACACTGGGCATAGCCTGGCTGATAAATGTCATTGACGACGGAAATCTCACCATTGCGATATCGTCCGCCTTGGGTTTCCTGTAGGTGAGTGTCATCCCAAACCATGTTCACGCCCAGATGACCAATACTTTGCCATTCCGGTGTAGTGGCTTCGTAATTCCCAACAAACTCTCCGCCCCAGTCAGGATTGAAACGATACACAGCCACTCGTTCGGCTTTGAGAACTTGACTGAGTTCCTGAGTGGTGACTTGAAAGATAGTGTCAATGTCTAGGGACTGACGGATTTTAGCCACGATGCGAGACAGGGTTGTCTGCCGATCTACTAAATACTCTAGTTCTATGTTTGCTTGCTGAAGCTGCTCAGAGCGTTGTTTCAGTTCTTCCGTCCGTTCTTCAACTTGCCGCTCTAAGTTAGCATTCAGCCCTTGCACCTGTTGGTAGAGCCGATATTGTTTTGCCGTCGCTGAGAACCGTTCCCCCAAGACTTGGGCATATTTAATCTCTGCTTCAACCCAACTCTGCGATCGCTCCTTCTGGATTTGCCGCCATACGTCGAAGGATTGCCGCGCCATTAACTGGCGTGTATCCGGATTGTGATAGCCAGCCCAAAGGGTTTCAGTATCGAGTCCACTGCGGAAGAAGGTGAGACAACCAATGACTTGAGCGCCATGCTTGAGAGGAATAATTAAGGCGCTGCGGATCTTGGTGTCACTGAAGAAGGGGGCTAAGGTGCGAAATAGGGGTTCTTGATAAATATCATTTACTGCCCAAGAGGAAGCTACAGGCTTTGTAGATTGAGTCGGTTCTGCTAGTTCGTAAACAGCCCGCATCCACTCAACCGACCAAGACCGATACCCAGTCGTATCTGTAGAAGTATTCAAGACCGAGTGCAAATACTTCTGCCACAGTAAGTTCTCCTCAATGAAGCGCTTCTGAGCAGGATCAATGAAGCTAGGCTGCTCGCCGTGAGCGTAAAGTTCTCTAGGTTGATGAGCATCTGGAAATAGATAGAGTCTCCCGCCAGCATCAAGAGTATCAGCGGCTTCCTCTAGGGCATCTTGCCAGTTTACGGTGGGAGAAGTTTGTAGTAGTGCTGTCACTCGATTCAGGTTGGCTTCTTGTCGGGCTTGGGCTCGCACCTGCTCCAGCAAAATTGATTGGGCAATGGCAACCGCGACTTGGTCTACAACTGCCTGGATGAATTGCAACTCTTCTTCCGTGACAGTATGAGGCTCAGCATGATGGGAAACTAAGAGTCCCCAGAGTTGACTTTGAGATTGGAGAGAGGGAGTTTGGGAAGACCCCGTTGCTTCTGCTTCGAGCACCACCGGAACCACAATTGAAGACTGCACCCCCATCGCCATCAGGTACTCTTGGTGGCAAGGATCGACGGGACGATAGCGAATATCTGTATCGTTGAGCAGTTCTCCACTTTCGAGGCAGTTAAGGGGGCTGATGCCGATTTCATGGGTGCTCATATTCACGATTGAGCGTTGCCGAGCCCGGACGAACAACTCCCGTGCGTAGGGGGGAATGTCATCGGCAGGAAAATGCAGCCCGAATAAGGAGGGTAAGCGATCGCTCTGTAGCGACTCAGCAATCACAACTCCATGCCCGTCTGGTTGAAACTGGTAAATCTTGACTCGGTCTGTTCCCAAGTAAGACCGTACTTCTGCCGCTGTCTTGCTTAAGATTTCTGGAAGTTCTAAAGATTGACGGATACGATTCGCAATCCGGTGGAGCAATACTTCCCGACTTAAGGATGAATTGATGTCGTGGGGGGGCAGCATAGTCACGGTTCAACTCAGAATTCAAGGGTTGTTACACTTAGAGTTCCCTTTAGAGTTCCCTCAATTTTCGCAACATCTAAGATGCGCCAAAAATAACTCTTGTAAATTGGTTATTTCTTGCTGCCTTGATTTTTCTCCGCGAGGTGACTTGCCTCAAATGCTCTACTCTAAGCGATTTGAGCGAACAAGCTCGACCAATTGAGATCTGCTGGCCTCTTCCCCTGATTCACAATTTCAAATACCTTACGCGCCGTAGCTGGATTCTCTAAGCACTCGACACAGGCAGAGGCGACATCAATTCGACTGGTTTGCCCAGATAATTGATCTCCTGTCCCAAGCACCACTCCTTGTTTACCTCCGGTTGTAGCTTTCAACAAGGTATTGAGATCATAGGAAGTATAAGGGCCATCAATCAATCGTCCAGGCCGAATGATGGTGTAAGGCAACCCAGACTGCGCGATCGCTTGCTCTCCTTTTTGCTTTGCATCCAGTACGCCATAAGCATTTAATAAGTTGTAAGGTGGTTTATCCTTATGCTCCACGCCACAGGATGAAACAAACACAAATCGCTTTAAGTTCCTAGGTGCAGCCTGCACTAGATGGGTCACTCCCTCGGCATCTACTTTTTCGGGGCTATTCTGAGCGTTGGCATTACGGTAGTTAGCATCAAAATAAATCTTGCCCCATTGCTGCCAACGTTGCAGACCTGTCTGGGATGGTAGATCAAAGTCCCAGCGAGCTGAAGGAAACGCCGTTGTTCCGGTACAACAAATAATGTGAGTAATCTCTGGCATCGCCGCCGGGAGCGTTTCGGCTTGACGGATGTCTCCGACTGCTACCTCAACGCGATCGCCAAACATCTGCTGAGCTTTTTGAGCACTACGGCTAAGGACTCGCACCAAGAATGATTTTTCTAGCAGCTTTGCCACTACTAGTTGCCCTACGCCTCCTGTTGCTCCAACAACTAGTACTCGCTCAGCCATGCTTACGCCCCATCATGCCAGATCCATTTCACCAGCCCAGGATACTCTAGAAGGCACAGGCTGCTGAACTACAGAAAGGAGTAGAGTTTCCCTAAATTTTGCTAAATACTGGAGGCTTAGAAAAATCTACATATTCTCCAAAACGCAATAAAGGTTAATTTTGGTGAACTATGATTCAGCCCTGTTCAAAGCATTGAAGTTCTAAAGAAATTATAAATTTTGATGAACTTGCAGAAACTCGCGCAGAGCGCGTAACTGCGATTCATTGGGCATAGTGGAGGGATGCACCTGCTTAATCCAGTTCAAAGCTTCCCAGAGTTCTAAATTTTGGTAAAGGCAGAGGTAGGCAATACAAACTGTCGGCGATCGCTCAATGCCCGCCAAACAGTGAACATAGACAGGGAGCTGGTTTTGCACACTCTGATGCACCACTTCAACGGCCTTAGCGAGCTGAGGTACCTCTAACTGGGTCGTATAGTAACGGTCGGGCAAGACAAATCGAAGGCAATTGAAATCCTGTGTGATGTTTTCTGGTAGACACCCTTCAACCTCTGCACAGAGAGAAAGAACGACCTTGATATTGGCTGCAACTAGCCGGGAGTGATCTGCCGCTTGGGGTAGCCCTCCTACAGCCAACTTGCCGGGGATCACCCAACTGAAAGGGGTTTGGCGCTGGTAGGATGATCGCTGCCGTGGTTTTCCGCGCAGCCAGCTACGCCACTGGAGTCGGATGGTTTCGATTAGCCATTTAATTTGCCGTAATACTTGTCTCACCTGTGTTTCTCGATGCTGACCCAATTGCTGTTTTCAGTGATCCAGGGACTACCGTTTGTAATCCGGATTTGCGTTGACACGCCCGAACTAGTAACGAGTATAGGTGAGCTAAATCTAAAGATTAGCTTGGGATGTTTAACTCATTCTAAATAGTTGTTCTAACTAAATAGTTGAACTATTCATAAATAACTCAGCCTGTTTTGCAAAAGTATGGCATTGTTTATTGAAAAGTCTTCATGCTTTCAAATTCCCTGCCATCACCAAGTAATAGGGTCGAGGTAATTTACTCAAAAATTTGATTTCAGGTGCGTTCACTTCAACCCAGTCATGAAGAAAAAAGGGCAGTCGGCTTCTAATGCGTCAACCGAATAATCAGAAACTTGGATTTTCCTTTAGCCATATTACTTTCACCAGCTTATTGCTCCTAGGTGGCAGTGCTGCTTCTGGATGGGCACAAATGCCTATCGTGGTACCTCCCAGTTTAGCGCCTGCAAGTCTGCCCGCATCAAGCTCAGCCCCCGCATCAAGCCCAGCTATAGATGTCTCCCAGGATGGCTATCAATTGGGAGCGGGCGATCGCGTGCGTCTAGATATCTTCCAGGTTCCAGAGTACAGCGGCGAGCACCAAGTCTTATCCGATGGCTCTCTAAACCTACCCCTGATTGGCACGGTACCTGTCCAAGGCATGACGCTCAAGCAAGCCTCTGGGATTCTCTCGGCTAAATACGCCCCGATCATTAAGCGGCCCCTAGTGACGATGACCTTGCTGAGCGCACGACCCCTCAAGATTGCGATCGCCGGAGAGGTCAGCCATCCTGGTTCTTATACGGTGTCCCCCAGCGGTGAGCAAGGGGTTCCCACAGTCACCCGTGCGGTGCAATTGGCGGGAGGAATCACCCAAGCTGCTGATACTAGGCAGGTACAAGTCCGGCGGGCTCGGCCTCTGAATATGGGTGGCGAGCAAATCTTGACGGTCGATCTTTGGCAACTTCTGCAAACTGGGGATTTACGCCAAGACCTACTGCTTCGAGATGGAGATACAGTTTTTATCCCGACGCAAAAAACTGTCAATTTAGCTGAAGCCAATCAATTAGCTGCGGCCAGCTTTGCGGCCAGTAAAGCAGAACCGCTCCGAATTGCCGTTGTAGGACAAGTGAACCGTCCTGGGCCTTATACCCTAACAGGAAATATGGAGGGGCAGGCAGAGGCAGGTGGAGGAGTGCAAATGCCCACTCTGACGCGAGCGATTCAAGTGGCAGGAGGCATTACGCAATCAGCGGATATTCGTCAAATTCAATTACGGCGGATGACGAAAACAGGAGCAGATCAAGTCATTGATGTGGATCTCTGGAAGCTGTTACAGGGTGGGGATGTGCGTCAAGATATTCCCCTACAAGAAGGAGATACAATCACGATCCCCACGGCAACGGCCATGACCCCCACGGAAGTCACAGAGCTGGCTTCAGCAAGTTTTTCACCCAGCAAAATTACGGTCAATGTGGTAGGTGAAGTTGTACAGCCCGGTGCGGTAGAAGTGCCACCCAATAGCCCCCTTAATCAAGGATTACTGGCAGCAGGAGGCTTTAACCGCAGAGCGAAAAAAGGCTCGGTAGAGCTAATTCGGCTCAATCCTAATGGCACTGTGTCCCGACAGCAAATCGCGATTAATTTCTCCAAGGGGTTGAGTGACAAAGACAATCCCCCTTTACGGAACAATGACACTATTATTGTCAAGCGATCGGGTATTTCTGGGTTTTCAGACGCGGTCGGCACTGTGCTTTCACCCCTCACGGGAGGTTTTGGCTTATTACGGCTTCTTGGTCTTTGATCCCCGTTTGACTCATCTTCTAGGCTAAATAGTAGGCAACTTATGCAGATGGAACCATACTCCTATCCTTTAGTACCCGGACAGCCGCAGCCCACTGGCGAGATGCAGCCTCACGCTCTGCCGCTGACGTATTATGCACCACAGCCCTACTATGCCAAAGACGAGCTAGACCTCAAAAATTTCCTAGAAGTTTTACGCCGTCGAGCCTTGGTCGTGGTAAGTGTGGCGATCGCAGTCACAGCTACTACTTGGGGTTGGACTTGGACTCGAACCCCCATTTACAAAGGGGACTTTCAAGTTCTGGTAGAACCCGTTACTGATACGCAAACGTCCCAGAAAATACTGCAAGACAATCAGAACCTTCTGCAACCAACCTTTGACTATGCCACCCAAATTGAGGTGCTGCGTAGCCCAGAACTATTAGCCCCAATAGTCTTGCAGTTACAGAAGCAATACCCTGGCCTTAGCTATGGTTCTTTGGTGCAAAACCTCACCATTACCCAGCTCAGCAACACAAAAATTCTGTCGATCAGCTATCGCGACTCCGATCCCAAGAAAGTTCAAAATGTTTTGGAAGGCTTGTCAACGCTATATCTGAATTATGGGGTGCAGCAGCGACAAGTCAGCTTACAGCAAGGAACCCAGTTTGTTGATGAACAACTGCCAAACCTGCGTGAACGGGTGAGTACGCTGCAAAAACAGCTAGAGGATTTTCGCCAAAGATACAGCCTGATTGATCCAGAGTCGCGAGGGAATGAACTATCAGAGCTGATCAGTGATGTTGAGAAACAACAACAAGAAGCTCGCACGCAGTTGGTAGAAGCTCAATCACTTTACACTACCTTATACAACCAAGTTGGATACCGTCCCGCAGAGGCGATCGCGGCTTCTTCCCTGAGTGAATCTCCCCGCTATCAACAGCTCCTCAACCAAATTCAAGAAGTAGAAGCTCAAACAGCGGTCGAATTGGCTCGTTTTCAGCCAACTAGCCCAAATATTCAAATCTTGGAGGACAAAAAACAGCAGCTGGAAGCACTGCTGGATGAAGAGTCTCAGAAGGTCTTGGGGAACCAGTCGCGACCGAGTGGTGCTGATGGCAACTTAACCTCCATATCCTTAGACCTGAGCAAGCAGTTGGTCAATACCGCCAACCAGGTACAAGTTCTACAAATGCGCAACCTAGCCCTCGCAGAAGTAGAGCGCAACCTAAAGCAAAACTTCGAGCTAGTACCAGCTCTGGCTAGACAATATACTGACTTACAGCGAGAGTTAAAGGTCGCCACCGATAGCCTCAACCGCTTTCTCGGCACGAAGGAAACGCTACAAATTGAAGCTGCTCAGAAAGCAATTCCTTGGCAAGTGATTTCTGCCCCGCAAGAACCCCAACAACCGATCTCACCCAATACGCCTCGCAACTTGGCTTTAGGCGTTGTGGCTGGCTTGCTCTTGGGAACAGGGGCTGCACTCCTGAGCGAGAAGCTGGATAACGTTTTCCACTCACCTACCGATCTAAAGGACTTGACTCGTCTTCCCCTCCTAGGCGTGGTTCCTTTTCAAAAACGCTTGCCAGAGCCTAACTATGGGGATGTAACTCCTCGCTTTACGCTCCCAGAACACCAAAATTTAAAGCTTGAGCCTGGAGAGCAACTCCAATTAGATGAAAACTTAAGCGCTTTCCCGGCGCCGAGTCCTAGCCATTACACCGCTTCTCCTTTCCTAGAGTCCTTCCGATCGCTTTATACCAATGTTCGTCTATTAGGTTCGGATACACCCGTTCGCTCTTTAGTCATTGGATCGGCGGTACCTGCGGAAGGAAAATCAACGATCTCACTACAACTGGCAAAAGCAGCAGCGGCAATGGGGCAGCGAGTCTTATTGGTGGATGCTGATATGCGCCGCCCTCAGGTTCATACTTACCTAGGTTTAGCCAACATGCGCGGTCTGAGCCACCTGATTGCTACCAATGTAACGGCTGAAGAGGTGATTCAGCGATCGCCCACCGATGAAAATCTCTTTATCATCACCGCAGGGCAAATTCCTCCCGATCCTACCAAGCTACTCTCTTCCAAAAAGATGCAAAACTTGATGGCAGAGCTACAGGAGAGCTTTGACCTAGTAATCTACGATACGCCTCCCGTCCTGGGGCTTGCCGATAGTAGTATTCTGGCAACTTATACTGATGGCATCATCATGGTGGTTGGTCTTGGCAAAACCGATCGCTCCACTCTAGCGATGGCTCTGGATGGGCTAAAAATTTCTTCCACCCCTGTCCTGGGTATTGTGGCGAATGGGATTAAGGGCTATACCACTCAGTCCTATGATTACTACAATCGCTACTACACCCAAAAACGCGACTCTGTACCTCTAAAAGTTCCTACGGTATAAGGCATCGGGGTATAGCAGCATTAACCTGGGTGCTGACTGCTATACCCCAAGCATCTCACGCTATTCTCTTTCTGGTTTTATCCTTTCCGAGAGAACCCTAGTCTACTCAGCCAAGGACGACTTAATCGAAAGTAGGGAGATGAAGTTGAATCAGCCTCAACGGATATGGGACTCGGAGCTTTGTTTTGGGCTTTGATCACAGTGGAGTACTGGGTAGCGATGATCTCTGGGGTAAAGTGATTCATGAGATAACGCCGTCCCGCCGCACCCAACTGTACGCCTAACTCAGTGTTCTGAGCTAGATCGCGAATAAAGTGAGCCAAACCCTGACCATCTCCATTCACGAAAGCTTGACCACAGTTAGCCGCTGCTAGAATTTGACGTAGATAGGAATGGGGTTCGCAAATAATAGCGACAGGGCGTCCAGCGGCAAGCGTACCATAGAGCTTACTAGGAGCAACTAAACCTTCCATGCCAGGACTAATGCTCACCAAGGATAAATCGCAAGCAGTCAAAGAGTAGGGCAAAGTTTGCTTGTCTTGGTAAGGTAGAAACAAACAATTACTGAGACCTGAACTGTTAGCTTGCTTGATACAAGCTTGATATTGCGCTCCACTCCCAATAAATACAAATTGAATTGCTTCATTTTGTAGGTGGTTTGCTGCTTTTAAGATGGTTTCCATATCATGGCAACGACCCACATTGCCAGAATAAAGCACCGTGAACTTTTCAGTTAAATTATGCTCAGTCGCAAACCAATTATCTTGTTTAGCGATCGGAACAATGGTATTAGGATCAGCCCAACTATGAATCACCGAAATTTTATCCGCCAATGCTGGATATCGGTTGACAATCCGCTGCTTCATGGTCGGACTCAATACAATAAGTTGCTGCGATCGCCCCCAAACAGCTCGATTAATGGCATGCCAAAGTTGCGCTATCCAGTGTTTTTGCGACACAACATTGAGTTGAATCGCGACATCAGGATATAGATCATAAACCAAACAAATATAAGGCAGCTTAAAGCATAAGTTCGCTAGCAAACCTAAAATTGGCAAGTACGGAGGTGCTGTTGTAACTAAAAGAACGTTACCTCGCTGAGAATGCTTGAGGAGATGAACCCCAGAACGCAGGCAAAATAACAAACCACTAATGACTTTGCCCCGGATGCGCTGAGGCCAAATTTGTGTCGTGCGCGATCGTCGGATTGATACTTTTTCTAAACTTTCAGCCGCTGGCGCTGACTTTCGCTGAAATGCGTAGCCTGGTTGACCTGTAAAGATTTGAACTTCAATTTCTTGCTGACCTAATTGGAACGCCAGTTCCTCAATAAGTTGCCCAGTAGCAGCATAATCAGGTGGATAGAACTGCGTAATAATCGATAGATGAAGCGCTCGATCGGTGTCTGGATTGCTACGGTTCTTCATATCTGGCTGCTAGTAGAGAGCTGACATAATAATTGTTTGCTCAACAAAACTTTCCTTCCAACTCTATACATGAATCAGTAAGAGCCTAAAGTCACCTCGTTTTAATGGAATAGAGATTACAGTTATTGAGATATGACATGAACTATTTATCTTTAACATCTAGCCGAATGTCAAGGGGTATTTAAGAGGACGAAAAAGTTGAGATTCTTTATATAGTTTTTAGTTTTCCTCTTGCGTGAGGTCACTTTCAACACCTAATTTTCTTGACAAGTTATACCAATACTCTAATGTTTGGAGTTAAATAATAGCCTTTATCAACTATGAACCCATACTGTATTACTGGAAAAAATAGAGTAATCAGACAAGTTAGAAGTTTTTTTAGGGCAGCCCGATGAAAATTTGCATTTGTTCACAATCTAAAGAATAAAGTTGGGGCGCTACCAAATCTTAGGTAATTCCTGGGCCTTCAGGGACAGAGTACACTAGCAGAGCGAGGCTTGCTACCAAATCTATGTTTAAAGTTGTTACCCGCGATTTCTCTGAGGAGTTTGAGCGCTGGACAGATGCCCTCAACACCGCTAAATCTCTGCAACCTCAGTGCAAAAGCTTACTCCAAGACATCCGCATCTTTGAAGGAGACGATCTGGTATGGGTTTATAGTCGTTCCCACACCTATCCGCAGTTTGTAGGGCCTGGAACCTATAACCGCCTAGCTATACGGTTTTTGCAAGAAGCGATTGACAATGGAGAAGCATGGGCCATAGGAGAGGCATCGGAGAGTAAGGGTGAGTAGATTCCGTTTCCCTCGCTTATCCCTGCTCGATAATTTCTGGCTCATAATTTCTGGCTTATATAAGAAAATTCTCATGAAACAACTGTTGGCTCTCCTTTTAGCGATCGCTCTGACCCTGACTATGGCTCCTAGCTCAGCTTCAGCTATAGATATTAGTCAAGGAGCAGAAATTTTTCAGGTTCACTGCGCTGGTTGTCATATGAACGGCGGCAACATTATCCGGCGGGGGAAGACGCTGAAGCAGAAAGCGCTGAAAAAATATGGGGTCGATTCCTTGGCAGCGATCGCCACTCTTGTCACCAACGGTAAAAACAACATGCCTGCTTTTCAGGAACGCTTGAACGAAGCGCAGATTCAAGCGGTATCAGCTTATGTCTTAGAAGCAGCGGCAAAAGACTGGCGTTAAGCGATCGCCAGACAAATTACTTCTGAGAATAGAAAATTTACCTAAAAATTTGAGGAAAGAAAATCATTGAGTTGGGTACTTCGGTACTTTTGCACTGATTTTTATCAAAGATCCCAGATTCTACTGAACTAAATTATCAAGGAGGTGTGAGAGAACTATGAAGTAATCATGAAGCAGGCAGTAAGAGGTTGTATGAAGATTGACTTCAAAAAACAAAACATCAAAGTTACTGCCACAGCACCTGGCTCTTGGCATTTTCAAGTGAGTACAGCGAGCCAAGAGCAATTTGCCATTGAAGTTAGCGCCGCCTCTACTGGCTTTTGGCAGTCGGAAATCCGCGACAGTCAGCAGCGTTTACTAGGATGCACCTGCGATCGCGCTCCTGAAAACGTGTTTGCTAAAGCGGTTGCTCTACTCCAAGCCTTCCTCACCGAACCCGGTTTAACTGCGAATGCAGTTGTTTAGGCTGACATTTAATACCAATATTTAGTGAAGATAGATTTAGGACAGTAAGTTTAGGCCGCTACGACTAGTTAGAATTTCAGCCTCAACGACATAGACTTTCAATTTGCTTCAGCTATTAGATTTAGATTCCTGGTTCGCTGCATTTATTACCAGGAAGAAGGTTGTAGATTCGAGATTCCGCTGAGATAGTTGAGCCGAGATAGTTGAGATAGTGGAACAAATGAGGAACGGGATACGACTCATAGGCAGTTCCTCCAATTTATTCAGGGATGCGATCGCGCCACAATCATTGTTCAATAGCTAGGGGACTATTCTCCTCTGTTGAAATTTTGATGTTTTTCATCGCTCCTACTCACACATCTCCTTAATCTCGACATGCAAACAGTTGCCAAGTTTCCCTGGTTTGTGTCCGGTCTTGTAGGTTCACTTTTACTTTCAGCTCCTGCCCAAGCTGACGTTTTGCAATCCTGGCGGTTTGATGCTCGCCAGAATCAGCTAGAACTTGCCACCGATGAAGGTGTGCAGCCCACAGCCCAACTCATTGCCAATCCCACGCGCATCGTGATCGACCTGCCTGGAATTCGGCTAGGACGGCCTAAAAGCAGTCAAATGATTGGAGGTACGGTTCAAGCGGTACGAACGGGTCAGTTTAATGCTCAGACCGCGCGGCTAGTGGTGGAGTTAGCACCGGGATATACTGTAGACCCGCAGCAAGTTCAGGTTAGAGGTAGTTCTTCGACGCGATGGACAGTGAAGTTGCCCACACCTCAGGCTACGACCGCGATCGCGACTCCAATTAGTAATGTGCCGCAGGCGATCGCCACGATCGCTCCACCCCCTGAGACCTTTGGTGGTTTGATTCCAGCAGGGAGACCTTTAACCTGGTTACAACAACGAGTAGTTTCCCTCCGAACTTCCAAATATTCGTCCCTGCGGTCTGGAATTTCCTTTCTGGATATGGAGACAGGCAATTACTTAGATTTAAATGGAGACAAAGTTTACGCCACCGCTAGCATCATTAAGTTACCCATCCTGATCGCCTTCTTTCAAGATGTAGATGCTGGCAAAATCAAGCTCAATGAAACTTTGACAATGACGCGGGATATGGTGGTCGGTGGATCAGGAGAGATGCAAGATCTCCCTGTGGGCAGCAAATTTACAGCGTTGGAAACTGCCACAAAAATGATTACGATCAGCGACAACACCGCTACCAACATGATCATCAAGCGGATGGGCGGTATCCAGGTTCTCAACCAACGTTTCCGCAGTTGGGGATTGGAGAAAACTGTGATTCGTAACTGGCTCCCAGACTTGCGCGGCACCAACACTACAACGGCCAAGGAGTTAACTCGCCTATTGGCAATGCTAGATCAGCAGAAGTTGCTTTCTCCTAAGAGCCAAACCCAAGCGATCGGGATTTTGCAAAGGGTCAAAAATCGTAAGCTTTTGCCCGTTGGTTTAGGTCGAGGAGCCACGATCGCGCATAAAACTGGGGATATTGGTTTCCTACTAGGAGATGCTGGGATTGTAGTTATGCCCAATGGCAAGCACTACATGGCCGCAGTTTTGGTTGAAAGTGCCTACGATGACCCAGCCGCCAGAGACTTCATCCAGGATGTCTCTCGCATTGTCTACACCTACCTGGATCAGGCAACCCGTACTGCTTCGGTCAACCAACCCAATCCATAGCCATCTTTAATGCTCTCTAGAAGACTTGATTCTTTGAGCTGCAAAATAAGCTAAAACAGCGCCTGCTGAACCGATCGCGAGGAAGGTAAGTTGATCCTGTGAATTCCGAAATGTTTCTGAGGCCACTTGATGTCCAATAATTGTGATTCCAGCTAAAAAGAGAAGCCTAACGAGATCCACATACCAACGGCTACGGCGATCGCGGCGTTTGAGGTCTTGCCAAAAATCAATGGTATCGGTGATGAGAAAAGAGCCAACACCCGCAAAAACAACCAATCCCGCTAAATATTGATATTGCATAGATTTTGCCTCTGGGTGTCTTTGCTAGCATCAGGCGCGATCGCCAGGAATTCCCTCACTTGCTGAGCAAACAAGTTGGGGTTTTCCCAATGAATATTATGGCCGCAATCTCCAAAGATGCTTAACTTAGCCTGAGGGCAAAGACTCACCATTTCAGAATTGATAGCCCTAAATTTTGCATCTTGTTCACCGACGAGCAAGAGGAGAGGCAGTTGATTCTCTGGTAATCGTTGCCATAGGGTAGGTTGTTGGCCTGTGCCCATATAGCGAAGAGATCGAGCCAGTGCCTTAGGGCGATTGTTTAAGCGATGTTTTACGATTTTCTCAAAATCTGGGTGCTGCTGAAGAGATGCAAAAAGAGGTTGACCATACCATCGCCTGAGGAAATTGGAGAAATCTTCTGTTTCTAGTTGCTTGGCGAGCTGGGTATCGTGATCACGGCGTTGCGATCGCTCAGCAGCAGTCTTGAGTCCAGGCGAAGCTGACTCCAGCACTACCCGATGAAAAAATTGGGGGAAATTTAGGGCTAAATATAAAGCCAGTCGTCCGCCCATCGAGTAGCCAACTAAAGCACAGGTAGAAATCGTTAACTGCCCCAAAAGTTGGATGAGTCCTTGGGCTGTCTGCGGCATGGTGTAGAATTCGTCTCTACCTCTAACTTTCGTTTTGCCGTGTCCTGGCAAGTCTACCGTTAAGCAGCAAAACTGATCGGTTAACAAGGAGATGACAGGGTCAAAATCATGACAGTCACCCAGAAAGCCATGCAAAAACAGAATCAAAGGTTGATCCAAATTGCCTTGGAAGGAGTAATGCCATTGATACGGTTCGTGATCAGGATCGAGTATGTTTGCTTCGGTCATGATTCGCCGCTCAGCGATCGCGTTTTCTCGGCATTATAATGTCTTTTTAATTCAAGCAGGACTGCTATTGCCAGCTAAAATCCGCTCTTGAATTTGAATTTGTGACCCCACGGTTGGTTTTCCGAATGCTTCCCAAGCGCTGTGTCCGCGCAAAAACAATTCCATCCATTGCGTTTCTTCACCCTCCGGATTTGTCCAACCGCTGCTGCCTGGTGCAAAGGCAATCTGCCCTGGTTCAACTGCAAAGCTTCCATCACTCGCGATCGCAGCCTGCTCGGTGTCACCAATCCGCACGGAGATCTCGGAACCAACCTTAGCTTTGCGATCGCTTTGTTTAATGGTGGTCTTTAAGTTGCCGTAACCGTCAATGTAAGCGATACAGTTCTCTGGAATGTCTGGAATGTCAGTGGGATCAAGAACATCATCTAGAGCTTCTGGTTGTCCTAGGGCGATCGCAGCAGCGGCTTGAGGAAAGAGATCTCGCGATCGAAATTGAGATCCCTCGGCGGCAACTGCGGCCCAACGTAACTCTACTGCGGCATCCCGTACAAAGGAGAAGGCGTGACCTGCGTTGACTCCGATCACCCGTACCCCATTGGGTAGGCGGGCAAAGGCTAGACGCTCTCCTGCATTGGCGGTGCGGGCTTGGTCATCATCTTGGCGGGGCGCGACGTTGTGGTAAATAATGGTGCCAGCAGGGGCTTCATTCAGACCTAGTTGGGCGACACAAAAACCAGCCGCTAGGGTAGAGAAAGCAGGAACAGGTGTAAGCACAAGTTCGGCATCGGGTAAGTGGAGCTTGATGCGTTGCACGACTTCTGCAAAAGCAAGGTCACCTAGTCCATAGTCGGCAATGATGTGGATCAGCATAGGTTTATTACAAGCTGTTTTCTTACCTTAATGCGGCACCTAGATTTGCTCCTCAATCTAGAGGTGGGTGCTGGAGGTGAGCGATCGCTTGTTTTGGATAAGAATTAAGAGAATTGAGGGCACCTGCCCCCAAACCCCCGCTCAGGGACTGCTGTGTTCCCCAGATCCCCTCCAGACGAGTTTGAGTGTAGGTGTTTCGATAGGCATGGAAAGTTCTTGGTTGCAGTTTCGGAAACATCCTGAGCGATCGCACTCAGCGATGACAGACTAGCCACATAGGTTGGAAGGATACAGAGAGAATTCAACTTGTATTTCTCCTCAACACTTCATTTCACTGCTTCAAAATTCTCAAAATTCTATGAAACCCCCTGTCTTGTTAGCTTTTCCCCCAACTGCTACACCTCAGTCTGGCTTGAACAACCACCCGTTTCGGAAGCATCAACCACTCCAGTTTGCGATCGCTGGTTTGATCTCTCTAGGTTTAGGTTTCTCCCTCCTCAATGCTCCTAATGTGACGGCTCAGTCTTTATCCCAGACTGTTTCCAGCGCCACTAAATCTACTCAGGGAACACCAATGGATACAGGGAGAGGACAACAAGGGCAAAGTAAGGGACTGCCCCGCTCAGTCTCTGAGGCGGTTTTACAAGATGCCACTCACAACTGGGGATTGCCGTTGAATACAGGCAAGATTGTGGGTGCTAAATCAGTTCGTTGGGCTTATGGTTGCGATCGCCCTACTTTTCCTTACCCTTGCGATCCTGTTTTGGTTAAAGGTTGGCAAGTGGCTGTGGAGAGCACTACACAGCGCTGGTTTTACTACAGCAACATGAATGGTAGTTTGGTACAGCTCCATCGCCGGGAAGTAAAAAGCACTGATCTCAAATTGCCAGCCAATGTCAATAATGCTGTGGTGCAGTTGGCTGCGGCGCATTTTAGTCTCCCTCATTCTCAAGTTCTGATTACCCAAGTGCAAAAGCAAACTTGGAAAGATGCTTGCTTAGAACTGCCTAGCTCGGTGGAGCGTTGTATGGGAACTCCCACTCTAGGCTGGCGAGTTACAGTCGTAGGCAAACCAGGACAAATACAGGTTTATCGCACTGATAGCAAGGGACAGCAAATCAGAACTGAAGCGATCGCGGGTCTGCCACCTCGGTGGGATGAATTACCAACTGCAACGGCAAGACTTTTGCTCCAAAATGCCAGCGCGCGTCTCCGCGTTCCTACCAGCCAACTGTATATCCTCCGAGCCGAAAAGCAGCGCTGGTCAAACTATTGTTTAGGGTTGCCAAAGACAAATGCAAACTGTCTAGAAGCCAATTTGGCAGGCTGGCGAGTCACTTTAGATGGTGCTGGACACAGCCTGGTTTACCGAGTGGATGATGCAGTCTCCCAAATCAGAATCGAACCTACTTCCATCTCCCACACCTAATCCCAGCCTCTCCTCCCTCCTCCCTTCTCCTCTCCACTCGTATTCTCCTGCGATCGCCTAATTCAAGGCTGCAATTGATTTAATTTCTTTTGAGCAGATTGCAATAGTGCTTGGGCTTCAGCATAAGCAGTTGTTCCAGGCTGTACCTTGCCTAGCTCATCCACAATGCCTTGTAGTTGACTGAGGAGATAACCACGATTGGTTGATAAGTTTGCATCAGTAGATGCTAAAACCGCTCGTGTTGTCCTTCTAGCCTCTTCTAGCGCTTCTACAGAATTGCGCTCAGCTTCCAGTCGAATTCGCACGATCGCCAAGTTCTTCTTATAGTCTGCCAATAGAGACCGAGAGGCCACATAGCCGGGATCAGCTAAACCAGCCTGCTCCACTTGTGTAATTGCATCTTCCCATAGCCCCACTATCTGCTCCCACTCAGCTACTTGATGGGGAGGATTTTGTCCGAGCTGTGCCGCTCTCAAGGCTAACTGCTTTCCAGCATTCATCAATGTATCGGTGCGAGCATTACCAGCGGTAAAACCTGTGACTTGCTCAAAATCTCGTTGATTGGCAACTAATTTGGTTTGAGCCATTCGACCCGCCAAGGTAGCAGAGGGAACTTGCTGCAATTGATCGATCGCCGTTTGCCAGTCAGCGATCGCATCTGCTTTGGCGGCGGAAGCTTTAGCTTGTTGATATTCTTGCTTGGCAGTATTCAGCGCTTTGTCACTTGCTTCTAACTGAGTTTGGGCGTTCTGCTCCTGAAAGACTTTCGCTTCCATCCGTCCAACACTTTTGCGGGCTGTTTCAAACTCATCTAGAGTGAAGCGCCAACCACACTGAAAGAATCCACAATAGGTTCGGGGACTATAACCTAAAAACCAAACGGGCAAGGCATCCAAATGCTTTTGAGCTAACTTTACCTTTTCTGTTCCTAAACTAATATCGGCAGGGCTAGTGGCTCGATTGACTAACTGGTCTGACTGCTCTACCAATGAAATCGCTTGTCTGTAGTTGTAATCCATGCTGATGTAGCTGGGAAACAAGAGAAACGGCGCAACTTTAGCTACCGGAATCCGAATCATAGGAAACGGTAAGTTAAGGATATAAATGCCGCCTGCCATACCTGCTACACCTACAGCCGCCACAGTTAAAGCCTTGACCTTGCCCCAGACTTTTGACGAATGGTTTGCCCTTGCTGCCTGCTTGATCGCCTTGTCACTAAATTTTGGAAAAATATCGCTAATTGCATGGCGTAACTCTGCTTCCAACGTCGGAGAGCCTACTTGCAATCGCAGTTTTTCCAAGCGTCGCAGCACAATTTCTTTTTGCACTTGGCCCCCAGCATCATTGGTAGCGCAATTCTGGATTTCAGTTTGCAGGATACGAAAGGCGCGATCGTTGAGACGAGACATAAGAGCTTAGCCAGAACCACTGGATTACAGTTTTCCCGATTCTGGCCAATCTACTCCAATTTTTCTCTGAAAAAACTCAACCAAAGTTTTTTGACATAACCCAATTGGCGCACATTTCCTGATCCTCACATCCCCTGATGAGGAGATGAACAAATCTTGTCCAAGAACCACAATTAGCTCAGAACTTCCCCAGACCACAAACAAAGGTGATCAGAATGCAAAAACATGGTCCTTGGACAATTCAAGCCAGTCATGAACAATATCAGAACTCCTTTATTCGAGTGATGGAGGACCAAGTTATTCAACCGGATGGAGAACTGGGAAGCTATGCTACTGTGCGGGTGCCGCGAGGCGTTGCTATCTTGGCGATCGATCCGCAGAACATGGTGTACCTGACTCAGCAGTTCCGTTATGCTCTCGGTAAAGCCAGCATTGAGGTAGTGAGTGGTGCGATTGATGGGGATGAGTCTCCCTTGGAAGCAGCTCAGCGGGAAGCTCGTGAAGAGATGGGAATTGAAGCCAAAGCTTGGACAGAATTGGGAGTGGTGAATCTTGATACTTCAATTGTGCAGAGTCCAGTCCACCTATTTCTGGCTCAAGAGCTGAGTTTTGGGGAGAGCGATCGCGAGGGTACAGAAACCATTGAACCCGTCAAAAGTTCTCTAGACGAGGCAGTGCAATGGGTGATGAACAGCGAAATCACTCACTCTGCTAGCTGCGTCTTAATCTTGAAAGCCCATCACACTCTAAATCGCTTGGGTTAAAGGGGGTTCTAAGCAAAATTAATGAACCTGCGATCGCGGCTAAGCCCTATCAGAGCTAGGTGAGCGTAAAAGCTTATCCTGCCGAAACAGCGAGGCGTTGATTCTGGCTTCAATCGTCATGGATTACACGGATGTATCCCCTGTGCGGGCTATGGTACTGGTTAACTGTTTCCCCATTTTATAGACATTGTTTAGCATGCCTCAGAATCTCTCTGCCCCCAGTGACTTACAGCGTGAGGAGCTTTGCTATCTATTTGTTAAAAATCTACCCTTTGCCGCTGCCCTGCTCGATCGCGACATGAACTATCTCATCACTAGCCAGCGCTGGTTAAGTGATTTAGGGTTAGATCAACAAGATATCACAGGGCGATCGCACTACGAATTTTTTCCTCAGCACTGTCAGCCCTTGAGTGCTGCCCACCAGCAGTGCTTGACCGAGGTAACCGAACTCTGTGTCGAGGAACAGTTCCACCAATCAGATCAGGCGATCGCTTGGCGGCAATGGAAAATTTGCTCTTGGCAAGATAAAGGGGGGAGCATTGGGGGGGTCATGCTGGTGGCTGAAGACATTACCCAACGCAAGCAAGCCGAAATAAACCTACGCGAAAATGAAGCGGAACTGCAAGCCATTATTGACAACTGCCCTGCCGTTATTTACCTAAGAGATACCCAAGGTCGGTTGACTCGTGTGAATCGCCAGTTTGAGATTTTGACAGGGATGAGCGCCAAACAAATTTATGGCAAGACCAGTTATGATCTCTTTCCCAAACATGTTGCTGATGAGCACTGGAGAAACGATCAAATTCTGTTGGCCTCTGGTAGAGCTGTCACTGTAGAGGAATTAGCGCCACAGGCTGACGGTCTACATACTTATGTTTCCGTCAAGTTCCCAATTTTTAATGCTAACGGCGAAGTTTCTGCAACGGGCGGTATTTCAACAGATATCAGCGATCGCAAACAAGCCGAGCAAGCGCTACAAGAGAGCGAAGCAATGTATCGGCAGATGTTAGATGCTATTCCTGATATGGTGCTTTGCAAAGGAGAGCGATCGCGCATCATTTATGGCAATGAGGCGTTCCGTGAGTTCTACGGCATGAGTAACGAAGAACTGCAAGGTTTGATTGATTCGCCAGTCAACGATCCGGATTACACTCAGCAGTATATCCAAGACGATCTTTATGTGTTTAGCACTGGGCAAACACTCAACATCCCTGAGGAACCCGTCACTCGTCATGATGGATCTGTGCATCTGTTCCACACCATCAAAACTCCCATTTTTGATGCTACAGGCAATGTTGTTCAGACAATGGGCGTTTCCCGAAACATTACGGAACGCAAGCAAGCCGACATGGCGTTGCAACAGGGGAAGCACCAGCTAGAAGAAGCCCAGCGTCTAGCTCACATCGGCAGTTGGGATTTTGATCCAATGACTGGGGTGATTTCTTGGTCAGATGAGGTGTACCGGATTCACGGTTTGTCAGTCGGGCCAAAAGCCCCTAGCTACGCAGAACTGCTACAAATGCATCACCCCAGCGATCGCGATCCGTTTCAGGAAGTTGTGAATAAGGCACTGACTGAAGGAGCCGCTTACGACATTGAATACCGGATTATTCAACCCACTGGCTCAATTCGCTACATTCATGCCAAAGGAGAAGCGATCCTGAATGAGCAAGGAGAAACTGTTCGCCTCTTTGGTACTATCTTTGACATTACCGATCGCAAGCAATTTGAAGTAGCTCTAAAGCAATCTGAGGCTAGACTACGAGAAAAGGCTCAACGTGAACAACTGCTCAATCAGCTCACGAATCAAATTCGGAGTTCTCTCGATCTCAGCCAAACCCTAGAAACAGCGGTACGGGAGATTCAATCTTTGTTGCGACTCGATCGCTGTTTGTTTGTCCGCTATCGCCAACATACTGAGCTTCCTTATTGGGAGATCACACAAGAAGCGAAAGACCCTGCCCTTAACAGCTTACTAGGATTTAAAAACGTCGATGCAGACATTTTGCCCTTAGCCGAGAAATCTTTAAGACGAGAGGGTGTTCGCATTAATAATGTGCAAACGGAGCCTGACGCAACTACTCGGGAGTTTTTTACCTTTTTAGGCTACACAGCAACGCTGACGCTCCCTGTTCATACTCAATCTGGTGAGATTGGTGTTATCTGTTGCGCCATGACTCAATCGAATCGAACTTGGGATGATTCAGAGGTAGCCTTACTTCAAGCAGTGGGCGACAATTTGGCGATCGCCATAGACCAAGCCAAGCTATACGAACAAAGCCGTGCGGCTGCAGCCACTGCTCAAGCTCAGACCCAGCAATTAGAGCAAACTCTCCGGGAACTCCAGCAGACTCAAGCACAGCTAGTCCAGACAGAGAAGATGTCTAGTCTGGGTCAACTCGTCGCAGGGGTAGCTCATGAGATCAACAACCCTGTGAATTTCATCTATGGCAACCTCAGTCATGCTGATGATTACATGCAGGACTTGCTACATTTGTTAGATCTCTATCAACAACATTACCCGCAACCTCATCCTGAAATTCAGCAAGAAAGGACAGATGTTGATATCGAATTTCTCTCGGAAGACCTACCTAAGCTACTGTCATCCATGAAAGTAGGTGCAGACCGCATTCAAAAGATTGTGCTGGCGTTGCGCAACTTCTCCCGCATGGATGAAGCCGAGGTTAAGTCGGTAAATGTCCACGAAGGCATTGATAGCACGCTGATGATTCTCCATAACCGCATTAAGGATACGCCTAATCATCGTGGCATTGAGATCATCAAAACATACGACAAGCTGCCTCTACTAGAATGTTACGCCGGACAGCTCAATCAAGTCTTTATGAATGTGCTCTCGAATGCGATCGATGCGCTCAATGAACGAGACAGCCAGCGATCGCCTGAAGAGATCAAGCAAAATCCTAGTACCATCACCATTCAGACTTGTAAGCTCGATGCTCGGCAAGTGCAGATTAGTATTGCGGATAATGGCCCTGGTATGCCCGAACCTGTCAGACAGCGCTTGTTTGAACCCTTCTTCACCACTAAACCGATCGGCAAAGGTACAGGTTTAGGTTTATCCATCAGTTATCAGGTAATCGTTGAGAAGCATTTGGGGCAGTTGGAGTGTATCTCTGCTCCGGGGCAGGGAGCAGAGTTTTTAATTACTCTCCCCCTTGCCACTAAGCGAATGTAGATAGTAGGGGCATAGATACTTGACGCCCCTACAGAGCGAGGTTTTCTTTTAGGCAACACCGACACGGGCTAAATCATTGAGGCGTTGACGAACCACGAGATTAGCGACACCATCTACGTTGTATGCGTAACGACGCTCGAACTCTCTCACCGCAGCGACGGTTCTAGGGCCATAGAAAGGTTGGTTCTGAGGAATGTTAGCTCGGATCACTCGATTGAGATTGTCTTGTAAAATCCGCATAGCCTGCTCTGCTTTTGCCATCGTAATCGGCCCTGCAATCCCATCTACTTTAAGCTTGAAATAGGTTTGAAAAGCTTTAACGGCTTCAACCGTAACTTTATCCGTGAGCGGGCCTTCGTAGCTGGAGATCGGGAAGTTAGGGTCGTTTGCAGGAGAGGTACTGAAACCGTGACCATTCAGGATGCTGCGGAATTGGGCATTGGTGTAAGTCATGATGAATTCCTGTAAAGGTGTTTGGGCTTGATATTTTGATCTACAGATCCCTCACTTCCCTTTTCGTGAACTGAGCTATAGATCACTCGGATGGGGGACTGAGGCTCACCCTCGTGGGCTACAGCCCCGCTAGAGCACCTGCAAGAAGTGCTCCTACAGTGTTATCTATTTATATCAAGTCATACCAAGGAGAAAACTAAGCAAATAAGCGGGAGAAGATGAAAAGTCTTAAAGCTTTTGACTTCTTTTGGCTAAGCTGACCACTACAGTCGCTAGTTCTGCGGGCTCTACGGGTTTAGGGATATGAATCTGAAAACCAGCCGCAATGACCTTTGTACGGTCTTCAGTTCTAGCATAGGCTGTTAACGCCACCGCTGGAATTAATCCCCCTTGATCTGCCGACATAGCTCTAATTCGATGAATTAAGCTGTAGCCGTCCTCTTCGGGCATCCCAATATCACTGATCAGCACATCGGGTTTTTTAGCCACAAGTAGCTCCAATGCTTCTTGTGCAGAAGTTGCAGCAAACACCTCGGCTTCACATTGCTCCAGAACTGCTAGCAAGTAGTTTCGAGCATCAGCCTCATCATCCACGATTAACACTCTGACGCCTTTGAGGGAAGGTGGATTGCTGAAGGATATGCCTTGTCCAACGGTAGGATGGATACGCTCTGTCCCGTTATTCTCCACTCGTACTGGAATTAAGGGTAGCTTGATGGTGAAGGTTGAGCCCTGCTCTGCGCCTGCACTATAGGCATCCACCGTACCACCATGTAGCTCTACCAAATGGCGGGCGATCGCCAATCCTAAACCTAGGCCACTATAGGAGCGGGTAATAGAACTGTCGGCTTGACGAAAGCGATCGAACACATAAGGGACAAACTCTGGGCTAATTCCTTGTCCTGTATCACTCACCGTGATTTCTACATGAGAGTGGACGCGCTCTAAGCGAACTTGAACCTGCCCTCCCTTAGGTGTGAACTTGATCGCATTCGATAATAAATTCCAAATGATTTGTTGGAGCCGATCCGAATCTCCAGAAACACAACCACTGACTGGGTCTAAAACAGATTGCAAGCGGATTTCCTTCGCTTCAGCCGCTGGGCCTGCTGTTTCCAGGGCAGCTTCAATAATTGCCTTCAGCTCAATCGGGCGAACATTGAGTCGGAGTTTTCCTTGGATAATGCGAGAGACATCCAGCAAATCTTCTACCAGTTGCGCCTGAGCCCGGGCATTTCGTTCAATCGTCTCCATTGCCCGGGCTGTAGTAGCTTCGTCAAACTTGCGGGTATTGAGCAAGCGGGTCCAGCCTAGCATGGCGTTAAGTGGCGATCGCAGCTCGTGGGAGAGGGTCGCCAAAAACTCATCTTTTACTCGGTTAGCTGCTTCTGCCTCGGCCCGTGCTTTCTGTTCCCGGTTGAGTAGCTGAATGCGCTCAGCTTCTGCTTGCTGGCGTTGTGTAATATCCGTTAATAGATAGACTGCCCCGGTAAAATCACCTTGGGCATCAAAGACGGGATCTACTGTAATCAGAAACCAGCGATCGCCTAACTGAACTTCCTGAATTTCTCGCTGTCGAGTTGATTGTACGCGAGTAAAGGGGCTTGCCTCTGTATAACCTAAACATTTCTCCATCAATGTTTGTTGAGAACCACCCAAAATCTCCTCTAAAGGTCTTTGCAAGAGCTGAGTCAAGGCACGATTACAGCGCAGGAAATTTCCGGCTCGGTCTAGCAAACCTACCCCATCACTGATGGAGTCAAACGTGATTTGCCATTCCCGCGCCGAAGTTAGAGCTGCCTCTTCGGCTCGACGAATCCGTAACAGCGATCGGATCGTGGCAAGTAGCTCAATCGGTTCCACAGGCTGAGCTAAGTAGGCATCGGCACCACTGTCTAATCCCTGAGCCTTATCTTGGCTCTTCACAAAGCTAGCGGATAAATGCAGAACTGGGATGAACGTGGTTTCTGGATTCGATTTGAGTCGCTGGCAAACTTCAAACCCATTCAGGCCAGGTAACTGAACATCGAGAATCACCAAGTCGGGAGCTTGCTCTGCCACAACTTGCAACCCCGCTTCACCTGTGGTTGCTTCTAAGGCAATGAATCCAGCATTACGCAAAATTCGGGAGACTACATACCGATTAGATTCATTGTCATCCACATGCAAAATCTTGACTAATGACTCTTCAGCCATGCTCTGTTCCTCCCGCCTCCAGAGCCACCCCCGCTTTCATCAACGCTTCTCGTAGGTTGGCGATCGCAATCTCCTCTGAGAGATTTTCTTTAGAAAGAATTGCCACCGCCTGTGCCGCTAACCTCTGGTGCTCTTCCCCTTCCAACCGTTGCGATGTGTTGATGATGACCGGAATGCTCTGGGTGAGCGAATCGCGTTTGAGTTGGTCTAGCACCTCTATGCCACTAATTTCTGGCATGACCAAATCAAGGACAATCGCCTGGGGCTGCTCCACCTGAGCTAGACGAATCCCTTCCCGTCCACCGGAAGCCTCTAAAATATTTAGGGGCGTCTGAGATAGCCGTTGCTTTAACAAATACCGCGCGACCAGATCGTCATCGATGAGCAAGAGTTTTTGCGGCTGATTATGTTTGATTAGCGTATTTAGCTGATTGAGCAATAACAATCTATCTACAGGCTTAACTAAGAAGGCATCTGCGCCCAGCACCTTGGTTTGCTTCTCGTTATCGACCACGCTGATGACCAGAATCGGAATGTGTCGAGTTGCAGCATCCTGCTTTAGCTGAGCTAAAAACTCCCAAGTGCTCTCTCCTTCTAGGAGAATGTCTAGGATAATGGCCGTTGGTTGCACTTGCCCTAAGACTTGATGGGCTTGCTCTAAAGTCCGGGCGGGAATCAATTGGTAAGTCGAACCTTCAAAGTATTTTTCGTATGTAAATAGAGTTTCGAGATGATCCTCCACCACAAGGAGGGGCGATCGCTGTGGATCAAAGTGCCATTCTGCTTGAGGAGTTGGCGTTGCTTCTACGGCATGAGGATAAACCAGAGGCAGCAAAGCTGAAAAGGTAGAACCCACTCCTAGCGTACTCGTCACCGAGATCTCACCACCCAGCAATTCTGCTAGTTTTCGCGAGAGTGGCAATCCTAAGCCCGTTCCTTTAACCCGCTTTTGCAGGTGCGATTCCACTTGAATAAAGTCTTCAAAAATCCGCTCTAAGTTTTGTGGGCTAAGGCCAATGCCCGTATCCGTGACCGAGAGGATAACGCGATCGCTAGTCCTCACCGCAGCAACTCTCACTTCTCCCTGCTCGGTATACTTGAGAGCATTTGAGATAAAATTTCTCAGGATCTGAGCCACTTTACCTTCATCGCTACAGATCACAGGGATATCTGTCGGTTCTTCAAAGATGAGAGAAACCGAAGAGTTATGTTCCAAAAGCGGTCGGAGCATCCCTCGCAAGGTGGCAAATAACTCATCCACTTCAAACTTAGAGAGGTGAACGGCTGTTTTTCCCGCTTCTACTTTGGCTAAATCCAAGAGGTCATTGACTAAATCAGAGAGTCCTGCCGCTGCCTTGCGAATAAAACCTACTTGCTTCTCTTGTTCTTCGCTCAGATCGCCATCGACTCGATCGATTAACAACCGAGTTAGAGACATAATAGAGTTCAAAGGAGTGCGAAACTCATGACTCATGTTCGAGAGAAATCGGGTCTTCAGCTCATTAGCCCGTTTTAGAGAGTCAGCTTTCTCATCTAGCTCAGTATAGAGAGCCACCACCCCCCGATTAGTATCCTCCAGTTCTCGGTTGAGTTGAGTCAACTGATCTTCTCGTTTACGGAGTTCTTCTAAAGCCCTAAGCAGTTCCTGGTTTTGCTGCTGCACCTCCTCAAATGGATTTTGCGGCGATCGCTGTACCAATTCATCGACAATATTCCCAACTTGCTGAGCGTTGAGCGGCGCGATGTGACGAGGGAGATGTTTCGCTAACACAACCGTTGTGCCTCGTCCCGGTACAGATTCTATTTGGAACTGATCCATCAGTTGCCGCGCTCCGACAATTCCCAACCCTATCCCCGTCTGAGATTGATAGCGTCCCTGCAAAATCTCTTCGAGGTTGGGGATTCCTTTCCCTTTGTCGCGGATGATAATCAAGAAACTTTGAGGAGACTGACCTTCCAAGCAAAATTCAGCTCTGCCACCGCCCGCATACTGAAACGCATTTCGGGCAATCTCAGAAACAGCAGTAGCAATCCGGGTTTGGTCTTGCGCGTCAAACCCAATCAAGGCCGCAATCTGTCGAACTCGCTGACGAGTGAGCACCACATCTTGCTCGTAGCATAGTTCGAGAGTTAGCAGCACTGTACTCATTTCAATTTGCCTCACGCGCAACCAACACTGTGACATCGTCCCGTTCCCGGTTGAAGTCTCGATAGAGAATGCCAGCGATCAAGCTAGGATGCTGGTTGATCAAGCCAGGATAACGGTCTAAGCGCCACTTTGTACTCAAGCCATCGGAATACATGATCAGTAGCCCCCCTCGAATCCAGGAGTAGTTGAAGGTCTGAATTTTGCGCATTTCAAAGCCGACTGTGCCGTTATGAGACACCATGCTGGTACTGCGTTCGTTCGCAGACTCAGGATCTAAGAGTCTCCCTGCAATATTGCCCACGCCTACGTACTGCACAGTTTGCTCTTGCAAGTTCACTGCCGCGATCGCCACTGCTGCGCCGCGAGTACTCCGCAAAGCTCCATGCATGGCTGTCAGGATTGCCGCTGAATCCTGCTGAGCTTGCTCCTGAAATATCTTCACCGCCTCCAGGGAAGCTTGAGCTGCTAAGGGGCCATGCCCCAACCCATCCGCAATCATCAACAGTTGGCGATCGCCCACCATTTGGCTGGCATAGGCATCTCCCGAAACCTCTTCACCCTGTTTGGGGAGGCAAACCACACCCAACTCCAACTCTCCCGCAGGTAGGTTTGGACAGGTAGAATCTACCCACAACTGACAAAGAATTGCCGTTCCCGCTGGAACTGAATAGATCTCAAAGCGATCCGAGAGTCGCTGAATCGCGCCTAGCCCCGTTCCAGAAGTGCCCCCGGTCGAAAACCCATCCTGTAGGCACCTACCTACATCCATCATTCCTGGGCCTTTATCCAAGGAGAGAACTTCTAGACCCACCGCCCCTCTCTGCTCCAGCGATCGCAACAGCAAGCAGCCTTCCTGAGCATGTTTCACCAGGTTATTGGCCACCTCTGTAACGACAATTCCCACCTTACCTTGATCTACCTCACTAAAACCCAGACGGATTGCTAGAGAGGCCGCCTTGCGTCGTGCTTCACCCGCTTGACTAGGTTCTACAACCGACAGAACGATGGGGTGGGTCATAGTTGCTTCATTTCCACTTTGTCACCGTCACGGTTGTGCCTTCTCCAACTTGAGAAATAATGCCAAACTCATTCACCAAGCGTTTAGCTCCACTGAGGCCCATTCCTAAACCATTTCCAGTGGTGTAGCCATCTTTCAGAGCAAGGTCAATATCTGGAATTCCAGGCCCCTGATCTGCAAAAGTCAAGCGCAGCCCTCGTCGATTAGCTTCCTGCAACGCTTCTATCGTGGCGGTGCCACCTCCCCCATAGTCCAACGTATTACGAGCTAACTCGCTAGCCGCAGTCACAATTTTAGTCTGGTCAACCAAGCTGAATCCCACCTCAATTGCTACCTGGCGCACCGCTTGCCGTACCAGCACCACATCCGCAGAGGATTGGATACTCATGATTTCACATTTCCCCATATACGCCTGCATGCTCCTCTGGCAACACGGGCGATGTCCCATCCTTCCCTAAATTGTCTTGATGTAGCGCTGAGCGCAGAAGCATCATGCCTTTTTCCACATTAAGCGCAGTACGAATACCCGTCAGTGATAGACCCAGTTCTACTAAGGTAATTGCCACTGCGGGCTGCATACCCACCACCACAGTTTCCGCATCCAGAACCTGCGCCATTTTGGCAATATTGCCCAAGACCCTGCCTATAAACGAATCGACAATTTCTAGGGCAGAAATATCAATCAAGACCCCACGAGCACTCACTTGGCTAATGCGAGTCGTGAGATCATCCTGCAAAGTCATGGCTAGGCGATCGTGCATATCCACTTGGATCGTCACCAACAAGAAATCACCCATCTGGAGAATTGGAATACGTTCCATAATGCTCCTAGATCCTTAAGCTTGAGGGCGAATAATCTTCATGCCTGTGCGCTGGAGAGCCAGCTTAAAAGCATCAGCCAAGCTAGATTTGGTTGTAACTCCTGCTAGATCAACACCCAAATAGACAATAGTTTGAGCAATTTGAGGACGAATACCACTGATGATACATTCAGCCCCCATTAAGCGGGCAGCAGTAATCGTTTTAAGTAAGTGCTGTGCCGTTAAAGTATCAACTGTGGGCACACCCGTAATATCAATAATCGCAATATCAGAACCCGTCTCAACAATTTTCTGAAGCAGCGATTCCATCACGACTTGAGTCCGAGCACTATCCAACGTTCCAATAATGGGCAACGCTAAAACTCCTTCCCATAGCTTAACTACAGGGGTAGATAGCTCTAGCAACTCTTCCTGCTGCCGCAAAATGACTTCTTCCCGATTCTTTTGATACACTTCTGTCGTAAACAGCCCCAACTGATCCAGGAGAGTAGTGGCTGTACAAATATCTTCAACTAAAGCGGTTCCATCCTGAGCCAGCTCTTGGCGGAGACGGGAAAATAACGGTTGCTTGAAGGAGAAAACAAATCTAGCCGTTTCCGAGGGAGAGGAACCTTTCTGCGATCGGATACGAGAAATGTTACTCAACAAGTCCCGCATTTCATTCCAAGGGCTTGAGTGGATGTCACTCAGGCTATTTTGATGGACAGCCTGACGAAACAAGTGAATAAACTCTCGGCACTCCTCCCGTAGTTCTGCTTCCTTGATCAGGCCGCGCCGATTGCCGCCACTCAGAACCTCCTGAAGCCACTCTGTTAGGAGGTCGGCTCCATATCTATCAAGAATTTCAGGAATTTTACTACCCATTCCTCTGTTCCACTTGTCCTCAGCAACAACTCCATGCAAGGTCTCAACCTAGCTCCTTAATAGTAGCGACTGCAGAGTAACGAATAGGCCTGAACTGAAATTTTGAGTCCTATCGTTTAGTCCTTGAAGAAGTACCCTTCGTGAGAGGAACTAAGTGGTTTGATGAAACATCATGCCTCACCCATTATAAGAGCCTAACCTGCATTATTCATGAGGAGTAGCAAAGGAGGGCGAAAGAGGTGAGATTCAAAAAACAACCGAGACTACTAAGATGCAGGTGCTATTAAAAAGCTTAAATGGAGCCCAAAACGGCTAAAAGAGCGATGCTGGAGGGCAAATAGATACACGACTCCTATTGAGGGTCAGACATTAGCCTAATGCCAGTGCTGTGGAGTTCAACAAACGTTGGACAATCTGCTTGAGTTCATGGGCAAAGGGAGAGTAAGCCGCTAACTCCACCAGGATGCGTCGGACAGAAACCGTCACCCTAGCCGCCCCTTTGATTAACATCGAACGCAAACGTTCGACTTGAGCTGTAGCAAACTGAGTGCCCCTAGCCGCATGACGAATGGTCAGCATCAGGATGTAAGCGGCTTGCGCCAACAGCAGTCGAAACTGATTAGCAACAAAGGTATGGCAACTGAGGCGGTCGGCTTGAATGCCCAGCTTGAGTTCTTTGATGCGATGTTCGCTGTCTGCTCCTCGTTTGACATAGAAGGAGTCATATAGCGATTGTGCGGGTAGCTCTGAACCTGGAAAAGTTGCTGGTGCGCTACCTGGTGGATCACTACAATCAGGGGATTGATGCGCGGATGGGGGATCAAAGCCGAATTGGGCGCTGGGAAGCGGGGCGTATTGCCCAACTGCCGTTGTTAGGCGAGCGGGAGTTAGACCTGTGCCTGATGCGGCGGGATCGCCGTATGGTTTATCGCAGTGGTTATATTCAGTTTGCCAACCTGACCTACCAGGGAGAGCATTTAGCTGCTTATGCGGGTGAATCCATTGTCGTGCGGTCTGGTGGGGGGACAGAGGGGTTTCTAAGACAGATGTAGTGGAGGTTTGAGGGACAATAGGCAAAGAAAAAAAGGTCCCCGCTTGTTGAGAAGACCTTCCATAATCAAGATGCCTGAATTCTACCAAACTCATCTGCGCTCCTGCCTCAGTCGGGCTCAATTTCTCCTACTCCTGTTGGTGATTCAACTCTTACAAACCCTCAAAACGATCAAGCTCGAATCTCTGGCCGCGAATCTACCAATCCCGATTCAAAGCGCAAGCCGTCTACGGAAGTTAAAACGCTTTTTGAGTTTAAGCGAGTTAAGTTTTGAACGCCTCTGGCACCCAATTCTGATTGAACAGTTACACGAGATTCATGCACCCGGTGCGAGCATCTATGTTGCCCTAGACCGCACGCAATGGAAGCAAACGAATTTATTAGTACTCAGTTGGGTGCAATCCGGTCGAGCCATTCCGATTTACTGGATAGAACTATCGCATCTCGGGAGCAGCAACTTTAAGGAACAAAAGAAGGTATTACTCAAGGCGTTGCAACCTCTGAAAGAGTACAAAGTCGTGGTTCTAGGCGACCGTGAGTTTTGTGCAATCAAACTCGCTCGATGGCTGAGCCACCAAAGCGTCTACTTTTGTTTGCGCTTGCGCTGTCATGAATATTTGCAGCGTTGGGATGGCGATTGGCAACAATTGAAGCAGTTGGGGTTGAAGCCTGGAATGCAGGCATTTTTTCGTGGAGTCAATGTCACAAAAACGCATCAAGCCAGTGGCTTTCAAGTAGCCGCTTGTTGGCGAGGCAAATACCGAGGCAAAGTCGCTAAAGAAGGGTGGTTCTTGTTAACCAACCTGTCATCCTTGCAAGCGGCAACTCGAGCCTATGCCAAGCGCATGGGCATTGAGCAAATGTTCAGAGATTGTAAAAGCGGAGGTTACCACCTGGAGGGAACCGGACTCAAAGGCAATCGCTTAATTGCCTTGTTGTTAGTCCTGACTTTGGCCTATGGAGCGGCAACTTTTGTGGGACAAAAACTGCGTCAACGAGGAGTGGCTCATTACATTGCTCGTCCCTCCCAATCGCCACGAAGTCACCCGAGACATAGCCATTTTTATACGGGTTTGTATGCCTATGGCTGGGTTAACTTTGCCGACACCTGTGCGGATTTAGTGAATGCCTTATTGCAACTGAGCCCTGGAAAACGACCGTTTTATCAACGAGGTCAACGGGCTATGTCTCTGATTCGCTCTACTTTGTAAGCCCTTCTGTCCCCCCACCAGGTCGTGCGGTATAACCCTCGCGATATCACAACGGTTTACATCTATCAGCTTCAGGAAGGCAAAGAAGTGTTTCTGACCCGAGCTCATGCAGTGGGATGGGAAACCGAAACCTTGTCCTACAAGGAGGCGCAAGCCTTGAGTGAACGGAGGCGAAGCGCAGGTAAAGCCATTGATAACCGCTCGTTGTTGGCAGAAGTGCGCGAAGCTTGCGCGTCGTCTTACGACGATCGCGATGAGCGAGTGAAGAAACTGCAACAGCAAAAGAAGCAGAAGCTGAACGGAATTCAAGTCTCAAGTATTGATGAGCCTAGCTTGTCAAAGGCCAAAGCATCATCTCAAGAATCAGAGCTACAGCTGGTTGCAAAATCTGAAGAATCGACCAGCGAGTTAGAAAGTGAGACCGTAAAGCCGAAAAAGCCCGTGCCGTATGTGCGGGTGTATGACTATGAACAACTGAAAAGGGAAGCAGGCTTATTGTGAAGTCAGATGAGATGGAACGGATTAAACTCAGTAGATCGCAAATTCATTCCAGAGCGGGTAAGTAGATGGCTGTGATGACTGGAAAATGCCGCTCCACTGCCTGGGACAGGAATTCCAGCATTGTCTTGAGGGCAAACAGTTCTCGGTAAACCACTCGCCCTCCTCGTTGTGTCCGACTGATAAAGAACCACAGCAAATACACCCAAAGATTGACTAGGACAAACGCTAGAGCGACAAACAGAAAGCGGGTTACAGGATTTTTACTCGTGGTGCGGATGCGACACTGGTTCTTGATCCTGTAACTGGTTTCAATGCCAAAACGGTCTCTGTAATGCCGATGGGTCTGGTGCAGGGCAACCTTCACCCGATGCAGCACATAGACAGTGTATTGAATCCCATGCTTGCCCTTGAGCCCTTTGTAATAGTTACAAATCACCCGCATCTGACAGTTGACCGAACCATACTGGGGACTGTTGAGGGTGTAGGGTGTCTGGTAGCTGCGCCGTCCCCTTAGCAGTTGACGGGTTCCTCCAGTTTTGCCCCGAATCACCGCAGGCATCAGGAAGGGAATCTGCAATGCCTTCAGCCAACGGATGACAGGGACACTATAGAACCCTCGGTCCAGGTAAAGCCGTTTGACTCGGACTCGCAGCGGACTCAACCTTGCGAGCAAATAAGTCAGGGTCGCCACTAAGGTTTCTTGACGATGCACTGCATGAATCCCTAGGGTCACACGTTTGTGACGACAGACAACATAGACTGTGGCATAGGCGAAGAATGAGGTAGTTCCAGCTTTAGCTTGAGAGCGGTAGATGTAGGGAGCCTCCACCTCACTTGGGTTGCCGTAGTAGGGAATTAAGTGTAAATCGATGGCAATGCGATGCTGCCTTCTGCAAATCTTGGGTGGAATTCGGCTTTGCAGAGCCGCATTGAGTTGGCTCTCCAGTGTGGCCATCTCATCCAACTTATCCAAGTGATAGCGGATACCATTACCACTGGGTGTACCTTGCAAGCGTTGAGCCGTGTGTTCGATGCTATCGCCTCGGCTGGCAGCCCGCAGCAGGATCTCGAATAGGTCTTGGGGGGTGTATCCGCCTTTCATGTTCAGTGGAACAGACTCGAGTAGACAATCAAGGGCAGCTTCCAGTGTCCCTTCATCGGTCAGAGCGGGAGCAGGAGATAATGAAGATGGGTAGGTCGTCATGGCTTGATCTAATGCTTTTAGCCTGACCCTACCCCTTTCCTAGAGAATTTGCGATCTACTGAAACTACCTACTCGCAAGATAGAGCGTGAAGCGCAAGAGGCGATCGAACGATTGCAACGTCAATGTTTTGTCGAACTCGAAGCGGTGCAACAGTTTCATACGTGGTTAGACGATAAGCGGCATTGTCGGCAAGCGTGTCGCGTGATTGGAGACTCACGCACGGGCAAAACGTTGGCCTGTGATGCATACCGCTTGAAGTATGCGGCCCAACCACCGAGCGGAGATGCACCGAGCCTTCCCGTCATCTACTGGCACGCCACCACAGAGACCGGGCAGCGAGAATTGTTTGTGGGGCTATTAGAGCGTTTGAAATACCGCATCACTAACGGTACAATTTCGGACCTACGCGATCGTGTCTATCGCCTGCTGCGATCGTGTCAGGTCGAAATGATCATCCTGGATGAAGCGCATCGGTTTCGCCCCAAAACCTTCTCAGAGATTCGGGACATTTTCGACCTGCTTGACATCTCCGTTGTACTCGTGGGTACAGATCGCCTAGAGGCGGTAGTGCGGCGGGATGAGCAGGTGCATAACCGCCTCTAGGCATGTCATCGGTTCCACCGCTTTGATAGTCAGACATTGGAAGATACAACTGCTATCTGGGAAGAGTATGTGTTGAAATTGCCCCAGCCCTCAAATCTGACCAGTGCGCCTATGCAAAAGATTCTAGGAACGGTGACTCGTGGCTACCTGGGCTTACTGGATGAAATTCTGCGCAATGCGGCCCGAAAAGCGTTGTTACAGGAGCGATCGCACATTGATCTCAACCTACTCACGCAAGCGGCAGCGGAGTACCAGTGATGGAATCGGAGAGTTGGGTATTCCGAGTGAAAGCCTACGAAGGCGAAAGCCTGGGGCATTTCCTGGGGCGATTTCGCCGTGCCAACGAGTTGAGTCACAAAGCGATTGCCGATCATTGTCGCTTAACACAGTATTTGACCTCGTTAACAAATTAAATGTCCACTCCATCGATTGCTGAAAGTGTTGGTACATC